>JBLINY010000003.1:0-101506 GCA_047638695.1 Acidimicrobiales bacterium | reverse complement strand
TCGAACTCTCTGACGACCTACGAAACATTCAGGCCATTCGACGTGAGACGGGCATGGTCTTCCAACAATTCAACCTTTACCCACACCTGACAGTGCTCGAGAACATCACCCTCAGCCCGCGACTGGTGCGAGGCCAGACCCGGACCGAGGCAGATGCGAAAGCCATGGAGCTTCTCGAGCGGGTCCAGATCCCTGAGCAGGCCCACAAGAAGCCGGGCCAACTTTCCGGTGGCCAGCAACAACGTGTGGCGATAGCTCGCTCTCTCGCGATGGAACCGAAGGTGATCCTGTTCGACGAGCCGACCTCGGCCCTAGACCCGGAGATGATCAACGAGGTTCTCGAAGTCATGACCGATCTTGCCCGTGAGGGCATGACCATGATCGTTGTCACCCACGAGATGGGATTTGCCCGCCAGGTTGCCGACCGGGTGGTGTTTATGGCCTCGGGGGAGATCGTCGAAGTCGGTACACCGGAGCATTTCTTCACCAATCCAACCGAGCCTCGGACCCAAGCGTTCCTGTCGCAGATTCTGTAGCGCCAGTCTCTCTCTCTCTCTCTCTCTCTCTCTCTCTCTCTGAACTATAACATCTAGAACTCTAGATGTTATAGTCCCTTCATGCTCGAAGTCGATGATCAGACTCGCCAGGCCATGACCGAACCGGATGCCGCCGGCTTCTTCGGCGAATACGGGGGCCGTTTTGTGCCCGAACCGCTGGTTGGCGCGTGTCAGGAGGTCGAGGCTGCTTTTCGTGAGGCGTGGGGATCGAACGAGTTCCGCAAAGAGTTCCTCGATCTGCTGACCGAATACACCGGAAGACCGTCGGCCATGACCGAGTGCCATCGTTTGGGAGAGCAGCTGGGCATGCGCATCTTGCTCAAACGTGAAGACCTCAATCACACCGGCAGCCACAAGATCAACAACGTGATCGGCCAGGCTTTGCTGGCCAAGCGCATGGGCAAGACTCGACTCATTGCCGAGACCGGGGCCGGCCAGCACGGCGTGGCGACCGCCACGGCAGCTGCCCTGTTCGGCATGGAGTGCGTTGTGTACATGGGCGAGGTCGACATGGGGCGTCAGGCGCTCAATGTCTTCCGTATGCAGCTGCTGGGGGCCGAGGTGGTTCCGGCGTTGTCCGGCAGTCGTACCTTGAAGGACGCGGTGAACGAGGCCATGCGGGCCTGGGTTTCGGAAGTCGAGACCACGCACTACTGCATCGGCTCGGTGATGGGACCCCACCCGTACCCGTGGATGGTTCGTTCGTTCCACGAGATCATCGGGTGTGAGGCCAACCGCCAGTGCCGAGAGATGTTGGGCCGCATGCCGGACGTCGCGGTTGCCTGCGTCGGGGGCGGCTCGAACGCTGCCGGTCTCTTCGCTGGGTTCGCCGATGAGGAGGGCGTGCGACTGGTCGGTGTCGAACCGGCCGGAGGCGCGGCTGTTGGCAGAGGAATCCCGGCCATCGTGCACGGCATGAAGGCCTATTTCATGCAGGATGAGGTTGGTCAGGTGTTGGAGGCCAAGTCGATTTCAGCCGGCTTGGACTATCCGGGGATTGGCCCCGAACACGCCTATCTGGCTGACAACGGGCGGGCCGAATACCACCCCGTCACCGATGCCCAGGTGGTTGACGCCTTCCAACTTCTGGCTCGTACCGAAGGCATCATTCCGGCTCTCGAGTCAGCCCACGCCATCGCCTGGCTGGTGCAAGAGAAGGAGCAACTGGCAGGGAAGACGGTGGTCGTGAACCTGTCTGGCCGCGGTGACAAAGACGTTCAGCAAGTGCAGGAACTACTCGAATCCGAAGGACGGATCTGACATGAGCGCAACCGGACCGGCAAGTGATGTCGTGACAGCAACGGTCGAACCAGCCCGGTCTCTCGAAGCGAACCTGAGGGAGAAGCGAGATGGGGGACGCAAGTTGCTTCTTCCCTACGTGACGGCCGGCATCGTTCCCGATTGGCTCGAGTTGGTGGAGGCCGTGATCGAAGCAGGCGCAGACGCCGTCGAGATCGGCATTCCGTTCAGCGATCCAGCCATGGACGGCCCGACCATCCAGGAAGCATCAGTACAAGCACTGAACAACGGCATCACGCCAGCCGGCGCGCTGGCCGCGCTGGAGGAACGCCCGATGGCGGTGCCGCTGCTGGCCATGACCTATTACAACCTGGTCTTCCGATACGGCCACGATCGCTTCGCCGCCGACTTGGCTCGCAGCGGCGTCAACGCCACCATCTTGCCCGACCTGCCCGTTGAAGAAGCCGGCGACTGGATGCGCGCCGCTGCGGAGAATGGCATCGAGAACGTCCTGCTGGTGGCGCCTGTCACCAGCGACGATCGTTTGGCCATGCTGGCCGAGCAGACGAAGGGCTTTCTCTATTCGGTCAGCACCATGGGCACCACGGGCGAACGAACCAGTTTGGACGACGCAGCGTCGATCCTCAGCAGTCGCGTGAGGGCGGTTTCGGATGTGCCAGTGTTGATCGGCTTTGGCATTTCAACCCCGGCTCACGCCGTTGCCGCCTGCCAGAGCGCCGATGGCGTCATTACCGCGTCGGCGCTCATGCGCCGGGTGCTGGAAGGTGCTTCGATCGACGAGACCGCCTCGTTGGTAGCCGAGATGCGCACCGCCCTCGACGCCGCATTCTGAACATGGGTCGCAAACTTGAGAACGCGAGCGCTCTCTATCTCGAGGGCATTCTCGAGGGTCGAGCCCGGGAGGCCGTCGAAAACTACACAGGCGAGCGATATACACAGCACTCGACCGGGGTAGCGGACGGAGTTGACGGATTCGTCGAGTTCTTCACCGGCTTCTTCGAACGAAACCCGATACGAGATGTGCGGCTGGTCCGGGGATGGGAAGACGGTAACCATGTCTTTCTGCACGTCTACCAGAGTCTGAATGAGGGTGAATTCGAGTACGTCACAACCGACTTCTTCGATACCGATGACAACGACAAGATCATCGAGCATTGGGATGTCATCAGCGTGTTTGGAGGCCAAACCCCCTCGGGTCATACGCCGCTTGATGGCCCAACCGAGATCACAGACCTCGACCGGACCGATGTAAACAAGGCGGTCGTTCGGGCGCTCATCGAAGATGTGCTGGTGCAGGGTGGATCGCCCGAGAATCTTGACAGGTACGTTTCCGCTCAGCAGTTCACCCAGCACAATCCCCGGGTAGCCGATGGCCTCGAGGCGTCCAAGTCGCTGTTGCTCGCCCCCGATCGGTCGATCTGCTACGACGAGATCGTCCTGCTCGTCGGAAAGGGAAACTTCGTGGCGTCACTGTGCCGGACGTCGTCGGTGACCGCTGAAGAAGCATGCACTCAGTACGCCCAGGTCGACGTTTTTCGCCTCGAAGACGGCCTCGTTGTCGAGCATTGGGACAACGTCGAGCCGGTTCCTCGACACGATGTCAATAGCGGCAAGTTTTAAGCGACCGTCTGGGCGAGACTGCATCATGGACATGAACTCCGCCCTGACGTGGGCCGCTGGTCGAACCGATGCCGTGCTGATCACCATTCGTTCCGACGGGCGACCACAATCGTCTGACATCTCCTACGCCTACGCGCCGAAGGTCGATGACATCGGCACGTTTGACATTTCACTCACCGACGGCCGAGCGAAGACCAAGAACATGAGGCGAGACAACCGGGTTGTGCTGCACCTCACTGACCGGTCGTCGTGGTCGTACCTCTCGTTCGATGGAACGGTGGAACTCACCAACGTCACCACCGAGCCCGGTGATGCCGTAGGCGATGCGCTTGTCGACTACTACGAGCGAGTGGCGGGGGAGCCCCATCCTGACTGGGACGAGTACCGAGCCGCCATGATCAGCGAGGGTCGCCTGTTGGTTCGATTCACACCGGCATCGGTGGTTGGTCAGATCCGCTAGCGGCTTGTCGCTGCTCTCAGTAGTCTCCGGGCATCCCTGACTTGGAGGATCTGTCTTGTCGATTACCGTGACGTCACCAGAAGCCGTAGGAATGAGCACCAGCCGGCTCGAACGTATCGCGCCCGCGATGCAGACCTATATCGACAACGGCAGCCTCGCCGGTATCAGCACCATGGTCAGCCGGCGCGGCGAAATCGTGCACGCCGAACAGGTCGGTTTCCGCGATAAAGAGGCTGGCCTTCCCATGACGGCCGACACGATCTTTCGCATCTATTCGATGACCAAGCCGATTGTGTCGACGGCGCTGATGTTGCTGCATGAAGAAGGTCGCTTCCAGATCACCGATCCCGTTGCCAACTATCTGCCAGCATTCGGCAAGACAAAGGTGTTGGCCGATGATGGCTCGCTGGTCGACCAAGTTCGACCGATGCAGGTGCGCGAGTTGTTGATGCACACCAGCGGGCTCACCTACGACTTCATGGAGGGCTCGCCGGCGGATCAGATGTATCGCGACGCCAACATCATGCATGACGCCACTCGGACCCTCGAGCAGTGCATCGATGCTCTCGCCGAAATCCCGTTGGCGTGGCAGCCGGGCACTCGCTGGCACTACAGCGTCGGAATCGATGTAGCGGCCCGTCTTGTCGAGGTGATCTCCGGACAGTCGCTCGGACAGTTCCTCAGCGATCGCATGTTCGAGCCTCTCGGCATGAGCGATTCCGGATTCGGTGTTCCCGAGTCTGAGGTTGGTCGACTCTCGGCCATGTATGGCTTGCCAGACCTTCTCGGTCAGGGGTACTCAGCCAGCGCCCTGGTTTCAGCTGCGGTGAGCGGATACAACGAGCGGGCCGACGTCTCGAGCACCTACCCGACCAACACACCTGATGTGTTCCAACGTGGCGGGTTGGGCCTGTTCTCGACCATCAGCGACTACATGCGTTTCGCTCAGATGCTGGTGAGCGGTGGCCTTGTCGGCGGAGAGGCGGGCGAGCGCCTCATCAGCCGCAAGACACTGCAGCTCATGCACACCAACCACGTGCCCGCCGACTTGCTGCCCTTCGATCTGCTTGGCCAGGCGGTGCCAGGTATGGGATTCGGACTGGGTTCGCGGGTCATGCTCGACCTCGGCCAGTTCGGCGGCACGGGTTCGGAGGGTGAGTTCGGCTGGGCCGGTGCGGCCAAGACCTACTACTGGGTGGATCCAGCCGAGGAGCTCGTTGGTGTGTTCATGTCGCAGTACATGACTGGTGTGCTCGAGCCCGATCGTACGATGCGCTCGCTCGTCTACCAAGCGATTGATGATTAAGAGAGCTCCGACTGAGTTCTACGCGCCAACCGAGCGATAGAGGGCGCCACTACCGCTAGCGTTTGGGCCAATGGCGCGACGACCCGACAAGCTGGCGAAGCGACTTCGTGATGCCGCTGAACAGGTGCGTAGCCAGGCCGAGATACGACTGGACGATCGGCTTCCGGGGAAACTCTCGAACTTCGGCCGCTCGAAGGCCGAGGGTGCGCCGCGCCCACTCGATGTCATCCAGGCCGAGCTCGACGGGCTGGTAGGTCTCGACTCGGTCAAGGAGCAGATCCAGAGCCAGATGGCGTTCCTGCAGATCCAGGCGCAGCGCAAGACCCATGGGCTGGCTGATATCCCCACAAGCCAGCATTTGGTGTTCATGGGCAACCCGGGCACCGGTAAGACAACCGTCGCTCGACTGCTGAGCGAGATGTACGGCTCGATCGGGCTCCTCGAAAAGGGTCACCTGGTCGAGGTGGATCGAGCAGGAATTGTCGGGCAGTACGTCGGACACACCGCAGCCAAGACGAACAAGACGGTGAAGAAGGCGCTGGGCGGCGTGCTGTTCATCGACGAGGCGTATGCCCTTTCGCCGTCCACCATGGGGCTTGGCAACGACTTTGGGGCCGAGGCCATCGAGACGCTGATCAAACGGATGGAAGATCATCGTTCCGAACTCGTGGTCGTCGTTGCCGGCTACCCGAAGCTGATGACCAAATTCCTCAAGTCGAATCCGGGACTGCGGTCGCGCTTCGCTCGTGAGATCGAGTTCCCGGACTACACCACGACACAGCTCGTGGCCATCACCGAGAATCTTGCGACCGACAACGACTACGTGCTGGGCGAAGGAACGTCGATCACCCTTGAGTACATCTTCGAACAGGTGACTAGAAGCGAAGCCTTCGGCAACGCCCGCTACGCCCGCAATCTGTTCGAGCAAGCCGCCAGCCGGCAGGCCGTGCGGTTGTCGGACGACCCAAAGGTGGCGTCGCTCGACGCCGAAATTCTGAGCTCCATCGTGCCCAATGATCTCCGCGCTGCCGCCCGCCTCCTCGATGCCGGTGCCTGACCCTCTCAGTACTCGTCTGGCCCGGGCGCTTCGTGCAGGAGGGGCCGACATCATGTTCGGTCTGCCAGGCGGAGGCCCGAACCTTGATGTAGTTGGGGCAGCCTTGGCCGAAGGCATGCGATTCGTGCTCGCCCACGGTGAGACGGCCGCCGCCATCATGGCGTCGACGTATGGCCGCCTCACCGACCAACCAACACCCGTGGTCGTCACGCGAGGCCCCGGTGCAGCATCAGCCGCCAACGGTGCGGCGCAGGCAACCCTCGACCGTTACCCGCTGGTGGTAATTGCCGACACGGTGCCATCGGTGCAAGCCCATCGGGTTCCGCACCAACGAGTCGACCAGGCTGCGATGATGGCGCCACTGACAAAAGCGTCGGCGACGATCTCCGACGTCACCGACGACGCTGATCTACACGAGTTGGTGACGCACGCGGTTACTTGGCCATCGGGTGCGGTCCACCTCGATTTTGACCCTGCCCATCCGTTGGCGGCACCGGTGTTCGATGCACCACCGGCGGCAACACTCGACGTCGCTGCGCTGGCCACGGCCCGCGCCATGATCGAGTCGGCCAAACGCCCCCTTGTGATCGTCGGTGTCGAGGCCGCGGCCTGGGGATCGTCGATCGCCGACGTTCTCGAAGCATTTGGCTGCCCGGTTCTGACCACCTATGAGGCCATCGGGGTTGTGTCAACGGAAGGTTCGATTAGCGCCGGCATCTTCACCAACGGTGCGCTGGAACGGCCCGTGCTCGACGCGGCCGACCTGGTTGTCGCCGTCGGCCTGGATGAGGTCGAGCCGATCCCCGCGACTTGGTCGACCGCTGCACCCTTGGTGCGCCTGTCGACCGTGCAGCAGACCAGCCCCTATTTCGAAGTAGCAGTCGATGTCGTCGCCCCAACCGCCGACCTCCTCAAGGTGCTGGCACCGACCACGACCATCTGGCCCCGGGGCGCAGCCGAGTCATTTCGAGCCGAGGCCCGGGCCGCTCTGCGACCAAACAATCCGGCCGCACCGTTCGGGCCGCTCGAACTTGTTGGCGTAGCCGCTGCCGTTGTTCCCGATGACGCGACGGTCACGGTCGACGCCGGCGCCCACTTCCTGGCTGTCATGCCCAACTGGCCGGTGACGAGGCCCTTCGGGCTGCTCATTTCGAATGGTCTGGCCACCATGGGGTTCGCTGTTCCTGCGGCTATCGGCGCTGCGTTGGCTCGGCCCAACTCGCCGGTTCTGGCTCTGACCGGCGATGGCGGGCTTTCGATGACGCTGGCCGAACTCGAGACAATCGCCCGGCTCGACCTGCCAATAACCATCGTGGTGTTCAACGACGCCGCGCTCAGCCTCATAGAAATCAAGCAGCGTGATGGCCACGGGGGCCGCCAGGCAGTGCGTTATCGACCTGTCGATTTCGCCGCCATTGCCCGTGCCAGCGGCATCGCAGGTGAAGTTGTCGAAGGCATCGAGGCTTTGCGAAAGGCACTGAAGCTCGGGTGGAACGCTCCTCGTCTGATAGATGCCCGTATTGACCCCGGTGACTACCCGCACCTCATCGCTACGACACGCGGTTGAGTCTCGGTCAGTGATAAAAAGACTTGCTCGCTAGACCCCGCCAAACCCCCCTGAAAGGACCACCCGCCATGGTCATCGTGTCGAAGTTTCTCGACGTCTCCGAAGGTCCCCAAGCAAACCAGTTTGCGGTCGGCTCGAAGGCCGAGATCGCCAGTATCAGCGACCTTGACGACACCTACAAGCAACTGATGGATAAGCCGCTCGCTTGCGTGATGGCTGTGATCGGTGGAGATGGTCGGCCAAATCTGACCCCGATGTGGTTCGACTACGAGGGCGACACGGTGCTCATCAACGTGGCTAATCAGCGCAAGAAAGCCGACTGGATCCGCCAGAACCCGCAGGTCTCGATTCTCATCATGAACCCAGAGAACATGTACCACTGGATGAGCATCAAGGTCACGGTCGATCGGGAGATATCAGAGGACGACCCGGCCGAGGGCAGTCGGGTCACCGAGCAGCTCAACCGCATCTGGCAGAAGTATGTCGGCGAGGGTGACGAGTACGGATTGCGCGACCCTTCTTTTGAGGAGCGTCGCACGCTGTTCGAGTGCCGGGTCGACAAGATCGCAACCTTCGGCCAGCCAGGCTGAAGCAAGGGTTACATCGTCCGCTCATTACACCATTCCTATGAAAAATGTTCGGGTCGCCATCGTCGGCGGTTCACTCGGCGGCCTCACCGCAGCATGTCTGCTGCGCGACAGCGGTCATGACGTCACGGTGTTCGAGCGGTCACCTCGACCGCTCGAACAGCGCGGCGCAGGCATCGGTTTT
Organism: Acidimicrobiales bacterium; assembly: GCA_047638695.1. Lineage (GTDB taxonomy): Bacteria > Actinomycetota > Acidimicrobiia > Acidimicrobiales > SZUA-35 > JAHECQ01. Next base: position 92,908 of record JBLINY010000003.1, on the reverse strand, counting down.
CTGAAAACCTCCTATCGCTACCTGGTCGAGCGGGTCGGGGTGTCGCTCGAAGAGATCAGTGTTGCCACCGATCACATCCGCTATCTGCAGCGAGATGGGTCGGTCGCTCACGATGCTGCGCACGACTACCTGTTCAGCTCATGGAACGCTGTCTATCGCCGACTGCTCGACCATTTCGGCGACGATTGGTACCTGCTCGGGCACGAAATGACCGGGTTCGAACAGTCAGACAGTGGGGTGACGGTTGAGTTCGGCGACCGCACGGTCGAGGCCGACCTTCTGGTGTGCGCCGATGGTGTCGGATCGAGTACCCGAGCCAGTCTGCAACCGGATGCCGTGTCGGCCTATGCCGGGTATGTGGCATGGCGGGGCATGGTGCCAGAGTCCGAACTGGCGACCGATCTCATGGCCCGGTTGGGTGACGCCATTACCTATTACGTCCACGCAAACAGTCACATCCTCGTGTATCCGATTCCCGGCTTGGATGGGTCAGTTGCCACGGGGGAGCGGTTGGTCAACTTCGTCTGGTACAGAAATTATCTGGCCGGCGGCGAACTCGACGATCTTCTTACCGACAACCAGGGTCAGCGTCGTGAGTTGTCGCTCCCTCCGGGCGCGGCAGCCCAACACCATGTGGCCGAGCTCTGCGCCACGTCGGCCGCCCGCCTCCCACCACCGCTGGCCGAACTTGTTACCCGAACGGCCGAGCCTTTCGTGCAAGTGGTCTACGACGTCGAGGTCGAACGAATGGCTTTCGGGCGAATCTGCTTGTTGGGCGATGCCGCTTTCTCGGTTCGACCTCACGCCGCGGCGGGAACGGCCAAGGCAGCCGATGATGCCTGGGCGTTGGCAGCAGCACTCGATACGGCCGCCGACGTTCCCGCCGCCCTTGCTGGATGGGAGCCTCGCCAACTTGAGCTCGGCCGTTCGTTGCTCGAGAGAACGAGGCAGATCGGCCGACGGTCGCAGATCGACAACAGCTGGGAGCCTGGCGACCCGTCGTTTATCTTCGGGCTGCATGGCGCCGGCGACTGACGGCTCGGGCGAACTGAGGGATTGTGACCATGAGCGCGCGACACGAGATAGCCGACCGCATGGCAGCGGCCGCGACCGAGCTACTTGACTGCTTGGGTGCGGACCAACGGAATGCGGTGTCGTTTGCGTCCCCGCAGCTGGTCGAGGGGGAGACGACGGAACGGCGTCGGTGGTTTTATACGCCTACTGATCACGGTGGGCTTCCGCTCGCCGACATGACGTCCCGCCAGCAGCGTTTTACACATCGTCTCGTCGCGTCCGGGTTGTCGACCGCTGGGTACGTCACGATGGCCACGATCATTGGTCTCGAAAATGTGTTGGATCACACCGAAGGTTGGACGGCCGGGTTCGCTCGCGAGCGGGGTCGAGATCCTCAGCTCTATTGGATCGCTGTCTTCGGGGCTCCGGCCGACCGAGTTTGGGGGTGGCGCTTTGGCGGTCACCACGTGTCGCTTCACTACACCGTCATCGACGGTGAGGTTGTGGCCACCACGCCCAGTTTTTTCGGCGCCGACCCGGCTTCGTCGCCGCTGCTTGGCCCACATCTGCACCGTCCCCTCGCCGCAGCCGAGGATTTGGGCCGCGAGCTCGTCAACACCCTTGACCCTTCGCAGCTACGGAAGGCCTTGCTAACGCGGCGGGCCCCCATCGACATCGTTACGGCCAATCGCACGTTGTTGGCAGACGGCGACAATGTCGTGCCGCTGCCCGAGGTGTTTCGCGGTCGCTTGCCCGAGCCTGTGCACGACTTGATGGTCAATGCTCAACTTACGGCCGACGCCAAAGCGGCCCTGACTGGTGACGACCGAACTGCTCTTGCCTTCCGGCTTTCGCCGAGCGGTGTTCCAGTGGCCGGCCTCAAATCCGCCCAGACCGACGTACTGCGATCGCTCCTCGATGCCTATCTCGACCGTTTGCCCGATGGCCTCGCCGATCTCGAGAAGGCGAAATTGAGCGGCGATGCCATCAATCGGTTGTCGTTCTCCTGGGCCGGCGGTCTCGCCGCTGGCCAGCCTCACTACTACCGCATCCAGAGTCGCGACCTCTTGGTCGAGTACGACAACACTCAGCGAGACGTGAACCACGTTCATACCGTGTGGCGTGATCTGACCAACGACTTCGGCGGCGACTCGCTATCGGCCCACTACGCCGATCGTCACCACTCGTGAGGGCCACTGCTACTGACTACAAGATGATGCCGAGGTCGGGTTCGAGCGGATTGAGGTAGCAATCGGCAAGATGGTTGAGAAACCTTCTAGCCGAGCGGAAGCGGCTGGCGATGTCGTTTACGACCAGCGACAGTCGACCGTTGGCGTCCTGGTCGGTTGCGGCCCGGTACCACGACGGGCCGAGCGATTCCATGGCATCGATACCAGGAGAGAACGAAGCGGGGTCGACTAATCGAAGAATCTCGCCGGAGTTCAGGTCGAGGGTTCGGCCCAGGCGTTCCGCGGTAAGCGGGCCGAAGGGTCGGGGCCCGGTCTGGTCGGCCATCACACCAGAACTGAAGAGGGCCAGATCTCCGAGGTGGCAGAGCAGAGTGACACGATCGTCAGGTTCGGCCATCTCGAGCCAGTCGGCCAACCCTTCCATATCGAGGGCGCTAACCGGAGCTGGCAGATCGGGGATGTGGCAGAAGCGAGTGAGCAGGCTGGCGACGAAGACGACCCGGCCGGGTGCCTCGATGAATTCACGCAACGGGTCGACGTCGAAAACAGGGAGCCGTTGGCCAACCCCCGCCCAATCGTTCACGACGCTGGTGTGGCGAAGATCGGCCGCTGCCTTTTGGGTGAGCACGGCGAAGTAGAGATGTGGTGACGCATCGGACTGCAATGGAGTCGCAGGCTCGAGCACCTTTTGCACAATGTCTGGATGTTCGAGCAGGTCGAGGAACGACCACGGTCGTTCCTCCAGGCGGAGTGTGACGGCGGCGGGGGAGTCGCCTAGCGCGTCAGCCATCACCGCAATGTCAGTCTGGGACAGGCCCAATCGGTTGATACTCATTGCCCTTTCCTTCCGCTCGGGGCCCTTCGGTGAGGAGCCCGTTCGCTCGGGGAGCTGCTTCTCTCATCGGCCCAACCGGGAAGGAATTAAGGAGTCAGGAATATGCCGATCCCGCGCACCGTTACTCTGGTTCTATGGCTACCAAGCATGGCGAAGACATTGATCGAACGGCCGAGTGGGAGCAGATCCGCCAGGATCATCTTCGACCTCGATCGGAGCGGCCGCCCTCGGCAGCCGGGGGCGTCCATCACCTCGCTCTGCTCTCCGCCGATGTCGTTCGGACTATTCGCTTCTACCAGGACATCCTCGAGTTCCCGCTTACCGAAGTGTTTGAGAACCGCGACTATCAGGGCAGCACCCATTTTTTCTTCGATATCGGCAATGGCAACTCGCTTGCCTTTTTCGACTTCCCCGGTCTCGACCTCGGGCCCTATGCCGAGGTGCTCGGCAGCATGCACCACCTCGCCCTTTCGGTGACGGCCGAGACGTGGGAACACCTAAAACAGAAGCTGATCGACGCAGGCATCGCCATCGATTTTGAGCATCAGTCCTCGCTCTACTTTCGCGGACCCGATGGTGAGCGTCTCGAGTTGTTGGCCGACAACCTTGGCGAGATGTACGGGCAAGAACTGGGCTAGCCCAAGTATTTCAACTGGGTCTGACTCGACCCGGTGGGGTGGCGAGTCGTAGCGTTGCCCTATGGCAGCATCTGAGGCTTTGATTATCGACGCCGTCCGTTCACCGCGGGGAATCGGCAAGAAGGACAAGGGTGCGCTCTCACATTTGCACCCTCAGAAGATTCTCGGTCAGGTGCTCAACGGTCTGCAGGAGCGAGTCGGCTTCGACCCCACCGACGTCGAGGACGTCATTTGCGGCAACGGTTCACACGCTGGCGATCACGCTCACGACATTGGTCGTATGGCCGTGCTCGATGCCGGCTGGCCGATCTCGGTGCCTGGTGTCACGCTGAATCGTTTTTGCGGTTCGGGTCAACAAGCGGTCACCTTCGGGGCCATGGGCGTCGCTTCTGGCCATCAGGACTTGGTGGTTGGCGGCGGCGTGGAATCGATGAGCCGGCCAGCTCGCAACGGCACCGACGGGTTCCACGCCAACAACGAGCACCTGTTGGAAACCCATCCGCAGGTGCCTCAGGGCCTGTCGGCTGATCTAATTGCCACCATCGATGGTTCGAGCCGCGAAGCCTGCGATGCCCTGGGCCTGGAAAGCCAGCGACGGGCTGAGGTAGCGATCAAGGAAGGTCGTTTCGAGCGCAGCTTGATCACCATCAAGAACGCCGATGGCACCGTGGCTCTCGATGCCGACGAGTACCCGCGACCAGAGACAACAGCCGAAGGCTTGGCTGGCCTCAACCCCAGCTTCGCCAAGATGGTCGATCTCACGATGGAACAATCCAAAGCGACGATGATCGAGATGGTCAATCAGAAGTACCCCGGTGTCACTCTCGAGCACGTGCACCACGCTGGCAACAGCTCCGGTGTTGTCGACGGGGCCGGTGCCGTGTTGCTGGCCTCATCCGGCTACGCCAAGGCACACGGACTGACGCCGCGGGCGAAGATCATGATGTCGGCTGTAGCTGCCGACGAGCCACTCATCATGTTGACGGCTCCCGGCCCGGCAGCACTCAAGTGCCTGGCCAAGGCCGGGATGTCGGTAGACGATATCGATCTCTTCGAGGTGAACGAAGCTTTCGCTTCTGTGGTGCTTCGGTTCTTCAAGGACACGGGCGCCGACCCAGCGAAGGTGAATGTCAACGGCGGCGCCATTGCGCTCGGGCACCCCATCGGGGCCACCGGGGCGATGCTCATCGGGGCCCTCATCGATGAACTAGAACGGCAAGACAAAGAGACCGGCCTGGTTGCCATGTGCACCGGCGGCGGCATGGGCACGGCCACCATCGTGCAACGAGTCTGAAGGAGTAAAGAATGACTGATGTGATCCCAGCACCCGACGTTAACAACGAGTGGCGGCTTGAAACCCCTGGCAATGAAGGGTGGAGCCGTTCGGCTCGGCCTGATGCCGACGACAAGTACTTCATGTGCTCGGCCGACGGTCATGTGCAGGAGCCGAACACCTTCCTGCACGACCGTATTGACGAGAAGTATCACGATCGGTTGCCGGGCCTGATTTTGGCCAAGACCGACAAGAAGGACTCGCCCGACCAGTTTCAAAAGACCGAGGGCTTTCGGGCCGCCAAGCTCAACTGGGTCGACCCTCTGAGCGGCCACGAGAAGCTTCGACAGAGGTCGGGGAAGACACCCGAAGCTCGAGTCACAGATCTCGCCGTTGACGGTTGCGAGGCCGAAGTAATGTTCCCAAACAAGGGCCTCACTATTTGGGCGACGCAGGACCCCGAGTTCAGTCACGTGATGTGCAAGGCCTACAACGACTGGGCCTGGGAAGAATTCAACGAGTTCAACGACGTGCTGGCTCCCATGGCCTGTATCGCCCCCGCGGTCATCGACAAGGCCATCGCCGAGATTCAGCGTTGTGCCGATCTGGGATTCAAGGGTCTGACGCTGCCGACCAAGCCGACGTTCGGCCCACCCGACGTGGACGATCTCAACTACAACCTCAAAGAGTTCGAGCCGATGTGGGACTGCATCGATGAGGTGAACCTCCCGGTTACGTTCCATATCTCAACCGGCCGCGACCCCCGCACCGCCCGTAGCCAAGGTGGCGCCGTCATCAACTACACCGTGCATTCGCTGTCGCCGGGCATGGAGCCGTTGGTTAACATCTGCGCTTCCGGCGTGGCCGAACGCCACCCGAATTTGCGTTTCGGAACCATCGAGGCGGGAATCGGCTGGGTGCCGTGGCTTCTCCAAGCAATGGACGAGGCCTATCTGAAGCATCACATGTGGGTGCGACCCAAGCTCGAAATGCTACCGAGCGAGTACTTCCGCCGTCAGGGTTTTGCCAGCTTCCAGGAGGACAAAGCCGGCCTCGATCTGGCTCGCGAGCACAATCTGGTCGACAACTTCCTGTGGGCCAACGACTTCCCGCATCATGAGGGTTCGTGGCCCTATTCGGCTCAAGCGGTCGAACGCACCATGGGCGGCCTCACCGATGAGGAACGGGCCAAGATCTTGGGGCTCAACAGCGCCCGTATCTTCGGGTTCGAGGTTCCCGAGCGCTTCCTCAACCACGGAGACGCGGCAGCGGTAGCAGCCGAGGTAGCAGCCCGCCGCTAACGATCTCTCCCTCCCGATTCTCTCGGTCTGGCGCCGGTTGACCATGCTCGGTATTGGTTTGCCGGTGCCAGAACCAGTTTTGGAGGGAACGCTAGAGAGCGGCGATGACCTGGGTCGCGAACTCTTCGTAGAGGTCTTGCTCGCGGCCGGCCGGGGGTATGAAGCAGATTCCGGTGAGGCCCTGGTTCTCGAGGTCGTTCAGTTGCTCGATGACTTCGCCAGGGTGACCGGCGATGGCAAAGGTCTGAATTAGCTCGGGGGTGACGAACCTAGCTTCCTCGGGATCGAGGGTTCCGTAGTGGTTGCCGTGGGCTTCGGAGGGATCTCGGTTCGCGTCGCGTTCGGTTCGAAACGCGACATAGTCGTCCCATATATTCTGGGCAAAGGCAGGCGGCTCGGCCCCTGTTTCGAGGAATAGATCATAGAGGTAGTGGAGGTTGACCATTACCGAAGAACCGATCTCCTGCACTGGCCTGTTGGAGTGCAGGGTCTCGCCGTCTCGTAGCAACAGAACACTCACGAGGGCCGTCGACTCGAAGCCCTCCAGCGAGCGTCCTGTGCGCTCTGCCCCTCTCAGTAGATTGGCTCGAATCTCCGGCAGGGTGCCGCCACGAGGCAAGCTGGTGATGAGCCCGTCGCCGATCTCGCCGGCAAGAGCTATCGCCTTCGGACCGAAGCCGCCGATCTGAATCGGAATTCGGTCGTCCAAATTGAGCCAGTCGAGCTCGAGGCTTTGGAACTCGATCGTGTGGGTCTTGCCCCGGGCAACGTATTCGACCGGCTCGCCATCGAGCAGCTTCCTGATGACACGGATGTCGGCCTCGAAGTCGGCAAAGCGTTGCGGACGCTGACCCATCGCCCGCATCGCGGTATTGCCTGTCCCAACGCCGAGGAATGTTCGACCGGGGGCCAGGGCGTTAATGGTGGCGATGGCGTTTGCGGTAACGGGGGCCATCCTCAGGCCGGGGACGGCAACGCCCGAGCCGATGCGGATGCGCTCGGTGCGATCGGCCAGCAACGTCATCAAGGACCAGATGTTGGACCGAATCATGGGGCTGTCAAAGGCCCAGCAGAAGTCGTAGCCCTGCTTCTCGGCCCAGACCGCCATCTCGATGTCGCCGACCCGACTCACCGTCATCCCGAAGTTCATGTCTCTTCACTAGCACGTGAGGATGATTTGAGTCGGGGGCTCAGTCGGCGTCGGAGCCAACCTTGGGCGAGACGTGAGGGTAGATGACCCTGATCAGAGCTACGGCGGCTACCGCTCCCAGGAGCTGGGCGGCGATGAATGCGGGAGCCGATGTGGGCTTGATGCCAGCGAAGGTGTTGCTCATTGTGCGAGCGATCGACACCGCGGGGTTGGCGAAACTGGTAGAGGACGTGAAGTAGTAGGCGCCTGCGATGTAGCCGCCAACCGCGTAGGGAGCAGCGGCGGCACGTCCCGATCGCACGACTCCAAAGATGATCAGAAGCAGCCCGAGGGTGGCGACAACTTCGGCGAATACGAGGTTGGGTGATGAACGATCCTTCGTAGACCAGTGAATCGCGTCGAGGTCGAACATGACGTTGGCCGTCATCACACCAACAACTGCCCCGGCCACCTGGCTGACCACGTAGGCCGCAGCCGTTGGCGTATCGAGGTCGCCGAACAGTCGGGCGGCGAGCGTGACGGCTGGGTTGAAGTGTGCTCCGGACGCCTCGCCGAAGGCGAGGATCAGTGCTACCAGCACGGCGGCGGTGGCGAACGCGTTTTGCAACAGCTGGAGGCCGACATCGTCGGTCAGGCGTTCGGCCATGATGCCCGATCCGACGACCCCGACGAGAAGAAAAGCTGTGCCGATGAATTCGGCCAATAAGGGGGCAGGGTTTAGCCGCAACAATTGACTAGCTGCAACAGACGTCGGGGCCGCACTCGCTAACCGATTGCGGTGTGTTCAGGAGGATGTCGGAGTCGCCGGTTTTCACGTACCACTCCCACTTCGTCTGTGGGCCCTCGATCCAGGTTTCGGTCTTGGCCGCATAACAACAGAGGGTGTCGTCGATGCCGGTTGTTTCCAGACCGGCATCGGCCAGTCGGGCCTCGGCATCGGTGACCTGCTCAGCTGTTTCCACTTCCACGCCGAGATGATTGAGTGATCCCCCCGAGCCCTTGTTTTCGAAGAGCACCAACTTGAGGGGCGGGTTTTCGACGGCGAAGTTGGCGTAGCCCGGCTTTACCTTCGTTGGTTCGGTGGCGAACATCTTGGTGTAGAAGTCGATGGACTCGTCGAGGTCGTCGACGTTTAGTGCGAGCTGGACTCTCATGGGATTCTCGATCCGATAATGGTCGATATGTGGTTTTCACCCTAGCTTCAAATCGATCGATGTCAATATGTTCCTGGAAGTTGGTCTGTCTAGGGTTGGAAGTGAAGACGGTGACCGGGGCGGGACCAGGTCGTTTTGAGGAGGGTTCCTTCGAGGCTGCCGGTGATGTAGGCCGTGCGCATGTCGTCGCCACCGAAACAGATGTTGGTGGTGAGCAGGTCGCCGGTGGGGATGTGGGTGGTTGTGCCGTCAGGTGCGAAGTCGGTGACGCCGCCGTTGCGGATAGTGGCGACACACACATGGTCTTCAGAATCGACGGCCAGCGAGTCGAGCAGTTGTTCGCCCTCGAGTCCGGCCAGGACTCGGCCCCTCGTGCCCTTGCCATATGGCGACTCGATCTTGCCCGGGCCCGCTAGGTCGAGCACGCGAACCCGACCGGTGTGGGTCTCGGCGAAGTAGACCCGCTTGTCGTCTGGCGAAAGGCCGATGCCATTCGGACCCTCGACCGGATAGATGACCTCTTCGATGTGCGAGCCGTCGGGCTTGGCGTAGTAGATGCCGCCGTGATCGCGCTTGCGGTCCCACGTCTTGCCGTGGTCGGTGAACCAGAAGCCGCCCTCGGCATCGAACACGATGTCGTTCGGCGCGCTCAGGTGTTTGCCGTCGACCTCGGTGTAGATCGTCTCGGCTTCGCCTGTCTCGACATCGACCGCCTGGATGTAGCCCAACTGCACCTCGCTGTCGGGTTCGCTGCCGATGCGAGTGCGTCCTTTGTCGTCGACAAAGGTGGAGAAGCCACCGTTGTTGCAGACGTAGATCCGGCCGTCAGGTCCGAAAGCGATGCCGTTCGGGCCACCGCCACATTCGCTAACGACCTCGACCGTGCCGTCGGGCTGAACCCGGCTGATAGTGCCGCGTCCGATCTCCACAAGGATCACGCTGCCGTCAGGCATGGCGATCGGACCTTCGGGAAACTGCAGGCCGGTGGCGATGACTTCCATGTCGGTGCTCATGTGTCGAAGTCTGCTGGAAACTGACGCGGCCGCGCCAGCTGGGTAGCGTTGTCAGTAGGGACTAACACAAAAGGGGATTTCGCCATGGCTACTGACTACGACCTGCACATCACCGGTGGAACGATTGTCGACGGAACACGGGTGCCTCGCTATGAGGCTGACATCTGGATCAAGGACGGCAAGATCGCCAAGCTGGGAGGTCGGGCCGATGGCGTTGCCGAGAGGGTCATTGATGCCACCGGTAAAATCGTCGCCCCCGGGTTCGTTGATCTCCACACCCACTACGACGCTCAGATTCGCTGGGACCCGTGGTGCACGATCTCGGGCTATCACGGCGTCACCAGCCTCGTGCTCGGTAACTGCGGTTTCGGCTTCGCTCCGGTGAAGCCCGACTTCCGCGATCGGTCGATGCTCACAATGACGCGCACCGAGGCCATCCCGTACGAGTCGATGAAGCAGGGCATGAATTGGGATTGGGAGACCATCCCGGAATATCTCGACAGCCTTGATCGTCAGCCCAAGGGCGTGAACGTCATCCAGTACATGCCGACGGCATCGCTGATGACCTACGTGATGGGCCTCGAGAAGGCCAAGGCGGGCGAGATGGCCAGCCCTGAAGAACGGAAAGAGATGCAGCGCTTGCTGCACGAGGGCATGGACGCCGGGCTTTGTGGCTTTTCGATCCAGCGGCTGGGACCCGATTCGGTGCAAGCCGATTACGACGGTTCGCCCATGGTCACCGACATCATGCACGACGAGGACATTCTGGCTCTGGCCGAGGTACTGGCTGAGCGTGACGAGGGCTTCATCCAAATCACACAGGGCACGGGCGACATTCGTAAGGATCTTGCCTTCCTCGAGACGCTGGCCCGGGTTGCCAAGCGCCCAATCCTGCACAACGTGGTTGCCCCGGCTCGACAGGATCCGGAAGTGCACCGCCGTCCTCTTCGCTGGATCGACAAGTGTCGTGAGCAGGGCCTTCCGATTTATGCCCAGTGCGGTACCGGTCGCGCTGGCTTTGCTTTCACCCTCGAACATTGGAACCTCTACGACGCTTCTCCTGCCTGGCGTGCCGTCACCGTCGGTACCAAGGAAGAGAAGATGGAGAAGATGCGCGACCCGGAGTTGCGCACTGCCCTGGTCGAAGAGGCGGCCGAAGCTGACCGTCGCCTTCAGGTCATCCAGGCCGGCGTTGGTGGCAACCCCAAGAGCCTTGTCGTCCAGGGAGTGAACCGCCAAGAGAATCTTCAGAAGTATGTCGGCAAGTCGGTCGGCGACATCGCTCTGGACGAAGACAAGCATCCGATCGAGGTCATGCTCGATCTGTCGTTGATGGGCGATCTGAACGTCGAATTCCTCGGCCCGGACAAGGGCTCGAATGCCGACTTCATGGCCGAGATGATGAACGACTCTCCGTTCGCCATTCCCGGTGTGTCCGACGGGGGAGCCCATACCAAGTTCTTCACCGGCGGTGCGTACACCACCGACTTCCTCACATGGTTGGTGCGTGACGAGCAGAAGGTGACCTTGGAAGAGGCGCACTACCGTCTCTCGAACCTGCCAGCCCATGCTGCCGGCTTCCGCGATCGGGGAACCCTGGAAGAGGGTAAGGCGGCCGACGTCTTGGTGTACGACATGGAAGAACTGGCCATCGATCCGCCGTGGATTGGGGGCATCGAACACGACCTGCCGGGCGGCGAGTGGCGCCGGGTGCAGCGGGCCAAGGGCTACGACAAGATCATCGTCAACGGCGAGGTCACGTTCGACAACGGTGTATGCACCGAAGCCGTTCCGGGCAAGCTCCTCCGTCACGGCCGGGCCTAAGACTTCGCGAACCAAGGGCGGACTCTCCGCCCTTGGTTGGTGTCTGCCGCTGGCGCTGAACCAGAAGCAGCTGCGAGGCTGCGACCATGAATGATGAGACGCCGCCGCTTGCCGGCATAAAAGTCGTTGAGTTGTCGATGTATGTGCAGGGGCCGGTTGCCGGCCTCGCACTAGCCAGCTTGGGCGCCGATGTTGTGAAGATCGAACAGGTCGGCCAGGCCGATGTGATGCGCAACTTCCACTCGGTGTTCGGAGTTGTGCTCGACGATCGGGGGCGTGATTGGGTGTATTCGTCGCTAAACCGGAACAAGAAGTCAGTGGCCCTCGACATTGTCTCGGATATCGGACGTCCGGTATTCCATCGGCTCATCGAAGAAGCTGATGTGTTCGTCACCAACTTGCGCGCCTCGGGTTTGGAACGTTTCGGCGCCGACCCCGAGACGCTGCATGCGATCAACCCGCAGCTGGTCTATTGCCGCGGTGCCGGGTTCGGCATGGACGGGCCCTTGGCCGAAGACATGTGCCAGGACACTGTTGGTATGGCATACGCCGGTTTCATGGATTCGACGTCGCCGTCGGAGCAGCCCAACTATCCGCCCGGTTCGATGAGCGACATCTTGACGGGAACCAACATGGCCTCGGGCGTCCTGGCCGGATTGGTGAAGCGTTCGACGACAGGCAAGGGCTGCGTTGTCGGTACGTCGCAGACCCAAGCCCTGCTCTGGATGCAAATGCAAGCAATTGGAATCGTCGCCAACACCGGCCAGAAGGCCGATCGCTTCGATCCGCTGACCACCAGCAATCCGCTGTTCACCGTCTACCAGACGGCTGACGGCTGGATCGCTATCGCTGCTCTCCGAGAACCCCAATGGCCGGCGATAGCGAACCGAATCGGGCTCGAGCATCTACTTGAGGAGGAGCGTTTCAGTGGCTTCATCAAGGTGATGAAAAACCGGGATGAGTTCCGGCCGATTTTTGCCGAGCATCTGAAGTCCCAGACCACCAGTCACTGGTTCGACGCTCTTCGAGGCTGCGGTGCATGGGTGTCGCCCGTGAACCGGCTGGAGGATCTGGCCACTGACGAGAACATCATCGCCAACGAGTATCTCGTCACGTTCGATGACGGCTTCGTCGGTCCCCCGACGGTGTTCGACATCGACGGCTTCAAAGGAGTTCGAGGGCCGACTGCTGACTACAGCGAGCACACCGACAGCGTGCTGGCTGACTTGGGGTACGACGACGAGGCCATTCTGAACCTACGGGCGGAAGGAGCGATCTGGTGAGCGACCAAAGGAGAAGGAGCGATCTGGTGAGCGACCAAACGAGTGAGAGCGATCTGGTGAGCGACCAAACGAGTGAGAGCGATCTGGTGAGCGACCAAACGAGTGAGAACGAGCCATATCTTGAGGGCGTTCGAGTGCTGGACTTCACCCAGTATTTGGCCGGTCCGGCGTGTACCCGACTGCTCACCGAGATGGGGGCGGACGTCATCAAGGTGGAGATGACGCCCTACGGCGATCCACAACGATCGGGTGTCCCACGGAAGAACAAGCGGTCGGGCGGTTTCGTGCAGCAGAACCGCGGGAAGCGCAGCTTGGCCGTTGACCTCTCTCGCCCAGAGGGTGTGGCCGTAGTGAAGGAGCTGATCCCACACGTCGATGTCGTTGTCGAGAACTACAGCACCGGGGTGATGGAACGACGGGGGATGGGCTACGACGAGCTCTCTGCCATCAACCCTCGGTTGATCATGGCCAGTATCTCCGGTTTCGGACAGACAGGTCCGCTAACCCACAAGCCGGCGTTCGATTTCATCGCCCAGGCCTATTCGGGCTTGATGCACATGACCGGTGACCCCGAGGGTCCACCAACGTTCACCGGCATTGCTCTCGGCGACAACAACGCTGGCTTCCATGCCTTCGCTGGGTTGGGTTACGCGCTCTACCGGCGTGACCGCACCGGCAAGGGCACCCACATCGATATCTCGATGGTCGAAGCGTTGTTCCACATGCAAGAGACTGCGGTGCATTCGGCCTCGATGGATCCCAGCTACGAGGCTGTGCGTGGTGGGCGACACTACGGGCCGCTGTCGCCCGCAGGTGTCTTCCAGGGACCTGAGGGTTGGATCGTCATTCTTTGCACACAGATGCAGATCGGCGGCTTGTGGGAGGCCATGGAGCGACCCGAGTTTGCTGAGGATCCGCGTTTCGCCGACCCGCTCCCTCGCATCGAGAACCGCGAGGCGCTTACTGCGGAGATCGAGGACTGGATGCAGAGCCATGCCACAGATGTCGATGTCCTGGCCAAGCTCGAGGCATCGCGAGTGCCTTGCGCCCCCGTGCTTGACCCCACCGATGCGGTGAACCATCCGTTCTTCACAGAACGACGAGCGGTACGAGAGGTCGACGATCCGCTTACCGGTCCCATCATCGTGCCCGGGTTCCCCATCAAGTTTGCTGATGCCCCGCCGGAGCCAGATCTGGTGACCCACGCGCTTGGTCAAGACAACGAGGATGTGCTGCGCGACATCCTCGGCTATGACGATGACCGGATTGCGGCTCTCGCCGCCGACGGCCTTATCGCCACGAAAGAACACTGAGATGAAAACGACAGCTGCAGTTCTGCACCAGGCCGACGGAGTCTTCACTCTGGAGCAGGTCGAGATAGAAGAGCCCCGCGCTGGCGAGGTTCGGGTGAAGCTCGTGGCTACCGGGATGTGCCACACCGATCTGTCGATGCGCGAGGCCCACCGGCCAACGCCCTACCCGGTTGTGCTCGGCCATGAAGGTTCGGGTCACATCGAGGCGGTTGGTCCCGGTGTGACTGGGCTGTCGGTTGGCCAGCCGGTGGTCTTGTCCTATGTCTCGTGTGGTCATTGTGCGAACTGTCTGCGAGGCGAGCGCACCTATTGCTCGAACATGTGGGCTCTCAACTTCAACTGTTGTCGGCTCGATGGCACGGCCGCGTTGCGGCTCGACGATACGCAGGTCGGTTCACACTTCTTCGGTCAATCATCGTTCTCGGCCCACGCCGTCGTCCCCGTTGCCTCCGTGGTGCCGGTAGACGACGACGCCCCTCTGGAACTGTTGGGTCCGTTGGGTTGCGGTGTACAAACCGGCGCCGGAGCGGTGATGAACGTCTTTCGCCCGCGACCGGGTCAGTCGATTGCCATCTTTGGATGCGGAGCGGTGGGCCTCTCGGCACTTCTCGCCGCGGTAGCGGTCGGCTGCGGCCCGATTATCGGGGTCGATGTGCATGCCGGCCGGCTGGCGAAGGCCACCGAGCTTGGGGCGACAGCCACGATCACGTCGTCGGATGACGTCGTAGCGCAGATCCTCGAAGCGACCGACGGTCGTGGGGTCGACTTTGCCTTCGATGCCGTCGGAGCACCCGGAACGTTCGAGGCTGGGGTTGGAGCACTTGCCCCACGGGGCACGTTCGGTTTCGTGGCAGCAGGAGCGCCCGATGCAATGGCTTCGGTGTCGCCGCGGCATGTGCTTTTCGGTCGCACCATCACCGGCATTCTCGAGGGCGATTCGATCCCACAACAGTTCATCCCGGAGCTCATCGAGCTCCACCGGGCCGGACGCTTTCCGTTTGATGAGCTCATCACGACTTTTCCACTCGATCAGATAAACGAGGCAGAGGCCGCCAGTCATCACGGCGAGGTCATCAAGCCCGTACTCTTGATGCCCTGATAAGAGCAGCATTTCGTTGCCGTCACAGACGGTCGCTCGTAGTGTCGCGGTATGGAAGTACGCGCTATTGGAACCACGCTCGATGCCAACGATCCGGACCTCATCGCTGATTTTTGGCAGAAGGCCATCGGGTTCAAGACACGGGTGGGCGATGGACAGCCGTACTACACGCTCTCGGACTCTGAGGTTGGCCGACCGCTGAACCATCTGACGATCCAACGGGTCCCCGAAGGTAAGACGGCCAAGCACCGACTTCATTTCGATCTCTTCGTCACCAACGACATCGAAGCGATCGCTGAGCTCCAAGCGCTGGGTGCCACGGTTATCAACCCGGCCGATGGGCCGGGCCATCAAGGTATGACCGCGACGGTCATGGCCGATCCCGAGGGTGGCGAGTTCTGCGTGGTCTGTCGCCGACCATAACCGAGCTAGGTCTTGATGCTCAGCCGAGATCAGTCGTAGGTTGGCGCTATGGCTACTCAACTGCGCCGCTATTCGATCGCTGACGAAGCAGGTCTCGACCGCATCTCGGCCTGGATCCCCAACATTGTTGCGGTGCGCGAGAAGTACGGCTTCACCGTCGACTTTATTTACGCTGACCGGGAGAACCTGGAACTTGTCTGGTCGGTGAGTCACACGGGCGACTTCGACGCTGCGCTCGAGAAGTACAACAACTCACCTGAGCGGGCAGCGGCATTCGAGGGGTTCGAGAGCCCGGTGAAGGAGATGCAGGTCTCCATGGTCGACACGGTCGTCTGATGCCCGCCACTCCTGAACGGCTCGGGCTGGGTTTCTCCCACGTGGTGCTGAAGGTTCGTGACCTTGCAGCCATGATCGATTTCTACACCGAGACCCTGCACTTCGAGGTCGTCGACCGGGGCCCGTTGAAGTTGCCGAATCGCGGTGATCTCCCTCCGCTCGACAGCGAGATCGTCTTTCTGTCGCAAGATCCAAACGATCACCATCAGCTGGCCTTCTTGCCCATTCGTGACGATGAGCATTCGGGGCCCTATGACCACATGGCCTTTCGAGCAGGATCGCTCGGTGCGGTGCGAGATCTGGCCCACCGGTTGGAGGGAGCAGGCATTGGCATCCGCCCGGTCTCCCACGGAAACACCTGGTCGTGTTACTTCAAAGACCCTGAGGGAAATGGTGTCGAGGTGTATGCGGCAACGCCATTCCACGTGACGCAGCCTCAAGTTCGCCCCGTTGATCTTTTCCTTGACGATGATGACCTGATGGCGTGGACGACCGAGACGTTCGGCGATCAGGCGGGCTTCCAACCCATCGAGCGGTACCAGACCGAGAGAGCCGAGCATCTAGCCCCCGACGTGTAGTCGGAGGTAGCGGGGCGATACAATGAACGCTGGCGGGGTCTGAGTTACACCTATGGTCGACACTTCACACCCACACTCCACATCAGCACCGACCAGCGGCATTGCCGCGGGCGAGTCGGTTCCCGATCCGGATGGCCCGTTCCCCGGTTGGTATCCCGATCCGCTCAAGTTGGCCGACGAACGTTTCTGGAACGGACGTGAGTGGACGGGCAACTCGCGCGGCCAGCATGTCGAAGATGTGGCGCCCGCGACTGAACCTGCTGCCCCAGCATCTGAACCTGCACGATCAGCTAGTACCGCAGTCGAGCAAGAGGTAGCGGCATCGAAGCCGCGGATCTTTGGCAACTCGCCGGCAGTCGGCACTGATCTCGCCATCGACTCTGTTCCCGCCGTTGACTCGATCGTTCGTTCCCCCGGATCACCGACCCTCGCCAGGCCCTTGCCCAGCCGTGGAACCGAACTGACCGAGCTGGCTAAGCGTGCCGCTGCATCGCAAGCAGCCGCTGCTCAGGCGCAGGCTGGCAGCCCGACGACGCCGACCGCTTCGTTCACTCCTGGCCCGGCTGCTTCACCGCCTGCGACACCGACCGCTACGCCGACACCGACTCCGGCAGCAACGCCAACGCCAACACCGCCGATGCCGTCGGTCGCTCTTAGCGAAGACAAGGCGCTGCTCGTCCAAACAGCGGACGTCGATGCCAACCCGATCATTCGCACAAGCGTGGCAACGCCAGCCACGCCTGGCCCCGGCGGTTCCAGTCGTCTGCTGCCGGCCATCCTCGGATCGCTCGTTGCACTTGCGGTCGGCCTGGGCATCGGCTGGTTTCTTGCGAACAGCCAGAACTCGACGACCGACAGTGTTTCGGGCACAACCGATGCTGTTTCGGGCACAACCGATGCTGTTTCGGCCACAACCGATGCGCAGGGAACGAGAGTGCCGGCGACGGACGGGGCGACCGGCAGCACTGCTGCGGTAGTCCCGAGCCCCGTACCGTCGGCCGACATCGATGAACTCGAGGCCATGTTGGTCGAGTCCGAAGCTGCTGTCGACGCCCTCACCGTGGCGCGGGACAACGAGCAAGCTCACAACGACCTCTTGCAGACTTGGTTCACCCCTGAAGTTCGCGACCGGTCCGAGCGAAACTGGAACGCTGAGGTCGACCGTGCGTGCTCAGCCGATGCGCCGCCGACCATCGAAAACACCAACTACACCCGAGCCATGGAGCTGATGGGCACCCACACCGATCTGGTGAACGCCGTCGCCGTCTGCAAAACTGACGGCTGACCCGACCCTCAGCTGGGGATCGTCACCGTTGCATCGCCGGCAACAACGGTCTCGCCTTTCTGGTTGGTTGTCTCCACTGACAGCGTGACCTCCGCTCCGTCGATCGAGGTAACCACCGCTCTCGCCGTCAGTGTGTCGCCCGGCCAGACTTGGCGAGTGAAGCGAACGCCGTAGCTGCGCACCGATGCAGGACCGAACCAGTCGGTAACAACCTTCGCGGTCAGTCCCATGGTGAACATGCCATGGCCGAACACCCCTGGGTACCCGTGGTCCTTGGCATATGCCTCGTCGTGGTGAAGCGGATTGAAGTCGCCGCTGGCGCCGGCGTACTTCACGAGGTGGGTTCGCGTGATGCCTTCGATCACGACTTGCTCGCGGGCCGAGCCCACCTCGATCACGCCCTCGCTCGGTGTTGCTGGTTCGCTCGGTGCGTCGTTCACTGGCCATCTCCTCCCGGTTTGATCTCGGGTATCACGCCGAGGTTCACGGCCGTTACACACAGCACGCCATCGGCGTTGCGGAACTCGGTGACCTGCTCGACAAAACTAAGCGAACCTCCACGGCCGCTCTGCTTCTCCCATTGGTCGCCGCTGCGAATGGTGACGTCCAGCACATCGCCGGCTCGAACCGGATGGTGGTAGGTGAACCGCTGCTCGCCATGCAGCGTCTTTCCCGCGCCGGGATATCGAGGCGTTGTCTTCGGTTGCCACCCGGGTCGCAAGAAGTCGAGCGGATAGTCCGGTTCGTAGTGGGCGCTCGACTGGAAGAAGGTCGGCGGTACTACATCGCCGTTCACGTATTCGGCTCGGTCATCGCCCAGGGATCGAGCGAAGAGCATCACCGCAGTCGGGTCGACTCGAAACTCGAATTGGTCGGTTATCCCGGCCTCTTCCGATTTTGTGATTGGCGGCATGCCACTAGCTTGGCCGCCATGGGTCATGATCACGAACTGCCACCGCCGATCCTCACTGAAGTTGGCGACGGCATCTATTCCTACGTTCAGCCCGACGGCACCTGGTTCATCAACAACACCGGTTTCGTTGTCGGCGAGGACCGAGTTGTGGTCGTTGACGCCACCTCGACGGAGGCTCGCACTCGGGCCTTCCTCGACGCCATCCGATCGGTAACCGACAAGCCGATCAGCACATTGATCAATACTCACCACCATGGTGATCACACGCACGGCAACTACCTTTTTGTTGGCGCGACCATCGTGGCCCACCGGAAGTGTCGCGAAGTGATGATGGCCGCCGGGGGCATTAGCGACTATTCGGTTGCCTTTCCCGATGTCGAATGGGGAGACCTCCAGTTCGCTCCACCCAGTCTCACATTCGTTGGGTCGCTCGAGCTCTACGCAGGAAATCGTTCGCTCACGCTGAGCGACCTCGGCTACGTGGCTCACACCGAGGGTGACGTCATCATGTGGGTAGCCGATGCCAAAGTCCTCTTCGCCGGCGACCTGGTTTTTCATGGGGGCACGCCGTTCTCGTTGTTCGGCTCGGTGTCCGGCACCATCACAGCCATGGATCACCTGGCTTCGTTCGAGGCAGATGTCCTCGTTCCCGGCCACGGACCGGTTGCGACCGGTGCCGCCATTGCTGCGGCTCTCGATGATCAGCGGCAATACCTCGGGTTTGTGCAGGAGCGGGCCACCGAAGGCATCGCTGCCGGTCGGACCCCGCTCGAGCAAGCCCAGGCCACCGACCTCGGTCGCTTTGCCGAATGGACCGATAGCGAGCGGCTGGTAGGCAACCTGCATGTCGCCTACCGGGAGGCCGGTCAGAATGACGACTTCCGGATCGATACGGCCATCCTCGACATGATCGCCTTCAACGGCGGCGCTCGGCCCCGCTGCCTGGCCTGAGAGATCGGGGTTCCCCCCGATTCAGCGGGGGGCGGTAGCTACAAGACTGGGCGGTGCATCGACACCGGACGGCATCAGCCGCCTCGCCCCAGGAGGGGAATCATGGCCATCGCTTTCCTAGACACATCGACCACCACTAACCCGGTTGTCGACCTGACCCACCGGCTGATGTCAGCGATGATCATGTCGGCCAGTGCGCCGACCGAGCAGGCCTGCGACCTATCCGCTTCTACCTTCGAGGCAGGGCGCCGTCGCGATCAGGCCACCATCGACCACTGGCTGCATACGATGTCGGAGTGTTCGAATCGCTGATGCGTCTGACGCCGACCGGCGTCGATACCTTTTCCGCCCCACCCGCCCCAGAACCAACCGGTCGAGTCTTCGGTGGGCAGTTCCTGGCCCACGCCCTGATGGCGGCGTACCAAACGGTTGACGACGATCGCTTTGTCCATTCACTGCACGGGTTCTTCCTTCGGGCAGGCTCTGTCGATGAGCCCACCGAGATGGTGGTCGATCGAGCCCGAGACGGTCGATCGTTCAGCGTTCGGCGAGTAGTGGCACGACAGGCCGGCGTCGAGATGTTCACTGCCCAGCTCTCGTTCCACGTTCCAGAAGACGGACCCCACTACGCCGGAGCTGTGATGCCCGCGGTTGCCGGGCCGAGTGACGGGCTCCTGAACTACAACGACATCACTCGGGGACAACGGGCTGGACTCGTCGACGATGTCTGGTCTGGTGAAGTCCGACCTATCGAGACGCTCTACGTCAACCCGCCAACTGCTGGCGAAGGTGAGTCCGTAACCGAGAGCCAGTTGATGTGGAACAGGATCAGAGTCGAGGGCCGTCTTCCTGACGATCGGCGATTGCACGATGTGGGCTTGGCGTATGTCTCTGATGCGACGCTGGTCGATCACGTGCATCTGCCGCACGGCCGGCGTTGGCAGGACCCTCGCGCCAGCGGGGCAAGTCTCGATCACTCGATGTGGTTCCATCGACCGGCACGCGCCGACGACTGGCTGCTGTTCGATCAGTCAGTCGAATCGACGGGAGGAAACCGAGGATTGGCATCGGGCCGCTTCTACACCGAGACTGGAGACCTCGTCGCCACCTGCATGCAGGAAGGCCTGATGCGCTGGACCGATGAGTCTTGAGCAACACGAACTGAAGAACATAATCTCAAGAAACCAACCTGTAAGAAACAAGCGTAGGGGGAAGCGAACATGCCTGGAGTGCTCGACGGAATACGGGTCATCGACTTCGGCCGCTACATAGCGGGGCCGTTCTGCGCCACCCTGCTCGGCGACCTCGGGGCCGACGTCATTCGGGTGGAACGAGTTGATGGCGGCGAAGACCGCTGGCTCACCCCGGTCGCCACCGATGGGACCGGTGCCACCTTTCTTCAAGTGGGTCGCAACAAGCGTAGCTTGACTCTGAACCCCATCAAGGACGAGGGGAAAGCGATCATGCACAAGCTGATCGCCACGGCCGACATCGTGGTCGCCAACTTGCCACCTCAGACACTCGTAACGATGGGCCTCGACTACGAGAGTCTCAAGAAGATCAAGCCCGACATCATTCTCACGACGGCGAACGCCTTTGGTAGCGGCGGCCCGATGAGCTCGAAGATTGGCTTCGATGGGTTGGCCCAGTCGATGTCCGGCGCCCTTCACGTCACTGGCGAACCCGATGCTCCGATGCGAGCCAACGTTCCCTTCGTCGACTTTGGAACCGCTGGTCTTTCCGCCTTCGCCACGATGGCTGCGCTTCGTCACCGTGATCTCACCGGCGAGGGCCAGATGATCGAAGGTGCCCTGCTGAAGACAGCGCTCACCGTCAGCAACGCTCACCTGATGGAACAGCAGCAGCTGCAGATCAACCGGGTGGCCAGTGGCAACCGAGCTCAGACAGCAGGGCCATCCGACGTTTTCCAGACAAGCGATGGCTGGATCATGTGCATGGTCATCGGCGCCTATCAGTTCGAGCGATTCTGCGAGCTGGTCGGCCAGCCCGACCTCATGAACGACGATCGCTTCAAGGACGATCTCTCTCGCGGTGATAACGGTGAGGCCCTCTCGACCGTTATGGCCGGCTGGTGCATCACGCGGTCAAACGACGAAGTGTTGGCGGCAATGGAAGCCGCGAAGGTGCCCGGCGGTCCCGTCTACAGCCCACAGCAGGCGCTCGACGACGAACACATCAACGCAACCGGCATCCTGGCCGATGTCGACTATCCAACGCTCGACAAGCCGGCCAAGATCGTCGACTTCCCGGTGTACATGAGCGCCAGCCCAGGAGGCATCCAGCGACGGCCGCCCGAGCTGGGCGAACACACAGTCGAACTCCTGGACGAACTGGGGTACAGCGACGCCGAGATCGCAGAGCTGCGATCGAAGCGGGTGGTCTAGCTGCAACCGTCGCTCACCCCGCCGGCCCCACGTTCTACCCAAATCATCGAGAGCGACGACGGCCAGCCCGTCGCGCTCCATGACTTTGGCGGTGAGGGTGCGCCGCTGCTGTTGTGTCATGGCAATGGCCTAAATGCTGGGATGTGGCGGGGTGCCCTACCGCATCTCGTCGGTTCCTTTCACTGCTACGGCCTCGATCTGCGAGGCCACGGTGCCTGTCGGCCCACAGACCCCAACTATTCGGTCGATCGCAACCGCATGGCCGAGGATGTGTTCGCTGCCGCCGCTGCTATCGGTGAAGGCCCGATTCGTTTCGCCGCTCATTCTCTCGGTGGCGCGGCGGGAATCTTCGCAGCGGTGCGTCGACCCGAAGCGTTTCACTCACTCTGGTTGTTCGAACCGGTGGTAATTCCGAGCGACTTCGATCGCTCTGGCGGGCCATCAATGTTGGTCGACGCGGCTCGGAAGCGTCGGATGCACTTCGACTCGGTCGAGGACGCGTTCGGCAACTTCATGGCCAAACGCCCGTTCTCGACGTGCGACCCCGAAGCGGTTCGCGGGTATGTCGAAATTGGTACCCGACCGGTAGAGGGTGGAGGTATTCGGCTCACATGCGAAGGTGAGGATGAGGCTCGCGTGTTCGAAGGCGGCCAGCCGCTTGACTTCGCTGTACTAACAGCGGTGACCACACCAGTGCTTGTCGCGAGCGGAGCAAACACGGGTGGTCCTCACGCCATCCCGGCAGCCGTGGCGCCGCTGATTGCCTCGGCCATTCCAAGTGCGGTGTTGCAAGAACATGCTGGCCTCACCCATTTCGGGCCGATGGAAGACCCAGCGGCGATGGCCAGTTCAGTCATTGCCCACTGTCTTTGAGCCAAAAATCAATAGTTGGGCAATCAACGGTAAGGCTCGGTTGAAACGGTGCCAATACCTCAAGGATGCTCAGGCCTATTCTCTCGACCATGTCGCGTCGCAGCCTCACTGTCCTGCTCTGTTCTCTTGGCCTGCTGGCCTCCGCTTGCGGGGCCGGTTCTGATGGCGAAGCGGCCATCACCAGTGAACCGGAGACGACAACTTCGACTGTTGCTGAAGCGACCGTCGCCGACTCAGACACCGACTCGAATGGCCAGTCGAGCTCGGGTGGGTTGTCCAGCAGCACCGGTGGCGACGCCAGTGGCAATAGCGATGACACAGCAAGTAGTTCAGACGGTGGCAGCGACGAGTCGGCGGCGCCCGACCTAAGCGATGGCATGACCTCCGAAGTTGCGGCCCAAGCTGCGCTGACTCTGGAGGATGCCTTCCCACCAGAGGCCGAGGCATGTGTGCTCGACGAGCTGGCTAACGATCTCGGGCTGCTTGGCACCGTGATGATGGCCGACGAGTTCTCTGATCTCAGCGACGCCGATCAGGCGGAAGTTGTGAAGATCTCCTTTGCCTGCACCGAGCCAGGCGTGATGGCCGGGTTCATGGTGCAGAGCTTCAACGAGGGGTCAGAGCTCGAGGCCCCTGACGAGATGGGCACCTGTCTCGAGGGCAAGCTCTCGGGTCCTGAGGGTGAGCTTGTCATTCTGGGCTTCATCGCCGTTGGCAACGAAGAACAACCTCTGTCGGAGGCGCGTCAGCCGCTGATTGACACCATGAGCGAGTGCCTGCCCGGGTTCTTGTTCGCCGACGTGATCAGTCAGTCCCTGGGCGAAGACCCCACGATGGCCGACGCTCTGGATCCTGTGTGTGTCGAAGACGGTTACAGCACTCCGGGGTCGATGGACAGTTTCTGGGCCGCCTTCGTGGATAACCCCGCTCTCGACTTCGAGGACCTCCCGGCCGATGTGCAGGCTGACGTCATCGGACCAGTGCTCGATTGCATCCAGTTCGGCGCTGTGATCGCGGCAGAGGCCGAGAAAGACGGCGTGTTCCTCTCCGACGACTCGGTGACATGTATCGATGAGAAGATCGCCGAGTCGGAAATGATGTCCACAATCATCGCCGGTGGGGAGCCAGATCAGGCTGCCATAGCGGGCGCGATCCTTGGATGTTTGAGCAGCGAGGAACTCCAGCAACTCGGAGGCTGACCTCGATCCCTAGTGGCCTTCGAACGATGCTGGCCGTTTCTCTAGGTACGCGGCCAGTCCCTCCCGGAAGTCTTTCGTTCCGAACAGAGGCAGCAACGCGAGGTACTGGCGTTGCACGTGATCCTCCAGCCCTTCCGTCATGGCGTGACGCATCGGTCGCTTCGATGCGCGAATAGCCAGTGGGGCGTTGGCGGCAATCTCGTCAGCTAGGGCCATGGCCGTGTCGAGCGACGCATCGTCGGCGATCACCTGGCTTACCAAGCCCAGGTCGAGTGCATCGCTGGCGGTGAGCGTCCTTGCGGTGAAGAGGAGTTCCGCCGCTTTCGAGAAGCCAAAGATTCGAGGCAGCAGCCAGGTCCCGCCGCGCGCTCTGCCGGCCTTGGACGTCGTAGACAAGCTCGTCAGTCATGTGCGACCATCCTCCTCTACTGAACGAAGCCTTGCCAACAGTCTTTTGGGGCGAATTCTGAGGAGAGTCTTTGGGGCCGGGCCTAGGCGGTGATGGAGCGCCAACACGCCTCGACCAGGCGGTCGAGGGTCGGCTCGGTGAGCTCGACGTCGCTCGCAGCCAGTCTGATGGACGGGCCGAACCCAAGATCGTGCAGAAACGACAGTGGGAGGTCGGCGACGAACTCATCTAGGACTGGCGAGGCCAGCAGATCGAGGAGCGGGTCGACGTCGGTGAGCCGTCTTGCTTTGGCTTCGATGGCGTACGGCGAGTGCTCAACTTGGGCCAGGAACCGGGCCCGAACAGGATCGGCAGTGAGGTGACGGTAAACGGCTAGCCAAAGCCGACGGAATCGGATGGCTGGTTCGAGCCGGGCGTCGTCGGCCTCGAGCGCCGCCGCGCTGAGATCTTTCATGGCTTCGACGTGGGCGGCCAACACCAACTCATTCTTCGATGCGTAGTGGACATAGGCGGTGCCGGTGGCCACGCCGGCCTCAGTTGCCACCGCGCTCATTGAGGTGCCGTGGAATCCGTTAGCGGCCACCAGCGTTCGAAGCGCTCGCCTTACCGCCGCTGCCCGGTCGGTGGGGGGTGGGCTCGCGGGTGACACCAGCGAACTATGCGCCGTGATCGACCTGGCCCGCAACCCGAAACTGGCAGCTGACGGACGGGATGGCCTGGCTCGATGTAGAGCAAATCGAGCCGGGAGCTGCCGCGTCTTGTTGGACGTGGTTTGGACGGGGGGCGACGCAGCCAACAAACTCTGGCTATGGCTGATCGACTCCCGCCGCTATCCGACGAGCAATGGCTCAAACTCAACGACGGTGTGATCGCCGAGTTCCGTGCGAACGGTGGCAAGTGCACCGGCCGGTTTGAAGGGAATCCGATGATTCTGCTGACGACGACCGGTGCCAAGTCAGGTCAGGAACGGGTGTCGCCGCTGACGATCACGATGGACGGCGACCGGATCGTGCTGATCGCCTCGCGTGCAGGCGACGTGCGTCACCCGGCCTGGTATCACAACCTTGTCGCCAACCCCGATGTCGCGGTCGAGGACGGGACCGAGCGGTACGAGGCCAAGGCATCCGTAGTCGATGAGCCGGAGCGGTCACGGTTGCTCGACGAGCGAGTTGCCGCCATGCCGAGGTTTGGCGAGTACACGAAGTTGACCGACCGAACGATCCCGGTGGTTGTCATCGAACGAGGCTGATTGGCCGCGATTAAGTAGTGGCGAAGCGAGTGTCGATCAGCGCGGCGGCATCCGGATGCCACCGTCGACCCGAATCGTCTCGCCGTTCATGTACGGGTTGGTGATGCACTCCATCACGGCAAAGGCGAGTTCCTCACCGCTTCCGAGACGCTTCGGGAACAGCACCGATTGACCGAGGTGAGCCTTGAACTTTTCGGACTCTTCGCCTTCACCATAGATCGGGGTGTCGATGAGCCCGGGGGCGATGGTGTTGACCCGGATGCCGATTGCCGACAGGTCACGGGCGATCGGCAGCGTCATGCCGACGATGCCGCCCTTGGACGCCGAGTAGGCGGCTTGTCCGATCTGGCCATCGAAGGCGGCGGCAGATGCCATGTTGACGATGGCGCCGCGTGCGCCGTCGTCATCGAGGGGATCTGTCTTGGCCATGGCCGCTGCCGACAGGCGAAGCATGTTGAACGAGCCGAGAAGGTTGATGCGGATGACGAAGTCGAAGTCGTTCTGAGGCATTGGATTGTTGTCGCGGTCGACTGTGCGTGCTGCCCGGCCTAGACCAGCCGAGTTCACGAGCGCCCGGAGCGGGCCCATGTCGTTAGCGGCCTCGACGGCGGCGGCGCCGTCTTCCTCGCTGGACACGTCACACTTGACGAACATGCCGCCGATTTCGTCGGCGACCTTCTTGCCGCCGTCCTCGTTGAGGTCGGCGATCACCACCTTGGCGCCGAGTTCGCTCAGCTGCCGAGCAGAGGCTTCGCCAATTCCGGATGCGCCGCCCGTAACGATGGCGGAGGCGTCGGTGAGGTTCATACGAGGCATGGATCAGATCCTTCTTTGGTCGCTGAGAACGAAGGAGACGGTATCGGTTGTGGGGGTGCCTCACTAAGATGAGGCAGACCTTCCCCGACGTGACCCAAACGTGAGGAACTTCCATGTCGGACAACACAAGCGCACATAACAAGAACGATCAGAACATCGTCGAGAAGGTGCAAGCCCTTCTTCGGAAAGCCGAAAGCACCGAGTTCCCGCAGGAAGCCGAGGCCTGTATGGCTAAGGCTCAGGAGCTCATCACGCACTACGCCATTGACGTTGATGTGCTCGCCGCCGGCTCGGCACCCAACCCGATGTCGCACGAGGAGATCAGTATCGAAGGTCGCTACGGGTACGAGCGGGCACTGGTCTGGACGATGGTGGCTCGGGCCAACCGGTCGCGTGTACTTCTCTCCAAGACGTACGGCACTCGCAAGGTGAGCAAGATCACGCTGATCGGCCGGGCAATCGATCGCGAATTGGTCAAGCTGCTTGCCCTATCGCTCGAGCATCAGGCTTTGCGTGGCTTGCCGCAGGCCGGGCCCAATGACCGTGGCTCGTTGGTGCGCGTGCGTCGCAGTTACCTCTACGGCTTCGCGGTTCAGGTGGGAGAACGACTGACTGAGGCTGTCAATGTGGCCGACCCAACTGGCCTTTCCGCCGAGCGAAGCTTGGTGCTGGCCGACGAGCTCGAGATGTATATGGAATCGGCGTTCGGTCCTGTCAGTACTGACAACTCGAAGGTCACCCTGGACCCTGGCGCGTACGACGAAGGCAGCGCGGCCGCCAGCTCTGCCGACCTGGGCCAGGCCCGCATTCGACGCGATGACCGGCGGGCCCTAGGCGCTGGCTAGCCAGAGATTGTTAGGCAGCGCTTGTTAGGCAGCGAGTGCTGAGCCGGCCACGGTGATGCGGTGGAGGTGCCGTCGCTTGCCGGGGTAGTCGTTGAGGGCGTAGTGCCAGCAGGCCCGGTTGTCCCAGAAGGCCAGAGTGCCCTCGGCCCACTTGAAACGGATGGTGAACTGGGGCTGGGTGATGTGGTCGTACAAGAAGCGCAGCAGCGCCTTCGACTCGGCACCATTCCATCCGACGATGTCGGTGGTGAAGCCCGGATTCACGTAGAGCACCTGGCGCCCGCTCAGGGGGTGCGTGATGACCAGGGGATGTTCAGCGGTCTGACCGGCTGCGTCGGGGTTGCCGATTCGATCGCCCAGTTCGCGGGTTTTCAGCGCTGCGGCGCCGAAGACGTGTTCGTTCGAGTGCCGGGCCACCAGTGGGGCCAGCATCTGTTTGAAGCCTTCGCTGAGGGCGTCGTAGGCGGCTGCCGGGCTGGCGAAGAGTGTGTCGCCCCCGGTGTCGGGAATATCGCGGGCGAAAAGTAGCGAGCCCATCGCCGGCTCGACGTCATAGGAATGGTCGGTGTGCCAGCCGCCGCCGATGTTGTGATCGTCGGTTGGCTCTTTCAGCACCTCAGCTATCTTCGGGTGCCCGTCCACTGGTTTGAAGAAGCGGTTGATGTCGATCGGGGCCCAGCGTTCAGCGAAGGCGACGTGTTGTTCGGGGCTCAGTTGTTGGTCGCGCACGAAGATCACCCCGTGCTGGTGGAACGTGTCGCTCAGAAGGTCGAAGCCATCGTCGTCGAGCTGGTTCAGGTCGACATCGGTTATCTCGGCACCGATGGCGTCGCTGAGTGGCGTGATGCGCATGGGGTCAGGCTCCAAGTGCTCGGGTCAGGGCGGCTTGTTCATCGGTATTCCAGCGCTTGGACAACGGTGACTTAACGACCTGACCGTTTGAGCCGTGGAACGCTCCCGGGTAGACGTGGAGCTCGCACGGCACACCGGCCCGCAGTAGCTCCATGGCATAGGCCACGTCTTCGTCGAGGAACATGTCGAGGTCGCCGACGTTGATGTGGGCTGGCGGCAGGCGGCTGAGATCGGCGGCCAAGGTGGGTGAGGCGTAGATTGAAACGTCGTCGTTGCCGCCGGTGCCACCGAGGTAGGCGTCCCACCCGTAGAGGTTGGCCTCGCGATGCCACACTCGAGGGTCGTGAATGGCATGGCTGCTAGCGGTGACGTTGCGGTGGTCGAGCATCGGGAATACCAGTAGCTGGAAACAGATGCCGGGGCCGCCCCGATCGCGGGCCATGAGGGCCAGGCCGGCGGCCAATCCACCCCCTGCTGAGGCGCCTCCGATAGCTAGTCGGGTCGAATCAAATCCCAGCTCCCCGGCTTGGCTGGCGAACCACGAGAGGCCGGCGTAGCAGTCGTTCATAGGGGCGGGGAAGGGGTGTTCGGGGGCCAGGCGATAGTCGACCGATGCCACGATGGCTCCATTGGTGGCGGCGACGGAGGCGCAGTAGGCGTCGCTCATCTCGACCGTACCGATGACCATGCCGCCGCCATGGATCCAGAAGAAGGCCGAAGCATCCGGGGCCATATCGGCCGGGCGATAGAGGCGAATTCGTACGTCAGGGTCGCCGTCAAGGCCGGGGACCCTGACGTCCTCGGTCGTTACCGTCGGGTCCATCTCGGGCCGGCGCACTTCGGCGAAGGCTTCTCGTACCGCGTTGACATCGGAGAAGTCGAGTAGATCGACGGGCAGCTTGCCCAGGATCCGTTTGTGGTGTTCGTCGACCCGTGGTTCGAGTTCGATCCCGGTTCCTCGTGCCTGTTCGGTCTCTTTCATCAGCCCAGTATGTCGCTAGGCAGCGGTGCCGTCGAAGGCCGATCAGGCCTTCGACGGGAGTCCGAGCTCGGCTCGTAGAGCATCCCCGTGCTGGTTCAGCACGGGGGCGGGGGAGTGCACGCCGGCGGGCGTCGCTGAAAACTTGATGGGGCAGGCCACTTCGATCGTTGGCCGATGATGCTGGTGCTCGACGGTCACCAACATTTCACGGGCCGCCACATGAGGATCGTCGACCCAGTCTTTTGGTCCCAACACGGGGCCGACGGGTACCCGGCCGCCGAGGACGGAGATGATCTCGGCGGTGGTGCGGGCGGCCGCCCATTGGCCAACGGCGGTATCGACAATCTCGCGATGTTCGGCTCGGGTTTTGATGGTGGTCAGTCGAGGGTCGTTGGCCAGGTCGGGTCGCCCCATGATCTGGCACAGCGGAATCCAGTGGGCCTCGGTGGGAGCGGCGATGGCGCAATGGCCGTCAGCAGTGCGATACACGTCAAATGGTGTGGCGTCGGCGCTGCTGTTGCCCTGGGGCTCGTAGACCAGGCCCTCGTAGTCCCACATGGTTTGGGCGGTGGCGCACAGTGCCATCACCGAGTCGACCATGGCCACGTCGACGAACTGGCCCTCACCTGATTCGCGAGCCTGGTGGATGGCGGCCAGCACGCCGACCGCAGCGAGGGTGGCGGGAAAGATGTCGCCCACGAGGGGACCGGCCCGCATTGGATGGTCGGCATCCGGTCCGCTCATGGCCACCAGCCCGCCCATGGCCTGGGCGATGATGTCGAAGGCCGGCCATTCGGCATAGGGGCTATCGCCGGTGCGAGGGTCGCCAAAACCGCGGATGGCTGCATAGACCAGGGCCGAATTGCGTTGGTGGAGCACATCCCAACCCACGCCGAGTCGATCGAGCACGCCGGCCCGCATGTTTTCGATGAGGGCATCGGCGGTGTCGACGAGCTGGAGGAAGACGGCACGGTCGTCGTCGTCACGCAGATCGAGAGCGATGCTCTTCTTGTTTCGGTTCCGTGCCGAGAATCGGCCCCCGTACGGTCCGCTGCCGTCGTCGAGATTGGGCCGGCTGTAGCGGGTGAACTCGCCAGTTGGTGGTTCGACCTTGATCACCTCGGCGCCGAGATCGGCCAGCAGCATGGCAGCAAAGGGCCCGGCGGCTGCGTGGGTGACATCGATGATGCGCAGGCCTTGGAGGGGCCCGGTGGGTCCGTCGATCATTCCGGCCGTCATGTGATCCTGCTTTCGATTTTGGTCACCCTTGTGAAGGATCTTGTGAAGAATGCAGATGTAGGCCGTAGCGGTAGTGAGGTCATGTCAGGTCACGGAGTCTGTAGGTCACGGAGCCCGTAGGTCACGGAGTCTGGTAGCCGTCTGGATACTGGATGAACTCAAAGAGGATGCCCAGGATTGATTTGGGATGGGAAAAGGTGAATGAGATGTCGTCTTCGAAACGACGGCCGGCGAAGTCGACCATCGGCATGGAGTTGCTCACCGGAGCATCGGCAACGAATTGGACGCCCTTGGCGCCAAGTGTCGACATCGTGTTGTTGATGTCGTCGACAGCGAATGCGATGTGATGCAGGCCTTCCCCCCTGGCAGCAAGGAAGTCGGCGATCACACCGGTGTCGGCCGTTGGTTCCATTACCTCGAAGTCGACCTTGCCCAGCCGACACATGCGAAAACGCATGTCGTAGAGCGGAACGTCGACCAGCTCGCCTGCTTCGGCGCCGAAGAGATGTTCGAACAGGGCAACGGCTTTGTCGAGATCGCGAACGGCGATGCCGACTTCGGTGATACGGCGAATGTCCATGAAGTTGGCCTGCGATCTATGCGTTGAAGTTGGCGGAGCGCTTCTCGACGAAAGCGGCGATGCCCTCGCGGCCGTCGGCCGTGCCCATTGCGTTGGCGATCATGACACCTTCGCGCTCGCCAGTTTGTTCGAGCGACGTGTCGTGTCCTTCGTAGATCAGACGCTTGGCCTGCCCAAGAGCAAAGGCCGGACCGGCAGCCAACTGTTTGGCTAGGTCGATTGCGGCTTGATCGGCTTCGCCGTCTGGCACCACGCGGTTTACGAGGCCCCACGATTCGGCCTCGGCAGCCGATAGCACTCGGTTGGTCAGGGTGAGGTCCATGGTGCGCCGCACGCCGATGTGGCGGGACAGAAAATAGGTGGAGGTTCCGTCGGGCGTCACGCCGGCGCGGGTGTAGGCCATGGTGAACTTGGCCGATTCCTCAGCGATCACGAGGTCAAACGCTGACACGAACGATAGGCCGGCACCTCCAGCAGCCCCGGCAACACCGGCCACGACCGGTTTCGGCATGCGGTTCATGCGATAGATGGCGCCGTGAAAATCGGTGAGCATGTCTGACGCCAATTTGGGCAGTCCGTCGCCGGCGGCATGAAATTCCTTGAGGTCTCCGCCAGCACAAAAGACCTTGCCTTCGGCGGTAATGGCGACCGCCCGCACCTCATCATCGAAGGCTGCTTCGAGCATCACGTCGCGGAGATCTCTTGAGAGGGCGGGGTTCAGCGCGTTCGCCCCGTCCGGACGATTGAAGCGAATGTGGGCGATGTTGTCCTCGGTTGAATAGAGGACGGTTTCGTAGGTCTGCGGTGCCATCCCACGAGACTACCTAGGTCAGCGAATCGTCGGCCTGTTCGCCAAGAGCATCGGCGCTGGTTGCCCACACGATGATGTTGTGCCGGTAGGAGCGTTCGTTCCGATCGAAGTCGCCGCCACATGTGATCAATCGCAGCTCGGGTTGGTCGGTATTGCCATGGACCTCGAGCGTAGGGAACTCGTCTTTGGCGTGTTCTTCGACTCGAGTGGCAACAAAGGTGACGGTGTCGCCGTTCGACATCAGCACGTCGATCTCGTCACCAACCGCCATTTCGCTCAGTCGGAAGAAAGGAGCGGGCCCGTCGAAGCTGTCAACGTGGGCGGTGATGACGGCGGGTCCGACCGCTCCGGGCTTGGGGCCATCGGCGAACCACCCACCGCGCGAGAAGTCTTCCGGTACTTCGAGTCCGCCTTCTTCATCGAGTCCGAGTGGATCGAGCTCGACCCCGATTTCGACAATCGGAACCCGCACGGCGACTGGTGTGCCAAGCGGTTGATCTTCTGCGACGTCGTCGCTCGGCGGCTCCGAGTCGCCGGATTCGCCACGACGTGCCATCGACATGGTCGACGCGGGGGCCTCGAGGTCGTCGCCCGCCATCCAGTTCGAAAGGAAGTCGTTGGCGGCTGGTTCGGCGCTCGTCGATGTCGCTGTGGCTTCAGGGCTGCAGAGATCCAAGGCGTCGGACGAGGCAGTGGCACCGACGAGGGCCGCGCTGCCGAGCAGCGCCACCCCCGCCAAGATCCACTTCATGTTGAAGGAAACGACTCTGTCGGACTCAGGCGCTGCGGCGACGGTGGCCGAAGGCAGCCACGGCTACAACGCCTGCGGCCGTTGCCACCAGGGGAGTGTTGAATGAGCCGCCGGCAGTGCCGCCTGCTCCCGCAGCGACGCCGCCGCTGGGGGTGGAGGCGACCTGGGCCACGACGAGCTTGCCGCATGTGGCTGGCATGGTGCCCTCGAGCGGCAGATCGTCGGTGAGGCTCGAGCGAGCATCACCGTCGTACTCGCCGTTCTCATCGAGATCGACACCGTGGACAATGACGACCCAGCGCGCAACGTTGGCGGTCACGTCAGCGTCGACCTCGAAGGTGCGCTCGTAGACATACGTACCGTCGGCCTCGGCCACCGGGAAGCGTTCGAGCGCAAGGGCGCTGTCGGCCGTGGTGTCGCCGTCAGTGGTAAGCGCCACCTTTACTGATCCGTACTGTCCGACGCCTTCGGCCGTTGAAATGATGCCGTCGCCATCAGCGTCGGCTTCAATGCCGGGACACTCCCCATCGGTGTCCAACTCGCCGTGAATGTGCTGCGCGTGCACCAGACTGGCGGACACGCCGTTGGCCTCGATACGCACGATCACCTGGTCGCCATCGACGCTGACCAGTGCCTTGCTCGTTCCGTTTCCTTCGTTGATGTAGATGCCGTCAGCCTGAAGGTCTTCTGCGCTGAGCGGGCCGGCCAAGAGGAGTGGCGAGGCGACAATGGCAGTGGCAAACGCCAAGCGACAGGCGCGTTGAGTGGCTTTCATGAATTTTCCCTCCAAGGATCCGGGAGGTCTCCCGGTGCAAGAAGCCAAGACCGAACGATGCGGGCCCGGTCAACCAGACCAGAGAACCGTTTCCTCTTGGATCGGAGAGGTTCAGAAGTGGTAAACGTTGCGGTCTACGTGCTCAATCAAAGGAGTGTCATGGATCAGAAACTCGCGGGAAAGACGGCGCTGGTGACGGGTGGTTCGGCCGGCATTGGCTTCGGTATTACCAAGGTGTTTCTGGAGGCCGGAGCGAACGTGATGATCACGTCGCGTAAGGCGGAGAAATGCGAAGAGGCAGTGGATGAGTTGAACGCCCTGAACCTTCCGGGTCATGTGGCGTGGCGGGCAAGTCACGTTGGTGACCCCGAGCAGGGCCAGCAGGTCATGAATGACACCATCGAGCACTTTGGATCGCTTGACGTGCTGGTAAACAATGCCGCCACCAATCCTCACAACGGTCGCAGCATCGATGTCGAGGCCAGCAAGCTCGACAAGACCTACGAAGTGAACGTCCGGGGTCCACTGCTGTGGACTCAAATTGCCTGGAACACTTGGATGAAAGAGCATGGCGGTGCGGTGGTCAACATCGCTTCTGTTGGCGGATTCACAACTAGTCGCGACATTGGCATTTACTGCATGTTCAAGTCGACGCTCATCCACATGACCAAGCAACTGGGCGCCGAACTTGGCCCGGGAGTGCGGGTCAACTGCATTGCGCCGGGCCTGATCAAGACCGACTTCGCCAAGGTGCTGTGGGATGGTGCGAAGGGTGTCGAAGTGGCCGAGTCCTTGCCGACCAAACGCCTCGGCGAGCCCGAAGACATCGGGGCCGCGGCGCTCTTTCTAGCCGTTGATGCCAAGTGGATGACCGGCCAAACGTTGATCGTCGACGGCGGCGAAATCATCAGAGTCGAATTGCCGGACGAGTGACGACGAAGTCAAGAACCGTCCATGATTTGCTGCGCTCGTATCGACGTAAAGAGCTGTCGCCGGTTGAGGTGATCGACGAGCACCTCGACCGAATTGAAGAGATGCAGCCGATGCTCAACGCCTTCACCGTCGTCGATCCCGCGCGGGCGAGGTCGGCCGCCCTCGCCAGCGCCGATCGTTGGTCGCGTGGCGAGCCGGCCGGTCATCTCGACGGGATTCCGGCAACGGTGAAAGACATCGTTGACATGGCTGGCTATCCCAACACCGAGGGGTCGTTGGTTACGTCGGCTGAAACGGTGACCGTCGACTCGCCGCCAATCGCTCGGCTGCGGGAGGCCGGGGTGGTGTTTCTAGGCAAGACCACGACCTCGGAGTTCGGCTGGAAGGGCATCACCGACACCCCGCGGTTTGGCATTACTCGCAACCCCTGGAACACCGATCACACGCCGGGTGGTTCGTCAGGCGGGGCAGCTGCCTCGCTATCGGCCGGGATCGGTGCCGTTGCTCACGGCAGCGACGGCGGGGGCTCCATCCGCATCCCGGCGAGTTATTGCGGTTTGGTTGGACTGAAGCCCACCTTTGGCCGGGTGCCGCAAGCCCCGGTCGGCTCGCCCTTTGTTTCGTTGGTGTCGAATGGTGCTCTCACTCGCTCGGTCGAAGACAGCGCGCTGCTGCTCAACGTCATGTCCCGTCCCGACATCAGGGATTGGCATGCGGTGCCGTACGACAATCGTGATTGGCGGGTTGGCATCAACGATGGTCTGGCCGGACTCCGGCTGGCCTATAGCGAGAACTACGGAGGTGCCGCCCCTGACGCCGAGGTGGCGGCCGTGTGCCGTCGCGTTCTTGACCTGTTGGCCGATGCGGGCGCCGAGGTGACCGAAGTTGGCCCCATCATCGAACCTCTCCGGCCTCAGCTCGAGGAGTATTGGAAGGCTGGCTTCGCTTCTCGGCTTGCCGGCATTCCCAGCGATCGGTGGGACGACCTCGATCCGGGCTTCCGCCAACTGGCCCAGGAAGGTATGGCGTTCGACGTTCACGGAATGGTTGCAGCTTCCACGGCCCGAGCCAACCTGGTCGAGACCATGCGTCGGTTCCACGTCGAGCATGATCTGCTGCTTACTCCAACGATGCCAACGGTCGCACCGCCGGTCGACACCGTGTATCACTCGAGTGAATTCGATCGGTGGGACCACGGCGTGCCGTACACGGTGCCGTTCAATTACAGCGGCCAGCCAGCGGCCTCTATCCCGGCCGGGTTGTCGGTCGATGGTTTGCCCATCGGGCTTCAGGTGGTCGCAACCCTTTTCAGAGAAGATCTTGTGTTACGGGCGGCTCGAGCAATCCTCGACCTGCAGAGCTGGTCGTTCAGCTCGCCGTAAGCGCGGCGATGGTCTCACTGCAACACGGAGCGGCTGGTTCACCGATCAAATCTGCGAACAGACCTTCGAGCGAGCTGTCATCATCAAGTTGAGCCATGAGCAGATCGACCGCTTCGGTTGCCCATTGAGAGCCAGCGTGTTCGCTAAAGATCGAACGGGCTTTCTCCTCGCTCATCCCTTGGCGGTAGTGCCGACTCTGGACCATGGCGTCCCAGGCGTCGGCGACACTGATGATGCTCACATCCAGCGGAATCTGTTCACCTCGGAGCGCATCGGGATAACCCCGACCGTCAGCCCGTTCGTGGTGGTTCCGAACCAGCGTGGCGACCGGAGCCAGGATCGAATCGTCGGCCAGCAATTCGGCTCCCCAGATTGTGTGCTGTTTCATCGTGTCGAACTCATCGTCAGTGAGCTTGTCTGGCTTGGTCAGGATGGCATCGGGCACCCGGAGTTTGCCGATGTCATGGAGAGGGGCACCGAGCCCGATGGCTCGCAGCCGTTCGCCGCCGATGTCGGCTCGCTCGGCCAGCCGCATGGCTAGCTCTCCGACGCGAGTGACGTGGGCGGCGGTGTTGCGATCCTTGGCCTCGAGTGACGAAACGAAGTCGGCGATCTGCGGAGTGAGGCCGAGGCGAAGAGCGACGGCCGGATCTCGGTTGAGTACAGGTGCGAGCACGTTTGTGATCGATCGGTCGTTTCGGTGGGCGAGGGCCATGCCAACGGCGGCGCCGAGCACGCCAAGGCCGTCGAGCAGGTGAGCGGCCCAAACCACTGCTGTGCTGGGCATACCGATGAACCAGAACAGACTGGACATGCCGATCCACGAGAATCCGACTGCGGCGACGAACGAAGGCTTGCGACGGCCGATCTCGAAGAGCCGAACCTGCCGATACGCCAATGCTTGGGCGCCGACGAAGCTGACGGCGGCCCCAGCGACGGTCCAAATGGCATCAGGGCGAGCTGCAGGCACCGAGTTCGGCTCGAAGATGAGGAACACGGTCGCAGCGACCACCGCTGTCATCACTCCCTAGGAGTAGGGCCGCCAGTGTTTGAGCACCTTGTGAGCCAGTCGGTTGTCGACCAGTGAGGGAAGGGCCAAAAGTAGTGTTGCCGGCAAGGCCACCCATGCAGTGAAGGTGGTGGCTCCCGTTTCTGCTGGTGTCAGTACACCGGGGATGTTCAGTCCGTGAACGAACGGAAACAGCGAGGTAGCGAAGAGCGCCGCGGCAAGGACACCCAGTTCAGGCTGGTCGACGTGGCGGGCTATGGCGAGCAGCCCAAGAGCGAACGCGGCGCACATGAGGGTGATGACGACGGTGAGCCAGAAAAGGGCGAGGTTGGAAAAGCCGACTTCCAGGCCCGACGACGCGAGAGCGAAGAAGCCAACGGAAAAGGCGACCACCATGGCCAGCCATACGTGAAGCGATCGCATGGGCCTTGTATCGGCCCAAAATCTGGTCGGGCTTAGTTCTTGTTTTCGCCCTTGTTAGCGGGTGACGGGTTAGCGGGTGATGCCGTAGCGCTCGAGGATGTTGTCGGGCTTGAACGTCTCGAAGGGCACGGTGGCGGCGGTGCACAGATGCACCATGGCGTCGACGACCTCTTGCGGATCGAGTTGGTTGCCGAGCATGCGGGTGCGGGTGCCGGCGGCCAGCTCGAGTTCGGTCACATCAGCGGCGGGAGCGAGCTGTTCGTCGACACCGTCGACCATGGCATCGTTGAAGCCCGTGGCGTAAGGCCCGGGATTGAGCTTGCAGACCTCGATGCCGTAGGGCTCCATCTCGATTCTTAGTGACTTGCAGAACGCCTCGAGCGCATGCTTCGTCATGGCGTACGGGCCCGAGAGCGCGCCGCTCGAGAGGCCGGCGATCGATGACACGGTGATGACCCGTCCGCTCTTGCGTTGCTTCATACCGGCCAACACCGCTTGCGTGATTTGCATAGTGCCGAAGACGTTCACCTCGAAGACCTGGCGAACCAGATCCATCGGGACGTCGGCAAGTGGCCCCAGCTGGCCCCGCCCCGCGTTGTTGAGCAACACATCGACCTGGAGGTCCGCGACCGAGGCAACGTCTGCCATGTCAGTGATGTCGAGCTTGCGACCATCGATGTTCTCGTGGGTTGCCGCCAGGTCGGCGGCCTCGCCGGTATTGATACATCCGCCGATCACGTGATGACCTCGCTCAGCCAACGCCAAGGCGGCACCGCGACCGAACCCGGAACCTGCGCCTGTGATGAGGATGTGCTTTCCTGGGCTGGACATTCGGCGGACCCTACTGGGCGCCGAACGATGAACCGAACGAGGTGCTCGATGTCCGGTGATGTGATGATGCGCAAGGTTGGCGACGAGGGTTCGGTCCCTGTGTTCGACAACCCGGCATGGGTAACCCCTAAGCCGCTGAGTGAGGCCACCGTTGCCATCGTGACGTCGGCGGCCCTGCACCGATCAAGCGACGAGGGCTTCCAACCGGGTGACACCGAATATCGCTTGTTGCCATCCGATGCTCGTGATCTTGTGCTCGGTCATTGGAGCCCGAACTTCGACCGCACCGGGATTGCCATTGACCTGAACGTTGTGTTCCCGATCGACCGGCTCGAGGAGCTTGCAGCATCGGGCGTGATAGGGGCGGTCGCTCCGCGGCACGCATCGTTCGCCGGGAATCAGCCAGACGACGTCGCCACCGTACGCCTCGACTCAGGGCCGCGAGCGGCAGCGCAGTTGAAGGCCGACGGCGTCGACGTGGTGTTGCTCACCCCCGTTTGACCCCTCTGCACGCGTACCGTGTGTACGCTCGCCCACGTTTTCGAGGCCGCTGGCATCGCCACCGTCACCCTCGCTGCAACCCGCTCGGTCGCCGAACGAATGGCACCACCTCGTGCGCTGTACGGCGCCTTCCCACTAGGTCGCCCACTTGGCCGTCCGGGCGACGCCGAGTTCCAGCACGACGTACTTAGCCGGGCGTTCGCTCTGCTCGAAGCTGATGGTCCTGTGTTGGTCGACCACCCGGCCGTTATTGAGGCCGAAGAGGTTCCGCTGAGTTGTTCGCTGCCGCCGCGCTTCGACGCCAGCCTTCCGCCCGCCGTCGATGAAGCCAACGGGTTGCGAAAAGCCTACGACCGTTCAGCCGAGCGACGCGGATTCTCATCCGTTGGTCGGGTGATGGAGGCCGACGCGGTTCCCGGTGCCCTCCAGGTGCTGGCGGACATTGCCAATGGCGCCAACTGGAAAGAGGCGGAAATCCCGGGCAAGAACACCACGGCAATGTGTCACGACATCCGCACCTACTACGAAGAGGCTGCCCTCGAGCTGGTTGATGGCCCGCCGCCGGACGGCCGAGCCGCCGAGGCCTGGTACTTCGAACAGACCGAGGCCGGAAAGACGGTGTTGGCCGCGCGTGCCGCCATCAAAAAACAGGGCGGGCCTCATCCGGCCTGGTTCTACATGGCGCCGGGGCATCGCTGAGGCAGAAAATTGTCTGCGTCCTAGGCCAGTCGGTCGTCGCTGTTGCCAGACGGGAACGTGATAGCAATAACGATCGCGCTGAGGCCGTAGGCCGCGGCGACGAAGAGCCATGCCCACTGGAATCCTTCAAGGCCACCGGCCCCCGTGCCGGCGGCCAGCAGCGTCACGACGATTGAGATGCCGAGGGCGTAGAAGACCTGTTGGGTTGTTCGCAGCGTTGCGTTGGCGGTCCCGAACTGGGCTGGCTGCACATCACTGAGGCCGGCACTGGCCCAGGTGGCAATGGTCGTACCAACGCCCACACCCACCAGCAGACTGATCGGTACATAGCGGGTGTACACGGCCGGTTCGCCATCGAGGTACAGGTAGAAGAGCAGGTAACCGAAGCCGCACAGGCCGGATCCGGCGGCGAGAATCCAACGGTGGCCGATGCGGTCGGCCAGCCGGCCTGACAGCGGCGCGAAGGCGGCTGAGAGTAGCGGTGCAGCAATGAGCGCCTTGCCTGTGGTGGTGATGTTCTGGCCCCACAGTCGTTGCAACAAGAGGGAGTTGGCCAAGAAGCCCGATGTGAAGGCCAGCGAATAGAGCGCGACTCCAGCATTGACTGATCGGAACGACGCGTAGCGAAAGAGGTCGAGCTCGATGAGTGGCTCGGGGTGCCTCGCTGATCGGTGAAGCAGCCACGGAATCAGCGCCATTCCGGCAACGAACAGACCGAGAGCCCGCGGGTCGGTGACGCCCCACCGCTCGCTCTGCACGATCGAAAACATGATGAGGGCGATGGCGGCGGTACCGATCGGCACACCGAGGAAGTCGATCTTTCCGGTTGCGTTCGGGTTCTTCGATTCGCGCAGCAATTTCGGTGAGATGGCGAGAACCAGCAAGCAGATGGGGACGTTGATCCAGAAGATGCCCCGCCACGACCACACATCGATCAGCAGCGATCCCACTGCGGGGCCGGCTACGGCGCCGAGACCACCAGTTGCGCCCGTGATGCCGATCACGGTGCTGCGCTTGTTCGGTGGAAAATCGGGGAGAATCACGGCGATGGCGGTGGGTGCGATGATGGCACCGCCGATGGCTTGGATGACCCTCGCCGCGATCAGCCAGGTTGCGCTCGGTGCGGCGCCGGACAGAAACGAACCGGTCATAAACACCGCTACTCCGGGAATGAACAACTTCTTCCGACCGAGGCTGTCGGCCAGGCGGCCAGCTACCAGAAGGAATGCTGCGACCACGATGTTGTAGCCAGAGATGATCCAGCTGAGGGAGGACTCTGACACGCCGAAGTCGTCGCCGATGCTGGGGAAGGCGACATTCACCGCCGAGACGTCGATGACAACGAGGAAGAAGACAAGGGTGGTGACAATCAGGGCCAACCACGAGGTTCGAGGAATTGGTTCGCTCGCCGAATCGCTGGTGGGATCTCTGGGTTGATCGCCTGTCACCAACACACGCTACGCCTCACCGCTCATGCGTTACTACGATCGAAGGTGTGACCACTGCGACCGAAGCCTCTGACGCAACTGCCATCCCCATCCTTGAATATGGTCGTGCCTGGATGTCTGATCCAGGCACCCAGGCACGGGCATCCGAGCTCGGTCTCGCTCCCGGTTTCAGCTTCTGGGTCAACGGCAGGGCGGGAGCGATGGGTGATGTCTCGGCCGATGTGGCCGCCGCCGCCATTGGATTTATGGCCCCCGAACTGGTGGCCGAGCATTGGAACGCCCGGCCCTCAGACGTGCCGCCTCTGCGGGCCGCGCTCGAATACGCGTCGGTCGGCGCCGACTGGGGCAGGAACGCTCTGGCCGACGTCGATAGCGGGCAACTCGAGCGACTCGTTTCTCTGGCCGATCGGGTGAGCGATCAGGCACTGCCGAGCTGCGGTGCTCTTTTCGCCGGCTGGCGCCAACTCGACCGGCCCGCTGATCCGGCCGGATCGGCCACGATGGTGATGCAGATACTGCGCGAAATGCGGGGCGGAGCCCATCTCAGCGCCATCCAGGCGGCAGGCCTCACACCTCAGAGCGCCATCGTTTCGTTCGGGGCCACCGATCCAATTCGGGGTGGCGCCAGCGGCGCCGAGCGCTTCGGCTGGACCGCACCACATCCCGCACCTGACGAGGCGGCCCGGGCCGGGGCGGAACAAATGACGACGGCAGTTGCTTCCCGCGGTTTCGAAGCCCTGGACGATGCCGAGCGCGGCGAGCTGGTCGAACTCGTACTTCTCGCCCGCTCGACCTTCGAGTAATGATCTGGCCATGACGACCACACTCGACTGGTACGGCTGTGCCACTTTCCGACTGAAGACGGCGGGGCTCACCATCTTCCTCGATGCCTACATCGACCGAATGGAAGGGGCCGAAGGCCCCACCGACGCCGACGGTGTTCCGCTCAACGCCGACACCGTTGATGTTTGCGACTGGGTGGTGGTCGGCCATTCCCACTTCGATCATCTCTATGGCGCCGAGCGCATTGTTGCCAACACCAACGCCACGCTCATCTGTAGCTATGAGTCGGCCAGGGTGATGGAAGAGGCAGGTGTGCCGCTCGATCGCATGATCTGCGTTGCCGGTGGCGAGACCATCGATCTCGGTGCTGGCGTCACCGTGTCGGTGTACCCAAGCCAGCATTCATGCGTTTGGTCACATGCAGCCATGGAAGGACCGGGCGAGGTATGTCTCGGCGATCTGGGCGTCACCTGGCAGGAGCAGAAGGTCAGATTCAAGGCGTTGATGGCCCACCTCAGTGGGCTTGGTGATGCGGCCGGCGCTCATCTGGCCGAGAGCTCTCCCGGTCACAGCGACCGGGGTGATGGGGGAGCGTTGGTGTTCGTTTTCGAGACACCTGACGGGTCGGTGCTGTTCCAGGACACCTCGGGCCACTGGTCTGGGGTATTGCGCGATCTGCGCCCCGATGTGGCGCTGTTGGGCGCAGCGGGTCGCGGGAACATCGATGGCGAGCCCATCCAGGGTTCGCTTGCTCAGTTCATTGGTCGACAGGCTGATCTGTTGCGCCCGGGGAAAGTGGTGCTGACTCATCACGACAACTGGATGCCTGGCTTCTCTGCCCCGACCGACATCGAGCCGATTCGCCAAGAACTCGAGCGGGTTGTTCCCCGCACCGAACTGCTGGAGCTCGGGTACCTGGACAGCACCAAGATCTTGCCGCTCTAGACGACCCTCGCGCATGGCCGACCATCGCCGCCCCTCGACCGGTTGTCGCTGTGGTGCTCGTAGATTTTGGTGGTGACCGGACAATCAGCCAGCGCTTCCGACCAGCCGTTGAGCGCGTTCGGCCCCGACTTTCCTTTTGGTCACTCGAACTGGATCGCCCACTCATCTGGACTTGGCTCCCTCCCCCCTGGCGCCCGAGGGGCCGAGGTCGCGGTCGTAGGCGCCGGTATTGCCGGACTGGTAGCGGCTTATGAGCTGATGAAGCTCGGTTTCAAGCCGGTGGTCTTTGAAGCGGGTCGCCTCGGGGGCCGGCTTCGCTCGGAGTCTTTCAGCGCCATGCCCGAGATCGTGGCCGAACTCGGAGCCATGCGCTTTCCGACATCCGGTTCCACCTTCTATCACTACCTCGATCTACTCGGCCTCGAGACCAAGCCGTTCCCCAACCCCCTCACCGAGGCGGCGCCGACCACCGTCGTTGACATCGAGGGCGAAACGCACCTCGCCGAAACGATCGAGGACCTCCCCGAGATCTTCGGCCAGGTTGCCGATGCTTGGGAGGCCGCGCTCGAAGATGCCGGGATTCCCGCTCTCAAGACGGCTGTTGCCGCGAGAGACACCGCCACTATTCAGAGGCTCTGGAGCAAGCTGGTCGAGGAGTGGGACGACCGCTCGTTCTGGGATTTCGTGTCATCGTCACGCTCGTTCCGGGCACTTTCCTACCGTCATCGCGAGATCTTTGGTCAGGTCGGCTTTGGCACCGGCGGCTGGGATTCGGATTTCCCGAATTCGATGCTCGAAATCTTTCGGGTCGTCATGTCAGAGTTCGAGGAGAACCAGCGGCTCGTCGTTGGTGGCGTCGAACAGTTGCCCCGTGGGCTCTGGACCCATGAACCAGAATCGCTCGCTCATTGGGAACCCGGCACCTCACTTTCCAAGCTGCATGCTGGCGCTCCCCGGCCCCGGGTCGCATCGATTGGTCGGGGCAAGAACGGCCGGCTGAACATCACCGACCGTTGGGGCAACGGTCATCTCTTTGACGCCGCGGTCGTGACGACGCAGAGCTGGCTGCTCACGACCAATATCGATGTCGACGAGTCGTTGTTCTCGTACAAGCTGTGGATGGCCCTCGACCGAACCCGCTACATGCAGTCGTCAAAGACGTTCGTGATGGTCGATCGACCGTTCTGGAACGAGATCAATTCCGTCACTCGCAAACCCGAGCTCAGCATGACGCTGACCGACCGCAACACCCGGGGTACTTATCTCTTCGACAATGGGCCCGACAAGCCGGGTGTTATCTGTCTTTCGTACGCCTGGATGAGCGATGCCCTGAAGGTACTGCCGAAGTCGGCAGACGAACGAGCGGCGCTAGCCCTCGACACACTCGAGAAGATCTATCCCGCCACCAACATTCGAGGTCACGTGATTGGTGAGCCCATCACGGTCTCGTGGGAGGCCGACCCCGACTTCCTTGGTGCCTTCAAGGGTGCATTGCCCGGTCACTATCGCTACAACCGTCGGATGTACGCCCACTTCATGCAGGACGATTTGCCGGCCGAGCAACGGGGCATCTTCCTGGCCGGCGACGATGTCTCGTGGACACCAGGATGGGCCGAAGGTGCCGTCACCACGGCGCTCAATGCGGTGTGGGGCGTGCTTCGCCACTTCGGCGGTTCGACCCCAGAGGACAACCGCGGTCCCGGCGACGTTTTTGCCAAGATCGGCCCGCTCGAGCTCGAAGACTGACGTGAACGCGGAGGAGTACGCCACACTCGACGCGACTGCGCTAGCTGCACTTGTAGGAACAGGCGACGCGACCGTCAGCGAGGTGAGACAGGCCGCCACCGACCAATACCGGGCGACGCACGCAACGATCAACGCGGTCGTCGAGTGGTACGACGATCCCACCAGCCCGGTTGGTCCGCTCGGGCCCGAAGCAACAGGGTCCGATCTCAGATGGGGACCTCTTGCCGGGGTTCCCTTCCTACGAAAAGACTATGGATCGAGCGAAGCTGGTCGTCTCACTGAAATGGGATCGCGTTTGGCTGCCGGTAATCGGCCAGGCACCACCAGCGAGTATTACCACCGCCTTCAGGCTGCCGGAATCCATGTGCTCGGTCGAAGTGCGGTACCCGAGCTGATTCAACACGGGTCCACCGAGTCGAGGGTGCACGGAGCCACCCGCAACCCGCTCGACACAACCGTGTCGGCCGGCGGATCTTCTGGTGGTGCAGCGGCGGCGGTTGCGGCCGGGGTCGTTCCTGCCGCTCATGCCAGTGATTGCGCCGGGTCGAT
This sequence comes from Acidimicrobiales bacterium, assembly GCA_047638695.1. Lineage (GTDB taxonomy): Bacteria > Actinomycetota > Acidimicrobiia > Acidimicrobiales > SZUA-35 > JAHECQ01. The sequence continues at coordinate 48,300 of JBLINY010000003.1, read as the reverse complement.
CAGAATCCCGGCTGCCGCCTGTGGTCTGTATGGCCTCAAGCCCAGCCGCCGGGCCGTGCCCTGGGCCCATGGTGGCTGGGGCGGAATCGCCGAAGAGTTTGTGGTCACGCGATCGCTGCGAGACACCGAACTCTTTTGGAGCGTGCTTCACCCCGAACGAGCAGGTGCGACCGGCGTCTCCGCCGCGTCCGCGTTGCGTGTTGCGGTGTCGGTCGACCATTGGGCTGGAACCGACCCGGATCCGGACGTGGTCGCCGCCACCCTCGGCGTTGCCGCAGTGTTCGAACATCTTGGCCATTCGGTCGAGCACATCGACCAACCGGTCGACAACGAACAGCTGATGTCGGCGTGGCACCCGCTCTTCAGTCGCTGGGTTGCCCGCGATGTACGAACACTCGAAGCGGCAACGGGTCGGAAGGCAGACGCAGAGACGCTCGAACCTCTGACGCTCAGCCTGCTCGACGAGGTCGACAACCTGACGGTCGACGACATCTCGGCCGCCCAGGAGACTCAAGGCGAAGTGACCTGGCGGCTCGATCAGTCGCTCGCCTCATTCGATGTCCTGCTCACGCCGACGTTGGGCCGATCAACCATTCCCTTGGGCGTGATTGCGGGCGAAATTTCGTCAATGGACGAGTACCTCCGCCTCAATGACGAGACCTTCCCTTACAGCTTCTTGTTCAACGTGGCCGGCTGGCCCGCGTTCAGCATTCCGGCCCCAGGCCACCCCGCCAAACGACCGATGGGTGTTCAGCTGGCCGCTCGGCAAGGTAGCGAGCGTACGTTGATGGCAATGGCGAGCCAGCTGCTGTGACCCAGCCCCCTCAAGTCACGGCGCAGATATTCGTCGAAGACAACAGCAAGCGGGCCAACCAGGCTCTGGTTGTAGCGGCAACCGCCATGCTGCTGGTCAGCTTCGTCGGGACTGCTACCAACATCGCCGTGCCCGTCCTCGAAGAGGACTTTCCGGCGGTGCCGTTGTCGACGATCTCTTGGGTTGTTTCAGGGTTCAACGTCACCACGGTCACTTTCATGTTGCTCGGCGGTCGGGTCGCCGACCGCCTTGGCCGGCGGCTTGTTTTCTTGGGTGGCATGCTGCTGTTCGCTCTCGGTGCGCTGCTGTCGGGCCTGGCTCCGGGCATCGAACTGATCATTGCGGCCAGGGTCGTGCAGGCCATCGGGGCGGCGATGGTGTTGCCATCGTCCCTGGCTGCCGTGCTGCCACTTTTTCCTCGCGAACGCCATGCCACCGTTGTGTCGACGTGGTCGTCGATGGGGATTCTGGGAGCGGCGGCGGCGCCGACGGTCGCGGCTGGCTTGTTGGAGGTATCGAGTTGGCGGGCCCTCTTTCTGATAGCGACTCCCATCGCCTTGTTGGCTTTCCTCGGTGGCCAGATGGTTTTGGACATCGATGCCGATGCAGTCAAGCAAGCGCCTCTCGACATCGTCGGCACCGTTGCTGGAACCACCGCGGTCGGTGGTCTGGTGCTGGTAATCGTGCAGGGCCGTGTGTGGGGATGGACGGACTCGATCATCCTGACGGTGGCCGCCATCGCCGTTGTCAACGCCGTGCTGTTCGTGCAGAGTTCGTTGTTTCACCCCGAGCCTCTGGTCGATCTCGGCCTTCTGCGAATTCGGTCGTTCTCCGTCGTCACCTTCGCTTCGGCCCTACTGGCTACTTCTACGACCGCGTCGTGGTTCCTGTACCCGCTCTTCATGATTGAAATCTGGGACTACTCCATCCTGCAGGTTGGGCTAGCCATGACCCCCGGCCCGCTCGCACTCATGGTTCTGACCATCTTTGCCGGTCGATTCGCCGATCGGCGTGGCTATCGCCGGATGCTGGTACTCGGCGCCTCGTTGGCCACCGTCGGCACCGCCTGGATGGCGCTGTGGTTGGCCCCCGACACCACGTACTGGTTTGCCTTCTTGCCGGGCACGCTCGGCATCGGCTCTGGCATGGCCCTGATGCTTGGCCCTGGCAATTCGGCCGCCCTGCGCGACGTGCCTGAATCGCAACTGGCTGCTGCCAACGCCCTCTACAACACGGCTCGGCTCTTTGGAGGGGCACTTGGTGTCGCCGTTGTTGCATCGGTCATTGGCGACGCGGTGGGCATCGGCCGGCTCGACGCGTTTCGGACCGGCTGGTGGGCCATGGTGGCAGCCATGGCTCTTGCCCCTGTTGTGCTTTGGGTGGCCTATCCCCGCGATGCTCGGGGATAGTTGAGGAGTGAACGACGTGAACACCACACCAACGGCTAACCCAGTTGATGCCGACCGAGTTGATGCCGACCGAGTTGATGCCGACCGACTGTGGAGTCGGCTGATGGCGATGGCCCAGGTGGCACCCACGGTGAACGGAGGTAGCAATCGTCAGGCTCTCAGCGATGATGATGCAGCCGGGCGCGCACTGTTTCTGGGCTGGGCTACGGCCGCGGGGTGCACCCACGAGATCGATGAGATCGGCAACCTGTTCGTTCGCCGACCCGGGTTAGATCCCGACGCACCACCGGTGCTGATCGGTAGTCATCTCGACACCCAGCCGACGGGCGGTCGCTTCGACGGGGTATACGGCGTGTTGGGCGGGCTCGAGGTGATCGAGCGTCTGAATGACCTCGGCATCCAGACCGAGACGCCGATTGATCTGGTGGTGTGGACGAACGAGGAGGGTTCCCGTTTTCAGGTGTCGATGATGGGATCCGGAGTCTGGGCCCAGAAGCTCAGTGTTGACGACGCCTGTGCGTTGACAGATATCGACGGAGTCACCGTTGGCGAAGAACTTGACCGGCTGGGCTGGCGAGGCGCCCGCCCAGCGCAACCGACTCCGCTGACCGGATCCTTCGAGTTGCACATCGAGCAGGGCCCGATCCTGGAGGCCGAGGAGTTGGAGATTGGTGTGGTCACCGGTGTTCAGGGCTTGCGGTGGTTCACCATCGAGCTGGGCGGCTTCCCCGCTCACGCCGGCCCGACCCCAATGGAGGGCAGGAAAGACCCGGCCCGGGTGATCGCTCGCATCGTGTCACGGGTGTATGGCCTGGTCGACGAACGAGCGCCGTGGGCCCGCGGAACCTTCGCCCAGTTCGGTTCAGAGCCGGTAAGCCCAAACACGATCCCCGAACGGTTGTGGTGCACGCTCGACTTACGTCATCCCGAAGGCGAGGTGCTCGAAGAAATGGAATCGCTGATGCGGACGATCGTGGCAGAGGAGGCCGATGCCCACGGCGTGACGCACTCGATCACGAAGCGGATGGATTCAGCACCGGTGGCTTTTGATGAGAACTGTGTTGCGTCGGTGGAGGAGGCCGTGGCCGAACTCGGGTTCACCAACCACCGGATGTTCTCCGGTGCGGGCCACGATGCGTGTTACGTCGCGCTGCATGCCCCGACATCAATGATCTTCGTGCCGTGCGACGACGGCCTGAGCCACAACGAGGCCGAGAACATCACCAAAGAACAAGCCGAACGGGGTGCCAGCGTGCTGCTGGGTGCCGTTCGCAGGATGGCCGGCGCATGACCGGATCGGCTCCACTAGACGGTGTGGTCGTGGTGTCGCTCGAGCAGGCCGTGGCTGCACCGCTGGCATCGCAGCGCCTCGCAGATGCCGGTGCTCGAGTCATTAAGATCGAGCGGGCGGAGGGCGACTTCGCTCGTGGTTACGACAACGCTGCCGACGGCGCCTCGGCCTACTTCGCGTGGCTCAACCGAGGAAAGGAGTCGATCGCGCTCGACGTCAAGGATGCTGACGACCGCTCGCTTCTTTTGCGCATACTGAGCACGGCCGACGTCTTCATTCAGAACCTTGCTGTCGGGGCGACAACCCGGCTAGGTCTCGATGCCGCATCGCTTCATGCCGTCAATCCCCGACTGATCGTGTGCGACCTCTCGGGCTACGGCTCGGATGGACCGATGGCGGAGATGAAGGCGTATGACCTTCTAGTGCAGGCCGAAAGCGGCATTCTCGCCGTTTCAGGGCCCCCTGGCCCCTACGGGAGGGTCGGTGTCAGCCTGGTCGACCTCACCACGGGTATGAACGCCGCCATCGCCATCACCCAGGCCCTCTATCGACAGGCCCGTACGGGAGAGGGGGCTCATCTCGAGACTTCGCTGTTCGCGAGCGCGGCCGAACTCATGACGGTGCCGCTTGTGCATCACGAAGGGTTGGGCAAAGCGCCGGAGCGGGTTGGTCTAGCTCATCCGTCGATCTCGCCGTATGGCGGCTTCGAATCGTCCGACGGACACACGGTGGTCATTTCGATTCAGTCCGATCGCGAGTGGCGAGATTTGTGTGAGCAGGTGCTTGACCGTCCCGAGTTGGGAACTGACGAGCGGTTCGCCACCAACGTGGTGCGAGTGGCCAATCGGCCCGATACTGATGGCATCGTGGCTTCGGTGTTCGCCCGGACGACGAGGGACGAGCTTACGAGTCGACTTCTTGCTGCTCGGATTGCCTACGGGGCCGTGAACGACGTTGCCGCACTGTCGGCCCATCCTCAGTTGCGACGTATTGCCGCGCCGCATGCGGACGGCATCGCCAGCCTGCCGGCGCCCCCGGTCGCCACGGACTGGGATGTCGAACAGACCGTCCCGTCGGTCGACCAACACGGCGATTCGATCCGGGCCGAATTCGGCTAGTCGGGGCCCCTGGCCAGGGGCCCCGGTTGGGGTCGGCGGGCGCGGCACTAGCATCGTCGGCAACGGCGTGGGCGAAAAGCGAGGCGGAGAATGAGCGAATCAACCGACGATGTTTCGGGCGATGCCCGAACCTGGTTTGGTTATCAGAGATCGAGTGAACTGGTCGGCGGGCGCGAGGCTGATGTGGTGGTCGTTCCCTCGACCGCATGGCCCGAGGAGCATCGACGACGGCTGGTCCAGACCGAGAACATCGACGGTCTCGTACCAACCGTTGGGGTAACTCGCACCTTCGACGAGGTGAAGGCCTACCAACTTCCGGCGCCCGGCCGTTCGTTCACCGAGGCGCTCGACGGCCGCTCGGTCTCTGGTTTCGACGAGATTGTGTCGGCCACCGAAGCGGCGGCGGAGGCGACTCACGCCGGCCACCTCACCGGTCTGGTTCATGGCGCGCTCGGCACCGATGACATTCGTGTGGTGGGCAGCGAGATCGCCGTGGCCGGTATGGGCCTGGGACGCGGTGGTACGGCCGAGGCAGACCGCAGCGACTACGTCGCTCCCGAAGTCTTGGCCGGGGGCACCCCCAACGTCCGATCTGACGTGTACAGCCTCGGTCGCGTTCTTGAAAAGGGTCTTGGCCGCACGCAAGGGCAGATCCCAAGCGACGCGCAGCAGCTCATCAGCGAGGCCACCAATGCCGAGCCGTCGAATCGTCCTCCCAGCGCTCGCTCGTTCGCCGATCGACTCGGCGCGTTGCCCGGCCGCCGTCGCCGCCGTCATGGTTTGGCCGCGCTCGGTAGCTCGGAAGCCGCCCGCCAGCTGTCCGACGCAGTGAACAATCGCACCGGCGGCCTTGCCGGTGCCGGTGCAGCTGCCGCAGTCGGCGGGGCAACGGTCGCTGTTGGCGCGGCCGGATTCGCCGCCAGCCGAAAAGAGCCGACGACGGCCGCTGCAGTCGCGGCCACCCCGCCCGAAAGCGATGGCAGACGTGGTCGGCGGCGCGCTGGGTGGGTTCTCGCCGGTCTCGTTGGAGTGGGCGGCCTCGGACTTTGGGCTCTGACCCGGGACAACGATGGTGACGTCGCCGACACAGAAGCCGCGAGTGAGGTGCAGCAGAGCGTCGACGACGCAACAGAAGACCCGACGACGACGGTTGCTCCCGCCACAACGGAGGCGCCAACGACCACGATCGCTCCAACCACGACAGCTGTTCCGACGACAGCTGCTCCAACGACAACGGAGGCGACCACAACAATCACCGGGCCGGCAGATCCTCCACCCGTGGCAGCGCTCTCAGCTGCTGACGCAACCGGTTCGTTCGAGATTCTGCACGCTGTTCCCGGTGTCGACGTCGACGCGTACATCAACGGTGAGTTGGCTGCGCCCGGGTTCTCACCGGGCAACCTCGCCGGCCCCCTTTCGCTCGATGCTGCCGGTCAACCCGTCGATCTCTTCGTGGCACAGGACAACCCGCCGGATTCGGTCGACGACCGAGATGACAAGCCAGTCCTGGCTGGTCCACTGGACATCGACGGCTCCGGCACGCTCGTTGCCTTTGTCGATGCTGAGGGCACCCCGATGCTGCAGGCATTTGGTAACAATCTCGACCCGATCGAGCCAGGCCAGAGCCGCTTCGCTGTTCGACACGTGGCGGCCATGGGGCCAGCCACGGTGCTTCTGGACGGCGACGAGGTTGCTACCGAGGTTCCTTCCGGATCATCGGCTGTGGTCGATGTGCCAGCTGGGGCCCACGTGCTCACGGTTGTCGATGCCGATGGCAACGAGCTGTACACCCAGGAGATCGATTCGGCCGAGGGCGAATTGACGACGGCTTGGGTTCGCGGGGACGAGGGCGATCTGACCACGTTGATCCGTCGCATCGACGGTCTTCAAACCGCTCCCACTGCCATCCCAAGTGGTGATACCGGCCTCGTCGACGATTCGTTCTCGGCCACCGGCGACGGGCTGATCCCAGGACTTGTGCTGATGGTCGTGCTCGCTGGTGCCGGTTTCGTTGTCGTACAGCGCCGATCGGCGACCGTTCCCGGGGCGACCGGGCCGCGCGTCGACTGAGCCCGACTTGAAGGTGCGGCTGTGACGGTGAATTCGTGAAGGTGAATCTGTTGAAGGTGAATCTGTGAAGGTGCCGCTGATCGCGTTGCTGGCGTCGGGGCTTGTCGCGTTCGGCGTGGCCAGGACTGCGGCCCCCTCGGTGCCGTCGTCGGTGCCGACCATCGCTTCGGAAGCGAATGCACCTGATTACGGGGCGCCCGACCTGTCATCGACCGTTTCGACGCTGGCGGTGAGCAGCGGTGACGATGCAGTGTCGGCAGACGCGTCGCCGACGCCAGCGCGGGTCGTCATTCCGGCTCTCGGCCTCGATGTCGACATCGTCTCGGCCGGTGTTGATGCCGAAGGGCGCTTTGATGTGCCAGGCGCAGACCAGGTTGGTTGGTATCAGTACGGCTCGGCGCCGGGCGATACGGGCTCGGCGGTTTTGGCAGCGCACGTCGATTTCGGCGGTCGGCCGGGCGCGTTCTTCGAGTTGCGCACGCTCATTGCTGGCGATCTCATCAATGTTGAGTTCGACGACGGGCAAACTCGATCGTTCGAAGTGTCAGATCAGGTGCTCTACGAGAAGTCGGCGCTTCCCGCCGACGAGATCTTTCGCCGCGACGGTCCAGCCACCCTGCATCTCGCTACCTGCGGGGGTACCTTTGATGAAGCCTCGCATAGCTATGTTGGCAACCGGGTCGTTACGGCCCTTCCCATCGATTGACGCCTACCTGCGTTGGTCAGCACCGATTTCGGAGAACACTCTGACCGGTGGCATGATCTAGCAGTTCGCAAACCCCCCAAGGACGGAACACAATGCCAGCCAACCCCTTGAACACTGACGACTTCGGTGGCCAGATGTACGACCTCTCGATGTCGGACAGCGCTCGTCCGCTCCTCGAGTCGGTCATCAAGTTCATCTCGACTGAAGTCGACCCCATCACCGCAGAATTCCACCGCCTCGGCGAGGGTCGTGTCGACCCGTGGAGCTACGGCGAAGGCCAACTTGAGTTGCTCGAGGGGGCGAAAGCAAAGGCTCGCGAACAGGGTCTATGGAACTTCTTCCTGCCCGACGCTGAGACCGGCGAAGGCCTCAGCAACCTCGACTACGCCTACATCGCCAACGAGCTGGGCAAGAATCGCCTCGCTTCGGAGTGCCTCAACTGCGCCGCTCCCGACACCGGCAACATGGAGGTGCTCGAGCGTGTCGGCACCCCCGAGCAAAAAGAGCAGTGGCTGAAGCCGCTTCTCGAAGGCAAGATTCGCTCGGCCTTCGCCATGACCGAGCCCGAGTTCGCCTCGTCCGATGCCAAGAATGTGGCGACGGTGGCCGAGTTGGATGGCGACGAGTACGTCATCAACGGCGAGAAGTTCTACATCTCGGGGGCGGGCGATCCTCGCTGCCTCATCATGATCACCATGTGTCGCACGAACCCCGATGCTGCTCCTCACCTGCAGCAGTCGCAGATTCTCGTGCCGATCGATGCTCCTGGCGTCGACATCCTCGGTCCGATGCATGTCTTCGGCAGTGACGATTCACCTCACGGTCATATGCACATCAAGTACACCGATGTGCGGGTGCCGAAGGAGAACATGCTCCTGGGCGAGGGTCGTGGCTTCGAGATCAGTCAGCTTCGTCTTGGACCGGGCCGGATTCACCATTGCATGCGCTCGATCGGCGCCGCCGATAAGGCGCTGCAGCTCTACTGCGAGCGTGGTCTGTCGAAGCAAGCCTTCGGCAAGCCCCTCATCCAGCTGGGTAAGAACGTCGAGCTGGCCTCCCGTATGCGCATTGACATCGAGGCCATGCGCCTCATGGTGTTGCGTGCCGCCAAGGCCATGGATGTCCTCGGCAACCGCGAAGCACGAGTGTGGGTGTCGGCCGTCAAGGCCATGGTGCCCGAGCGTGTCTGCCAGATCATCGACGCCTCCATCCAGATGCACGGCGCCGCAGGAGTGAGCCAATGGACGGTTCTCCCCGATCTCTACCATGCCCAGCGAACGCTGCGGCTTGCCGACGGACCCGACGAGGTCCATCACATGGTGGTTGGTCGGGCCGAAGTAGCTCGCTACCAAGCGCAGCCCATTGCCGGCATGCAGACCGGCATGGTCGATTACGACAACCCGCTGCAGATCGAGCGCATCCCTCACCCCTACAGCTGATATTCGGCCATGCGATTTGGCCTGCTCTATTCTTTCGAGGCACCGACAGAGTTCGGTGCCTCGACCGCGCAGGTATATAGGGAAGGTTTGGGGCAGATCGCCGAGGCCGACCGGCGCGGTATCGATTCGATCTGGCTGACCGAGCACCACTTCTTCGAAGACAGTTACTGCCCGTCACCCATGATGGTGGCGGCCGCCGTTGCGGCCGTCACCGAGCAGGTGCGAATCTGCCAGGGGATCGTCGTACTTCCCCTTTATGGCCATCCAATGAAGCTGGCCGAAGACTGCGCGGTTGTCGACAACATCTCCGGTGGGCGCTTCGAGCTGGGCGTCGGTCAGGGGTACCGGGCCGACGAGTTCGACGGGTTTGGCTACGAGTTCGCTTCTCGGCGGGCCATGTATCTGGAGGGGCTCGAGATCTTGAACCTGGCCTTCAGCGGCGAGCGGTTCAGCTTTGAGGGCAAGCACTACAACGTTCTTGATGCCCAACTGAAGCCAGGTTTGGTTCAGCAACCACCGCCGCCACTATGGGTTGGGGCTGCCACCCCGAAGACTCGTCGACGAGTGGCGGACGATGGCCATCGCCTGTTGATCTCGCTGCTCACTGATCTTGAACACACCAAGGCCCAGTTCGACGACTATCGAGTGTCCTTGCAGGCAGCCGGCCGCCCGCTTGACGACGAGCCCATCGCGCTGATTCGTGACTTCTACGTTGCTGAAACGACCGAGCAGGCTTGGGCCGAGGTACGGCCACATCTCATGCACACGTATCGGAACGTCTACGCCCCGCCCGGGGTGGCCATGATCGAACGGATGGCAGACGGAAGCCGTCGACTGGTGACGGATCTCGACGACCCGTTCTATGAGTCGGAAGCCTTTTGGAAAGATCGCTTCATCATCGGCGATCCCGAATTCTGCGCCGACGAGATCCGTCGATACCGCGACGAACTCGGCGTCACCGATCTGATCCTGCGGATGCAGCATCCTGGTCAAGCAGATGAGCAGGTCCGACGCTGTCTTTCCCTGCTCACCGACGAGGTCATCCCGGCGGTGGAGGCGACGTAACTCCGGCTTCGTCGTTCGGTGAAAGCACGGCGGCAAGGGCGTCGGCCGCTAACCGGGTTGGTGCCTCGAGTGGACCAAAGTGCCCGAGGTCATCATGCACCACCAGCGTGGCATTGGGCAGGGCTTCGAAGGCCGGGAGCCCGAGATTGCCGAATCCGCTGTCGGCCCCTTTGCCAATGGCGATCGGGGCCTGACAGCCAGTAAGGCGATCGCTGGTTGATGTTCGCTCGCCGTCGTAGGTGGCTGATTCGTCGGCGCCGCGACAGCGCAAACGAATGGTGCCGTCGTCGAGATCCTCGAAGCCGTGGGTGACGTAGGCGTGCAGCGCATCGGCTCGGCTGGTGGCGAACGGTGGTCGGCCGGCGAATCGTTCGATGGCCTCGCCTCGATCGGTGAAGACCTCGCGGCGTTTCAAGGCGCCGGCGACAAGCGGATTCTCGCCCGGGCCGAACACCTCGCCCGGACGCCAGACGATGGGCTCGTAGCCGTACATGCGTCGCAGCAAACCCGGCCGTTCGGCGTCGGCCAGCAGCAGCAGGGCGGCACCGACGCTGTGGCCCACCGCATCGAGCTCGCCTGTGGCGATACCGAGGTGGTCGATGGCGGCAAGCACATCTGACGCAATGCGTAGCCAGTCGTAGTTGCCGTTCTCGGGCGTTGTACTCCATCCGTGGCCGCGGATATCGGGAGCCCATACGGTGAAGTGTTCGATGAGGGGCGCCACGAATGGGCTGTAGGTGCGCCCGTTGAAACCGGTGGCGTGCATGAACAGCAGCGGCGGGCCGTTGCCCCCCAAGCGATGGAGCGCCACCTCGACCCCATCGGTCGAGGCAATCAGTTCAGGTTCTTCGAAGCTCAATCAGGGACGTTCCCCGAACTCGGGGCGCTCGGTGCGGGTGCGCTTGAGCTCCCAGAATCCCTGGACGTTCATCATGGCTACCATCGCGTCCCACATGGCCAGCGAGTCCTCAGTGGGTGGTACTCGGGTGATGACCGGACCGAAGTAGCCCTGCTTGACCCCGTTGCGATCATCGAAAGCAATGATCGGTGTACCAATGTCTTCGCCAGCCAACTCGATGCCGACGGCTTGACGTTTGCGGATGATGTCGTCCCACGACTCGTCGTCGGCAGCCGCGGCATGGGCCCGATCGAGACCAGCTGCTTCGAGCGCATCAGCTATGTCGAAATCGCGATCTTTGTCGTGATGGATGCGACGGCCGAACTCCCAGTACAGCTCAAAGACCGGGCCTTCACCTTCGGCCACTCGCACGGCCTCCATCACCCGCAACATGCGGTGGGTGCTGAAGTACACGTCGTAGCGCTCGTTGTCAGGCTGCACATCGTTCTTGAACAGCAGGCTGATGGGCTGCCACGTGATGTTCAGATCACGCGCTGGTGCTACCTCGTCGACGACCCAACGGGCCGTCACCCAGCACCATGGTCAAATGGGGTCAACCCAGAAATCAAGATCCATAGGGGCAGTTTCACACGGCTGCGTCAGCCTCGCACTTCGGCAAAGAAGTCGTCGATCATGCCATCGAGGCCGAAGGCGGGATTCCAGCCCCACTCCTGGCGGGCAACGGCGTCGTCGATCACCAGATTTCGGGACAGGCTGAGTGCCGCTTCCGGGTCGGGGTCGAAAGTAATGGCAGCATCGCCAGCTCGGCCCTTGACCGCTTCGGCGATTTCCCCCGCGTTCGGCGTCGGCCGGGCCCCGTCAACGAGATAGTTGATGGTCTTGATGTCGTCCAGAGGGGCCGCGGCCAGGTCGAGTGCTGCCTTCGCCGCATCCTTGTAATAGAGAATCGGAATCACGGTCTCCGGCCCCGTCCACACACTGAATGGTTCGCCTTTGGCTGCCGCCTCGATCATCCAACTGGTGTACTGGGCCAGGCTCTTGGTGGTCACGCCCGGGCCGACGATCGATGGGTAGCGCAACCCGCGGAAGTCGATGCCGTGCTTCGAGCGGTAGTAGGCCCCCAGGTTCTCGGCGAAGACCTTGGTGACGCCATAAATAGTGTTGGGTCGCTGCTGGCTCATGTCGTTCACCGGCTCGTCGGGAACGAGGTCGCGCCCGTAGGTGCCGATGCTGCTGGCGAAGATGATCTGCTCGGTTCCGGCTTTACGTGCCGCCTCGAACAGGGTGATCACGCCCGACACGTTCGACCGCAACAGGCCCTGTGGGTCGGCCTCGCCGGGCCCGGTGAGGGTGGCGCCGAAATGGAACAGCTGCGTCGGTGACGTGTCGGCCACGAGCTTGGCGACAGCATCGTCATCACCAAGGTCGGCTTGCACCGTCTGCACCTTGTCGAGCACATCCTCGATGCGCTCGAAGTTGCCGGAACGGTGAGCGACGATCACGTCTTCGCGCCCCTCCGCCACCAACATCCGCACGATCTCGGCCCCGATGAAACCCGTGCCACCTGTAATCAGAATGCTCATGCTGGAACTCTAGGCGTCAGGGCCGTTCGGGGTTGCCCTCACGAGCGCCGTACAGTCGGTCTGTGGATGTGGCAGCCGATGCAGAGCACCTTGACGCGACCGCCGATCCGCGTTTCGCCCCGGTTGCCGTAGAGCGCCGCTACGACCCGCCACGAGGCAACGTCGATCCCGACCGTTCATTGGGATGGATTCGACGAGTACTTCCGATCGTCCTGGCTCACCGGGTGATGTTCTTCGGCACGCTGTTCCTGGCGCTCATTGCCAACCTTCTGCAGGTTGCTCTTCCTGCGGTGATCCGTGCAGGCATTGACCAAGCACTCACCGACCGCAGCGCTCCGCTCGGCCGATTTGTCGTCCTTGTTCTGATCATCGGACTGGCCAGGGCCGGCATCACGTTCATCTATCGCTACGGGCTGTACCGAACGGCGTTTCAGATCGACAGCGATCTCCGTAATCGGTTGTACGAACACCTCACCCGACTGTCATTCAGCTACTACGACCGCACGCAGTCTGGTCAGGTCATCTCTCGAGCCAACAGCGATATCCGCTCGGTCCAGATCTACCTCACCTTCGCGCCTCTCATCGCCATGACGGGCGTGATGTTCGTGGCCGCGTTCGCCTTCATGCTTTCGATCCATGTGCCGCTGACGTTGGTAGCCATCGTTCCGCTGCCCGGCGTCTATTGGCTAGGTGTCAAGCTGCGGAACGAACTGTTCCCGTTGTCGTGGATCGTGCAGTCTCGCCTGGCTGACGTGGCGACCACCGTCGACGAGAACATCAACGGCGTGCGAGTGGTGCGATCTTTTGCGGCCGAGCGAGCGCAGATCAACCAGCTGGCCAAGTCGGCCACATCCCTGCGCTGGGCCACCGTCCGGACGGTCGAGATGCGGGCCCGCTACAACCCCTTTATCGAGAACCTGCCCCGTTTCGGAACGCTATTGGTTCTGGTCTACGGCGGCTGGCTCGTGATCGAGGGTGAAGTAACCGAGGGTACGTTGTTCGCCTTCACCGCATACGTCACCATGCTGCAAGCCCCATTTCGGATGCTGGGTCTGTTCTTGATGATGGGTCAGCGGGCCAAAGCATCGGCCGATCGCATCTTTGAAGTGCTCGATGAGGCGCCCGAGATTGTTGACCGCCCCGATGCCGCAGATCTGACCGACCCAGTCGGACGGATCGAGTTCGATGACGTGACGTTCGGCTATGGCACACCGTTGCCAGCCGAGGACGGCGCCGCCGATGACGCTGCTTCTGCGACCGCTGCTGGCGAAAACGCTGCTGAGTCGGCACCCGGCGGCACGCGGGCCCCAGACGTGTTGTCCGGTTTTTCGCTCGTCGTTGAGCCGGGCGAGACCCTTGCCATCGTCGGCCGAACCGGCAGTGGCAAGACGACGATTGCTCGGCTTCTCGGGCGCTTCTATGACGTCAACAACGGTGCGGTGCGGGTTGACGGTAACGACGTTCGTGATCTCTCGCAGGCCAGTTTGCGGGCCAACCTCGGCATGGTCACCGATGAGCCTTTTCTGTTCTCGGTCAGTCTGGCCGACAACATCGCCTACGCCCGGCCTGATGCCTCGAGAGACGATGTGATCGCGGCAGCCACCGCAGCCCAGGCTCACGACTTCATTGATGCCCTACCCGAGGGGTACGACACGGTGGTGGGCGAGCGGGGATACACCCTGTCCGGTGGCCAGAGGCAGCGAGTGGCAATCGCCCGAACGTTGCTGGCCGACCCCAAGATCCTGGTGCTCGATGACGCCACCAGCGCCATCGACGTGCGAGTCGAAGAGAACATCCACACGGCGCTGAACGCTGAGCTGGCGAATCGGACAACGCTGATCATCGCTCACCGCTTGTCGACCATTGCGTTGGCCGATCGGGTCGTGCTGTTGGAGGCGGGACGTGTTGCCGCATCAGGAACTCACCGCGAGCTCATGGACACCGAACCTCGTTATGCCGAAGTACTGGCCCACATGGACGAAGCTGACAGAGACGAAGCTGACAGAGACGAAGCTGACAGAGACGAAAGCGAACAGTCATGAGCTGGGGTGCACCGTCAGGGTCGCCGTTCGGAGGTGGGCCTTCAGCCGCTGCTACCAGCGCAGCAGCCGGTCTGCCTTTCGCCGGCGTTCCAACTGAGCTGGCCGAGCGGGCCGAGAAGATCCTGTCCGAAGAGCCGGACCATCCAACCCCCGACATTGCGTTCTCGCAATCAGATTACGAACGCCGACCTTTCACTCTGCGGGTGTTCCTCGAACCCCATCGATTAGGACTTGTCGGTGCGATGGTGTTGGTGGTCATCGAAACCCTGGCCCTTCAAGCCGGTCCGTTGCTCACCCAAATTGGTATCGACCGCGCCATCGTTCCTCGCAATACGAACGTGTTGTGGCTGGTCGGCCTGGCATACCTGGCGTCGGTGCTGGTGAATACTGCAGCGTCCTATGCGCGCATCGCGTACACCGGCCGGCTCGGTGAGAAGCTCATGTACGAGCTGCGGGTGCGGGTATTTTCCCACTTCCAGCGACAGTCGCTCGACTTCTTCACCGGTGAAAAGACCGGCCGGCTGATGACCCGGATGACGAGCGATATCGACGCTCTCGCTGCCCTCTTCCAGGACGGTCTGGTGAACCTCGCGGTCCAGGGCCTCACGCTTGTCGTCATCACCATCGTGATGTTGATCCTCAGCCCTACGTTGGCGCTCATCACGCTGGTTGTCGTATTGCCGGGAATGATGGCGCTGACCGTGTGGTTCCGAGGGGCTTCGGAACGGGGCTACGGCCGGGTGCGCGACCGTATTGCCGACGTCCTGGCCGACCTCTCCGAGAGTCTCGCCGGTATGCGGGTGATCACCTCCAGCAACCGCCGGCACCACAACGTGATCAACCACGCCAACGTCGTCGGCGAGCACCGAGATGCGAACGTGTACGCCTCGAGCGTCGGAGCCTTCTACGGGCCAGCCAACGAGGCCATCGGTGTTCTGGGCCAAGCCGTCCTGCTGTTGATTGGCGGCCGGATGGTCCTGAACGGGAGTCTGACCGTCGGTGAGCTTTTCGCGTTTCTGTTATATCTCACCGCCTTCTTTGCCCCCATCCAACAGCTCGTGCAGCTGTACAACTCTTACCAACAGGGCCAAGCGGCCGTCGGCAAGCTCCGCGGGCTGCTCCTAACCGAGCCGAGCGTCGTCGAGCGCGCCGATGCCTCCACGCTGCCTCCGGTCGCCGGGCATATCGAACTCCGCGGCGTGACCTTTGGCTACGACCCATCACAGCCAGTGCTGCACAACCTCGATCTGCAGATTGCGCCCGGCGAGACGATCGCTGTGGTTGGCCCAACCGGTGCCGGCAAGTCGACGGTCGCCAAGCTGGTGACCAGGTTCTACGACCCCGACCAGGGCGAGGTTCGTATCGACGGCCATGACCTCAGAAACCTCACCCTGTTCTCGCTTCGTCAGCAGCTCGGCGTAGTTCCGCAAGAGCCCTTCCTCTTCAACGGAACGATTGGCGACAACATCGCCTTTGGTCGTCCTGATGCAAGCAGCGAAGAGATCGAGGCCGCCTGCCGTACCGTTGGCCTTGGCGAACTCATCGATCGGCTTCCGAACGGCGTTGATTCCGTCGTCCACGAACGGGGCTCGTCCTTATCGTCAGGAGAGCGACAACTCCTGGCGTTGGCCCGAGCCTTTCTGGCCCAACCACGAGTGTTGGTGCTGGATGAGGCAACCAGCAATCTTGACCTACGAAGCGAGACGGTGATCGAGCGGGCGCTCGATGTTGTTCTCGAAGGCCGCACCGCCATCGTGATTGCTCATCGCCTGGCCACAGCCATGCGAGCCGACCGGATTGCGGTCATCGACGATGGTCGATTGATCGAACTGGGATCGCACGATGAGCTGGTGGCCGCCGGTGGTCACTATGCCGAGATGTACGCCACCTGGGCCAGCCACGCCTGACGGTCGGAGTAGTCAGCAGACATACGCGGAGGACGGACCGGTCGAGTTCGACTAGCCCGTCCACCGAGCATGGGTACGAGTCCGGCTCCGAACCGGTTTTGGTGGTTTGGCGAGCTGCTTCTGCAACCCGCTGCCCCCAATTGTCGGAACCTTTCCAGGGAGTAGTACAAGGCTCGGCCCAAAATTTGGCGACCCGGCGGCCGATGGTCTGACACGCCTGCTCGCGTGCCGGCGCTTGTGGACAACTTGGGGGCAAACATGGGGGCAACATCGCCAATTCTGAGGACAACTAAGAAATGCTGCGGACAACCCTGGGGATTCGGACGAACCGCTTGACCCATAGGTTCGTGGGCACTTGGATGACCAACAAGCAAGCGGAGTGAGCGCACGAAACAGCTCGAAAGACCGGGAAAGCCCACCAAGCCTTCGGGCCGAGTGACAGACCTGGTCGGAAGAGATGAAAACGGCACAAACAAGGCCTGCCCAGGAAAGACATCCCATCCGGCAACGGCGCTTCGGCGTTCGAGCCACGGGGAGACCGGAGGCTTTGGCCACCGCTCGAACTGGTAAGAGGTCCGAGTGAGGACAGCGGGACGGCATCAGCTGATGAAGGGGCAACCCGGAACCAGCTGGAACAGCACCGCTGTGATGAACGAGGCCCTCAGCAAACCCGGGGAAACCCGCGGTGACGCTAAAACGGAAACTTCCCGCCAAGCCTTGGCCTGACGGGAAGTGGAAACTCGTTGAATGAAACGGTACTGCCGTGGAGATCGACGTGGGTGGATGCTCGAACCGACTCAAACACCCCCGTAGCATGAAGGCGAAAGCCCGAAAGCGCCGGGGGTGTTTACTCTTTTGCTTGGTTCGGCTGTCGCCTCACGCCTGCGGCGATCTGGCTAACGGTTCTCTTGCTGGCTCCTCCGTCGCCAGCCTCACGCGGGGTGTGCTGCTTGGTTCGGCTGTCGCCTCACGCCTGCGGCGATCTGGCTAACGGTTCTCTTGCTGGCTCCTGTCTCGGCGGGACTGTCATTGGGGGGCAGTAGCGTCCTGGAATGGAGCTGACTGGGGCGAAGCCAACGGTTGGGCGGGTCATCGGGATCGAAGATGCGACACCGCTGGAGTTCTGGGTGGCCGTCGACCCAGCGCACACGTTGCAACTAGACGATGTCGTCGCCGTCGACCGGATCCTGCCCGATGGACAGCTCGTCCAAATGTTCGGCCTGGTCAGCCAAGTCCGGGCCCGGCATGAGGGGGCGCGCTTCCAGAGCGATGTGTTCTTGATCGCCGACGGCATCCTGCCGGCCGAGGTCAGTGAGGCGGCTCTGGTGCAGCCCACCCGATTCGAGCCCGAGATCCTGCTTCCGCCGCTGCCGGGTGCGGCCGTCCGGTTGGCAACAGATCTTGAACGTGACGTTGCGCTGTCGTTCGACGGGGTCGAACGACGACTACCGGCCGGACTCTCTCGCAACGATGAGCCGGTGTTTCTCGACCTCGACTTCATCGATGGCACCAAGGGTGCCCACATCAACATCTCTGGAATCTCCGGTGTGGCCACCAAGACCAGCTACGCCACGTTTCTGCTGTATTCCATGTTCAACTCCGGCGTACTGGGCGCCGAGGCGGCAAACACCAAGGCCCTTATCTTCAACGTAAAAGGCGAAGATCTACTCTTTCTCGATCACGCCAACAGCCAGCTCGACCAGCAGGCCGCCGACCGGTACAAGCCACTGGGCCTGGAACCGGCGCCCTTCCGAGACGTCGGCATCCTGGCACCGCCTCGGAAAGGCGACGCCAACGCCACGCCGGCCACCGGCTCGCGGTCACTCGGCGTAAGTCCCTTCTTTTGGACCATCCAGCAGTTCTGCCATCAACAGCTGCTGCCGTTCTTGTTCGCCGACTCCGAAGACGAGCGGCAGCAATACACCATCGTCGTCCAGTCGGTCACCGCACAGCTGGCCCAGCTCCCGGCCGCCGGCGATGGCGCGGTGAGTTTCGAAGGGCGCACCATACGGACCTTCAGCGATTTGCTCGACGCCATCGAGGACAAGCTCATTCCCGAAGACGCCGATGAACCCGCCGACCAGCGGTGGACGGGCCGCGCCGTTGGCGGCGGCACCATCAACGCCTTTGTTCGGCGGTTGGCCTCGGCCCGACGACACGTCGAGCAACTGATCAGGGCTGACATCGGCAACGCCGATCAGCACGCCGTCGATCTCGATGGCCATCAGGTCACCGTCATCGACATTCACTCGCTCCACGACCGAGCCAAGCGCTTCGTGGTCGGGGTCGTGTTGCGGCAAGCCTTCGATGCGAAGGAAGCCAGCGGCATTGCCAAGCCGCTTCAGCTGGTCGTGCTCGATGAACTGAATAAGTATGCGCCCCGAGATTCATCCAGTCCGATCAAGGAGATCCTGCTGGATGTCGCCGAGCGAGGGCGGTCGTTGGGCATCATTCTCATTGGTGCTCAGCAGACGGCCAGCGAGGTCGAGCGACGGATCGTTTCCAACTCGGCCATTCGAATTGTCGGCCGCCTCGACCCGGCCGAGTCTCGTCGCGACGAATACGGCTTTCTGCCGCCGGTGCAGCGGGCGCGCTCGACCATCCTGAAACCCGGTTCGATGTATGTGGCCCAACCGCTGCTGCCGGTCCCGCTCCTGGTCGAGTTTCCCTTTCCCTCATGGGCGACTCGTTCGGCCGAAGCGGCCAGCCCATCAGCGGCCGCAGGTGTCGCCGATGACCCCTTTGCCGGACTGGCCTGATCAAGCGATACTGGCGCCGTGTCCGACCAACCAGAGCCGCTCGACGTTCCCGCGATCGATCTCGATGCCTTGCTGCAGCCCGACGAGCAATCACGGTTCCGTCGGCTGTGCCTGGCGACGTCGTCAGAGGAGCTGCTCGAACTCGACGATGTCGTCGCCATGCATCTCGATCAGGTGAAGCAGATGGCCGATCATCGCACCGACCTCGAGACGGCCGAGGAGATTGCCACTGCCCTGCATTCGTTGCTGAGCCTTGAAGTTGTTTTCGGTGACGACGAGCGGACGCTTGTCCGCGGCGCGGTCGAGTACTTCTTGCTCATGGACGATGCTGACGGCGACATTTCCGACGTCCTCGGATTCGACGACGACGCCCGGGTGCTGAACTCGGTCCTCGACCGTATTGGACAGCCCCAACTCAAAGTCACCTTCGACTAATCGGCGGGCTCGCCACAATCGGTCGGACTGTCACAGCGCTCGCATAGGGTCTGGGTGTTGTGAGGCTGCTGCACACTTCCGATTGGCACGTCGGTAAGGCCATCCGAGGGCATAGCCGCGCCGATGAACACCGAGCGGTGTTGGCCGAGATCGTCTCGATCGCCGAATCCGAGGCGGTCGACCTGATCATCGTCGCCGGCGACCTGTTCGAGACTGCAGCTCCCTCTCCTGAAGCTGAGGGAATCGTGTACGACGCGTTCCTGGGTTTGGCCGGTATCGCCCCGGTTGTGGCGGTCGCGGGTAATCACGACAATCCGCGCCGGCTCGAAGCCGTGGCCCCGCTGCTGCGGCTGGGTCGGGTCACCATGCTCACCACGCCGGTCGGCCCGGCTGATGGCGGTGTTATCGAATTCGCCCTAACCGACGGCACGCCCGTCCGTATTGCCCTCTTGCCGTTCGTTTCACAGCGAGGAATCGTGCGAGCCGAGCAGCTGATGAACGATGCCGCCTACGAGCTGGCCCAGACATACAGCGACCGGCTCCGACAGGTCGTTGCCGCCCTTACGTCGGGTTTCAGCGGAGATGCGATCAATCTCGTGGTGGCGCACGCATTCGTCCAAGGCGGAGCTGTAGGTGGCGGCGAACGAGCCGCCCACCTGGTCGATGAGTACTCGCTGCCCGCTATCGCCTTTCCGGCCACGGCCAGCTATGTCGCCTTGGGCCATCTGCACCGACCCCAGGCGGTAAAAGGGGCAACGGCGATGCACTACAGCGGCTCACCCCTGCAGCTCGATTTCGGAGAAGAACAACAGACCAAGCAGGTGAACATCGTTGATGTTGAGGTCGGGTTGCCAGCCAAAGTACGGGCGGTACCGCTCACCGCTGGCCGAGGATTGCGCACGATTGCCGGCAGTCTCGAGCAGCTGCGTCCGCTAGCGGCCACCGTTGGCGACGACTGGTTGCGGGTGCGGGTGAACGAGCCGTCTCGGCCCGGTCTGGCCGACGACGTGCGCGAAATGCTCGGCGACGGTGTCGTCGACGTCACCGTCGACTTCGACCGTCCAACCGTGGGCCGCCAGGCGAAGCGGCGTGATGGTCGGTCACCCGTCGAGCTATTCAACGACTACTTGGCCGACAGTGAAGTTGTCGATGCTCGCCTGTCGCAGGGGTTTGCCACCTTGCTCGAGGATGCTTCGCATCTCCAGGAGGTCGAGACGTGAGACCTCTGCGGGTCGAGCTCGAGGGGTTCTCGACGTTCAGTGAACCCACCGAAATTGACTTTGGCGATGCCGATCTCGTGGCCTTCGTCGGTCCCACCGGCTCGGGCAAGTCGAGCATCATCGATGCCATCACGTTCGCACTGTACGGCTCGGTCTCGCGCTATGACGACGCGCGATTGGTCGCTCCCGTCATCAACCAGGCCGCGAACCAAGCCCGGGTGCGGCTCGACTTCGAGCTGAACGGTCGCACGTATATCGCGGTGCGAATCGTGCGTCGCACCAAGACGGGGGCAACGACCAGGGAAGCCCGGCTCGAGTTGGCTGAGGCCACGGACGACGAGTCACCTGTGCTCGCATCCGGCGCCAAGGAACTCACCGACGCGGTCGAAGCACTGCTCGGCCTCGATTTCAACCAGTTCACTCGTACGGTCGTCCTTCCCCAGGGCTTGTTCGCTCAGTTTCTGAAGGACGACCCGGCCAGCCGGCAGAAACTCCTACGACGTTTGCTCGATATCGAGATCTACAGCCAGATGGGTGCCCGGGCCCGCAGGCTGGCCAGCGAGGCCGAACAGAAGGCCGTTGTTTTTGAAGGACAGCTGTCCCGCTACGCCCACATCAGCCCGACGGTGCTGGCCGATCACCAGAAGCGGGCCGACGCACTTTCCGAGCTGGGTCGCTTTGCCGTCCCGCGACTGAAGTCGATCGACCAGATCGAACAACGGCTGGTCGAGCTACGTACCGAGCTGTCAACGGTCGATGCCGATCTCGAGAAGCTGGCATCCGTCGAGCTGCCGGCCCATATAGCGACCGACAGCTCTGAGTTGGAACGGCTCCGAGAAGGCCTCGAACAAGGGCGCACCGGACTAGACGACGCCCGCTCGGCGCTCGATGAGGCCCGAGTCTCGGCTGAGTCAGCGGGTGACGTCGCCCGACTTCAGGCCCAGATCGTCGCGTCGAAGCAGCTCGCCGAATTGGGCTACGAGATGACGGCCCTGGTTGCCGAGTCGGCCGTGGCCCGCGCCGCTTTGGCTTCGGCCGAGGCTGCTGTTGCCGACGCCGACGAATCGCTTCAGGTTGCGGTCGCGGCGCGTGATACGGCCCGTCTCGGTAGCCGGGCCGCCGACTGGATCTCGACACTTGTTGTCGGCGAGGCCTGTCCCGTGTGTCGCCAAGAGGTCGGCGCTGTGCCCGATCATGACCCGTCAGCTGAACTCGCAGCGGCCGAGGCCACCTGGGCCGAGGCTGAACAGGCGAACAAGCAGCTGCGATCGATGGCAAACGTGGCCGGTACAACCCTTTCCCGTACCGAAGTTCGATTGGACGAGAAACGAAAGACTCATGCCCAGGCCGAGGTCGCGCTGGCCGACGTACCCGCCGACCTGAAAGAAGCACTTAGCCGGGCCATCGACGCTGCCGATCGTGTGGTTGAACTCACGGAGGCGGCTCGCAAGCTGGAGGCTGTCGTTCGGGCCGCCGAAGCTGGGGTGAACAAGGCCGAGGAAGGGGAGCGTCAGCAGCGTTTCGCCTTCGGTAGCCAGCGCGATCGAGTGGCCACTCTCGAGCCGCCTGCCCCTGCTGGAGAGTCGCTCTCTGACGACTGGTCGGCGCTGCAGACCTGGGCCGACGACATCGGCGAACAGCGCCGCCAGGCGCGGGCGTCTGTTTTCGAAGCGGGAACCGAGGGGAAGAACGAAAAGACGCGGTCGCTCGAGGAGCTGGCGATTGAAGCGACGCCGCTCGGTCTCGACCCAACCCCCGAGTCACTACCCGAGCAGTTGGTTCGCGAACAGGCCAGGGTTGCCGCTGACATCGAGCAGACAGTGGCTCGCCTCGACGAACTCGAAGACTGGCGATCGGAGATCGCAGCCCTGCGCGAATCGAAGCAAGTCAACGACGCACTCGGTCAACATCTCGGTGCGAAGGGCTTCGAGCGATGGTTGCTCAGCGAGGCGCTGGACGATTTGGTGGCCCGGGCCACAGTGAGACTTCGCGAACTGTCGGCCGGCCAATACTCACTGGCTTCCGACGACGGGGTGTTCAAAATTCTCGATCATCGCAACGCCGACGAGCAGCGTGATGTTCGCACGCTCTCAGGCGGCGAGACCTTCCTTGCCTCCCTCGCCTTGGCCCTCGCTCTGGCCGACTCGATCAGCGAGCTTGCATCGGTCGATGCGCCGCGCTTGGGCTCGATGTTCCTCGACGAGGGATTCGGCACCCTCGATGGCGAAACCCTCGACGTCGTCGCCAGCGCCATCGAGGAACTTTCATCCGGCGGCCGGCTGGTCGGCATCGTCACCCATATCGAAGCCTTGGCCGAACGCATGCCGGTACAGATCGTCGTGAGCAAGGGCCCAACGACCTCAACCGTCGTGCGGGTGAACCAGTGACGTCGGCGGCCCAATGAAATTCGCCGTCGAGACCTGGGACCCCGCCTATGGCGTATCGGCCGACGAAAGCTCGCTCGATGCGGCCGGCGATCCCGTCGACATCGATGTCGAGATGCCGGGTGACGCCTGGCAGCCGATTACGCCCGATCCCGAATCGGCACCACCGGCGATGATGTTCATCGACGGTGTTCGTCGTATCGACGCTCGCATCTGGCTGAGCCCTGAAGGTTCGCCGGTCGCCTTCCCGGGTGTTTGCGCGACGGTGGCGGCCGGAGTCGTCCGCTCTGATGACAGCGGGGCCAGGGTTACCGAGGCTCACGTCGAGCGAGCGCTCTACACGGCGGCACCGGGTGCCGGCCCAATTGTCACCAAACATGGCACCTATGAACTGCGGCCAACGGTTGATGAGATCGATGGCGACAGCGACAAGCCACTTCACCTTGCAATTCACAACCACATGATCTCCCTCGAGCAGTCGCTGTCGGTCGAGACCAACGGGGCCGAGATAGTGATATTCGACGGACCATTGCGTGGCCGAGACGCGGCCGCCGGCGTTGGCTACGTCAAGACCCAGCATGTGCAGTATCTGCCTGCCACTCAGCACGCCGTTGTGGGCCAGCTCGCGGCCGGCCAACGCACGCCGCTGTTCCTGATCGGCGGTCGGTTCGGCCGCTGGTCGTGGTATCTCCGGTTACCTGGCCGCATTGTTCATCCGCTCAGTGGCATCGTCCGACTCGAGCTGCCCGGCATCGGCACCGCATCGCAGGCCGCCGAACGAGCCGACCTGGTCAGCGCTCTCTTGCCTCGTTATGCCAGCGAACCGCACAAAGACTCGCGAGCACCCCAGAACCTGCACCCCATTGCCGGCCTCGAGCGCGAGCTTCGCCGCCGTCTCGGCGACCCCTACTTGCTCGAGCGAGCCCTCCGGATCGCCAGCTAACAATCGGGCCCCTCGAGTGGGGTGAACTCTTGCGGTCAGCGGTTCGTTTCGCAGCTAAGGACGAGTGGCCCATTCGGTGAAGACGTGGGCGACGGCCATTAGAATGCACAGCACCACGAAGGTGGCGGGGACGGCATCGAGCCCGTTGTTTTTGGCCACCCGGCCAATCGCCAACGAAACGATGATGGCGCCAGCGCTGGACGCAGCAAGTTGGTAGCCCACCGCGCGGGCGACTCGTCGGGCGCCAAGCCAGCCAGGCGTGAGCAAGACCAGCGACGGGAAGATGCCGGCGAAGGCGAACCCCAGAACTGGCAGGGCAAGCGTCGAGCCGGGGATGTCGATCCAGAACCAAATGGCGGCCAACACGCTGACCACCGAGGCAGAGCGAAGCAGTGTCATCTCCGCCAGCCGATGGTCGAGCGCGCTCAACGCCAAGCGGCCCACCGTGAGGCCGAACCAATAGCCGGCGACGGCAAACCCAGCGACGAAACCACTGAGCCCGCGGTCGTTGGTGAGGATTGAGTAACTCCATTGGCCAGCCGAGACTTCGGCTCCGACATAGATGCCGAAGTAGACGAGCGTGGCCGCGAGCGCCAGGTTGGGTCGGGCTGCACTGGCGGCCCGGCTCTGCAGCGAGTCGGTGTCGAGCTCGGCCGCTCGTTGGTCGGCGAGGGTGAAAAGGCTGAGAAGCAGCAGGCTTTCGGAGACGGCCAACGCTCCGTAGGCAAGCCGCCAGCTCACACCGGCGGAGACCAGTGAGGCGACCAACAGCGGCCCCAGCGTGGCGCCTATGCCAAAGGAGGCGTGGAGCAGGTGCATCACCCGTTGGCCGTAGCGAACGGCGATGTCGGCGTTCACGACGCTGTCGACGGTTCCCGCGCCGGCCCCGATCACCAGGGCACTGAGGAGGAAGAGTGGCCACGCTGGACTAAGGACGTAGCCAACGAGTCCAGCCGTCGTAAGGCCGGCCCCGATCTGGGTGCCACGTTCGACGCCGAACAGCTCGGTCAAGCGCCCCGAACCGAACGTCGAGACGAGATAAGCCAACGTGTAGGCCACGATTACCGAGCTGAGTCCGTTGATCTCGCGGCCGAACGTCGTCTGAATCTGGGGCCAGGCCGTGCCCAGCACGCCCTCGGGGAGGCCCAACAGCACGTATAAAGCGAACGTGACTACCAGCCGCCGACTGACGAGTTTGACCCCGCGAGCACGCTGAGGGCGGATTCGGTGTGTCACCGTGACAAGCTAGTGCTGTGTCCAACGGTCGCCTGGAAGCTGTCGCCATTTGCACTCCAGGTCTCGAACCGGTGTGTGAAGCAGAATTGAACTCTCTCGGAATCAAGGCCCGAGCGGTCGGGGCCGGGGTTGTGCAGTTCAAACCAAGCACTCGCCAGCTGTACGTGGCCAACCTCTGGTTGCGCACTGCCTCGCGAGTTCTCGTCCGTATCGCCCGCTTCCGGGCCACCGATTTCAACTTCCTGGTGACCAGGGCTCGTGAGGTCAACTGGGGCGAGTGGCTGGGCGAGGGAGTCCGACCCGAATTCCGGGTGACCGCGCACAAGTCGAAGCTGATGCACACCGAGGCCATAAACGAGCGACTGATGAAAGTGGCGCTCCTCGACCGTTCGGTCGATCCAACGGCTCCAGCCCAGCCGTTCGTCGTGCGGGTCGAAAACGACCTCTTCACGATCAGCGTCGACACGTCGGGCACGTCGCTCCACCAGCGGGCCTGGCGCACCGATATCGGCGTTGCCCCTCTCCGGCCGACCATGGCTTCGGCATTGCTTCTCACAGCCGGATGGAACGGCTCCACTCCGGTGTGTGACCCGTTCTGCGGCTCGGGAACCATCGCTATCGAGGCCGCCTTGATTGCCCGCAATCTGCCGCCGGGCGGCGACCGCGACTTCGCATTTGCCCACTGGCCCCACTTCGAACCGGGAACCTGGGCCAGCGTGGCCGGGTCGGTCGGGCCGGGGCTGATCGAAGACCCAGGGTTTATGATCGAGGCGTACGACCGCGATGGATCGGCCGTCGAGCGGACGAAGGCCAACGCCGAGCGGGCCGGAGTTGCCGACATTGTTCGAATAGAGGAGCAAGTGGTTTCGCATCTCGGCGGTGACGCCGGGACCGGTCTGATTGTGACCAATCCGCCGTACGGCAAGCGCATCGGGGGTGGTGATCTCGCACCGCTCTACAAACGATTCGGCGCCATGCTGCGTGAACGTCGTTCGGACTGGGAGCTGGCTGTGGTGGCCGCTGACTCGAAACTGGCCCGATCAATCGATGGGCGACTGAAGCCAGCCGGCGCCTATGGCCACGGAGGCCAGCGGGTGCAGATGTTTACCCGGTCGGGGAAAGCTCCAGACGCACAGTCGGACTCGCAAACACCAGACGATCCTCCACCAACTGCCACGACCTAACCGAGTCGAGCGCTCCGAGCAGTGCATCCTCGACCAGTTGGTCGCTTGCCTCGCACGACTGAGTCGACCGACCCGGCATGGTGAACGTCGCCGAACCGTCGCGCAGGATGGTGAATGATCCGTACAGCCAGTGACAACTGGTGTCAGCACGGACCGATCTTTGGGCTGTGCTCAGATCGATGACCACAGGCGACTGTGCAAGGTCGATGGCAGTGTCAGCGACCACGAGCTCAGAAACTTGCCACGAACCGGTGAGGAGGTCGTCATTCTCCGGGGTCGCACCGCCGCATCCGCCGAGGGCGACCGCCGCGGTCATCGCAACGGCAGCAAGCCAAGAATTCACCGAGCAACGCGTTCGATGAACGCTCGGAGATCGTTCACCACCTCGGCTTTGTTGGTCTCGTTGACCAGTTCGTGGCGGGCTTCCTCGTACAGGTGGAAGGTCTTGTCGGTGCTGGCCATGCGCTCGACGGCGTCGCGGGTGTCCGCCGGAGGTACGAAGGGGTCGGCGTCGCCATGCATGAAGAGCACGGGGACGGTGATGGTGTTGATCTCGTCGTTGAACCGGTCAAGGCAAATGACCTCGGCCTCAAGCAGCGGCCGCTTGTAGGTGCCGTGGTACACCAGCGGATCGTCGGCGTAGTCCTTGCACACTTCGGGGTCTCGGCTCATGCCGTTGGGGTCGCTATCGCTCGGCGGAAGCTCCGGGAGGGCCAATACCTCTCGGGCCCATTGCCAGTCGCCTAACACGGCCCCGAGGAAAGCGGCGCCGGCCAAGCGATCAGGGTTTCGCTGTACGAAGCGGGCGGCGAGCAGGCCGCCCATCGAATGGCCGATCATCACCATCGGAAGACCCGGATACTCGGACTCTGCGATGGCAGCGATGGCTTCGAGGTCGTCGACGATGTGCTCGAAATCGGTGACGAGAGCTCGCTCGCCATCGCTACGGCCGTGACCGAGGTGGTCGGGCAGATAGGTCACCGAGGCGATATCGGCCAGGTTCTCAGCGACGTGACGGTAACGCCCGCCATGTTCGGCATAGCCGTGCACGATGACGATGAGGCGCGTTGGAACCACATCCGCCGCCGGTTCCTTGCGTCGGTAGGAGATCAGGCCCTCGCTGCCACTGAACGTTCCGTCGCTGAGCACGAGAAGACGCTAGCGGCGGTGACACCCGCAACGTGACGGGGCGGTTAATCGACGCCGAGGATGTCAGCTCCCTGGTGGCATCGGCCGTAGTCTCGACTCATGGTGACTGACGCTTCAATAGCGCTTCATGAAGTGCAGCGATCGCCCTCCTCCGTTGGCCGTCACGTATGCGCGGAGACGCTCGAAGAAGTACTCGAGCTGCTCGCCACCCACCGGGAGCGGGCCCGAGTTGTGGCCGGCGGCACCGATCTGCTTGTCGAGCTCGATCGGCGAGTTGGTGGTGACGTCGACGTCCTCATCGATCTCACCCGGATTCCCGGCCTCACGGCTATTCACGAGGCGCCGGACGCCATTCACCTCGGGCCGCTCGTTACCCACAACCAGTGTGTGTCCGATCCGCTGATCGCGGCAAAGGCATTGCCGTTGGCCCAGGCGTGCCTCGAGGTGGGGTCGCCAGCCCTGCGCAACAGGGCCACCGTGGTCGGCAACGTCGTCACTGCCAGCCCGGCCAACGACACGATCAGCGCGTTGAGGGTGTTGGAAGCAACCGTGCACCTGGCATCGAACAGGGGCCAGCGAGCGGTGCCTCTCGCCGAGTTTCACACCGGTATCCGCCAGACAATTCGTGAGCCCGACGAATTGGTTACCGGGTTGTCGTTTCCGGCAATGCAGTCGAATGAGCGAGGCATGTTTTTGAAACTTGGCCTCCGGCGGGCCCAGGCGATCTCAGTGGTGCATTTGGCGATGGTGTGCAGTTTCGACGAGGGCGGGCCAAACGATGGCGCGGTGCTTGGCGCCAAGATCGCTCTTGGCAGTGTGGCCCCCACCATCGTTCGATCGGAGTTGGCTGAGGCGGTTTTGGTCGGCGGACCGCTCGACGCCGAACGCATTGGAACATGCGCTCGTGCGGCCAGCGCAGCGGTCGACCCGATCGACGATGCCAGGGCCACGGCCCAGTATCGGTCCGAGCTCATCGAGGTGATGGTCAGCCGCGGTCTTAGCGCCATTCGTCGAGGCTCCGAGCGGCAGAGTCTCCCGACTGCTCCGCCCTTTCTCGGAGGGCCCGTCGTCGTGGCTCCCGTCGTTGGGGCCGATCTCGGTGTGGGCAGCAGCCTGGTTGCGGAAGTCAACGGACAAGAGGTGACCGCAGGGTGGATCGATGGCACCTTGCTTGATTGGCTGCGTGAACCGGCGGGGCTCACCGGTACGAAGGAAGGCTGCGCTGAGGGGGAGTGCGGCGCATGCACCGTGCACCTCGACGGCACAGCGGTGCTCAGTTGCCTTGTGCCGAGTGGCCGGGCTCACGGTGCCACGGTGGTCACGATCGAAGGGCTGGCCCCGGCCGACGGCGGTCTGGGGCCCTTGCAGCAGGCCTTTGTCGACAACGCTGCCGTGCAGTGCGGATATTGCATCCCCGGGTTTCTCATGGCCGGCGCCAAGCTGCAGGAAGAATTCGCCGACCCTTCTCCCGAGCAATTGAAGCTGGGCTTGTCGGGGAATCTGTGCCGGTGCACCGGTTACTACAGCATTGAACGGGCTTTCTCGTCGACCTCACCTAAGGGACAGCGCTGATGAGCCTCGGTGCATCCCTTCCCCGTCCCGATGCCGTTGGCAAGGTCACGGGTGAAGCCCGCTATCCACAGGACATCTGGCCATCCGGCGTGCTGCACGCGTTCGTAGTGTTCACCAACCAGCCACACGCCCGCATCACTCGGCTCGATACATCGGAGGCCCTCGGCCTGGACGGTGTTCACTGCGTTGTCACCGCGGCTGACGTACCCGTGAACGAATACGGACTCACTATGTTCGATCAGCCGGTCCTGGTTGGGCCGGAGAGTACGGGCCGTAGCGCCGTCCCTCATGACGTGTCGCGTTGGGAGGCCGATCACTTGGCGGTGGTGGTGGCAGAAACAGCCGAGCTGGCCCAGCAAGCGGCAGGGCTCATCCGCAGCGAATGGGAACAGCTGCCGCTCATCCCCGATATCGATGCCGCTCTTGCCGATGATGCCCCGCTCGTGCACCCCGAGCACGAGTCGCAGAGCAACGCGTACCACCACTATGTGATTCGCAAGGGGGACGTCGCTGCTGCGTTTGAGCGAGCCGATGTGGTTGTGGAAGGCAGCTACGAGCTTCCGTATCAAGAGCACGCTTATCTGCAGCCAGAAGCGGCGCTTGCCTACTTCGACGCTGAGGGGCGCATCACGGTGGAGGTAGCCGGCCAGTGGACCCACGAAGATCAGGAGCAGGTGGCTCACTCTCTCGATCTGCCGGTCGAGAAGGTGCGCGTCATCTACCCGGCCATCGGCGGAGCCTTTGGTGGTCGCGAAGACATGAGTCTGCAGATCGTGCTGGCCTTGGCAGTGCAGAAGCTCTCCGCGGCGGGCATCAATCGACCCGTTCGTTCACAGTGGAGTCGCGAGGAGTCGATCGTTGGTCATCACAAACGCCATCGAGGGCGGGTGCATACGCGGTGGGCCGCGACCAAGGATGGCCTCATCCTCGGCGTCGAGGCTGATGGACATCTTGATGCCGGGGCCTACAACTACACGTCGAACAAGGTGCTGGGGAATCTGCACCTCACGGTGTCCGGCCCCTACGAGATTCCGAACGCCCGCATCGATTCCTGGGCTGTGTACACCAACGCGGTCCCAGGCGGTGCCTTTCGCGGATTCGGCGGGCCGCAGGGCTGTTTCGTTGCCGAGACGCAGATGAACAAGCTGGCTGCCCTCCTGCGCCTCGATCCGGTCGAGGTACGCCGACGCAACGTGATGGGTGAGGGCTCGATTGGCATCACCGGCACACCTCTGCCGCCGGGTGTTAGCTTGCCGGAGGTAGTCGAAGCCTGCGCGTTCGAAGCCGACTGGGAGGATCCGCCTCGCCCGGCCGCTGCGATTCCCGCCTTCGCCAGTTTGCCAGCCACCACCGAGTCCAGCCGACGGGGCCGGGGCTTCGCTTGCGCCTACAAGAACATTGGCTTCTCGTTCGGATTTCCCGAACGATCGATTGCCCGCATCGTGCTGCACAGCGGAAGTGAGGCCGAACGCGGCGTGGGTGCCGACGATGCGTCACCCGATTCGGCCGAAGTGTTTCTGGCCGGTGCTGATGTCGGGCAGGGTGCACACTTGGCGTTCTTACAGATGACGGCTGCCGCCACAGGCCTGCCAGTCGAGGCGATCAGACCAACGTTTTCCGACACCGCCACGAGCGGCGATTCAGGATCGGCCTCTGCCTCGCGACTGTCGTGGATGACCGGGAATGCCATTCTCGGCGCAGCCGAGGAGGCTGAAAAGGCCTGGCGGAACGGCGAGCGACCAGCGGTTGGAGACTTCCGCTACACGCCGCCGCCAACGGAGATGCTTGATCCTGAGGGAGCGCCGACAACGCCCAACTTTGCGTATGGCTATGTGGCCGAGGCTGTTGACCTATCGGTTGATGTCGAGACAGGACACATCGTCGTGCACGACGTGGTGTGCGCGGTCGACGTCGGGCGCATCATCAACCGTCAGCTCGTCACCGGCCAAGTCGATGGCGCAGTCATTCAAGCTCACGGCTACACACTTTCAGAGAACCTCCAAGTCATCGACGGCCGGGTGCAGAACCCACGTTTCAGTGGCTATCTGATCCCCGGCATCGGGGACATACCTGAGCAGGTACGGTCGGTCCTGCTCGAGATCCCCGATCCGCGAGGTCCGTTCGGCGTGCGGGGCATGGCCGAGATGCCATTGATGCCCTACGCGCCCGCCGTCGTCGCTGCAGTTCATGACGCCACCGGCGTTTGGCTTACGACATTTCCGCTCACCCCGCCTCGAGTCCGGGCCGCTATGCGCGAGGCCGGCGTTCTCTAGCGGGACGTTCTGAAGGGACTCCCAGTCATGGTGGCCTGCTGATGCGCGTTCCTTCGGCAAAGTGCTTGACTGAGAGCATGATTCGGACATTCGAAGGCTTCGACTCCGGGGCCCTGGCGACACTGGCCAAACTGCCTGAATGGTCCCGCGACGACTACGCGGCGGGTAAGGCCGAGCTCAAGAAGGGGCTGCTCGATCCTGCAGTTGGCTTGATCGTGGCTGTTGCCGAACAGCTCAGTGAACTGGTTGGTTCGGAATTGCAGGTAAACCCGAAGATCGGAGGCTCGGTGTCACCGATGAACCGAGATCTGCGGTTCACGAAGGACAAGACGGTGCTTTACAAGGACGCCCTCATGCTCACCACGTGGGACGGCGCAGACAAGAAGAGCAGTCCGATGTTCTGGATTCGGATCGCGCACGATTCTGTCGGTTTCGCCAGTGGCATGACTTTCCAGAAGCACACTCGCGATCGTTGGCGTGAGGCTGTGGGCAGTGACGCCAGCGGCCAGGCGCTAGTGGATGCACTCGAGCCGCTTCAACGCCACGACACCTACGACCTCGACGGGGCAACGTTGAAGAATGCGCCGAAGCCGTGGGGGAACGAGCACCCGCGGGCTGGTCTCTTGAAACACACCGCGGTGCAGGTTCGTTGGCACGAACCAACACCCCCGACGGCCACGCTGCCTCGGTTCACCGACTTCTGTGTGAAGAAGCTCGAGGAGTTGGTGCCGGTACATCTTTGGATGAAGGAGCACCTGGTCTGATGACTGACCGGCTGACGTCAGACGAGAACGGCCAGTTTTGGGACCTGGCCTCGGAGTTGATGGGAAGCGACAACCGGTTGAGCGAGGGGACCATCATGAGTAGCCGGTGTCTGCGCATAGCGGGGGCACGAGGCAAAGCCGAGTTTTTGGCCATGCCTCATCATCTCGAAGACGGCTTGGTTGTGAAGTTGCCGCGGGATCGAGTTGGCGAGCTGATCGAGGCTGGAACTGCCGAATCGTTTGCCCCGGCCGGCAAGGTGTTCAAGGAATGGGCCGCTGTAATGACCTATAACGAGGACCTTTGGCGATCTCTGCTGCACGAGAGCATCAGTTTCTTGGGTGTGTAGCTCTCAATCGTGAAGGTGGATGTCGCTGCTCGAGGTCGTCTCGATCCTGACGTTGCGGGGATTGCCCCAGATGTCGACGTCTGAGGACGAGCTGGCCTTGCCTTCGATCGAGTCGGCGACGTCGATCTCGATATTCGAACCGCTGCTGGCATCGACCTTCGCGGTCTGAACCTCGAGGGCAGTTAGCCGGACGTCACTTCCGCTGTTGGCTTTGATGTCAACTGCGTCGCCCCGACCAGAGAGGTCGACGTCACTACCGCTGCTTGCCTCGACCGCGACCTCATCCGCATCGATAGACACGGTCGTGTCCGAACCGCTGCTGACCTTTAGCGTGAAATTGTCGGTAGCCGGGAAGTCACCGCCGACATCGCTTCCGGCCCCCACGTCCAGCCCGGTGATCTCATGGCCGGCGATGCGCAGAACCAGGGTCCCGGTGTGGTCGATCGAAGAGCTCGATTTGGGTTTGACCTCGAGCGTCTCGCCGTTAGCGATCGTGACGTCCAGGTACTCATGAAGGTTGTCGTCGATCGTGATTTCAACGGAGTTGCCGTCTCCTTCTTCGATCTCGATCAGAACGTCGAGTCCGCAGCAGATGTCGATTTTGTCGAAGTCGCCGACCTCATAGGTCTGTGTCGTGTGGTTGCCGGATCCATTGATGTCGGCTCCAAACGACAGGTTGATATTGGTGCCACATGCGCTCAGAGCCAGAGCACCTCCTGCCAGGAGGCTGGCGAAGAGAACGGGGTTCGGACGAGTGGTGGGGGAAGCCATGACTTGAGCTTGAACGCCAACGGGTCGCGGCGCCGTCAGGTGTTTCCCCGAGTAGTCACCTGCGAACCCCGAGACCTCTCAGGGTTGGTCGCTGTCAGCAGACGGTCGAGGCGTCGCGGAGCGCCAGCTCTCGACGAGGTCGAGTACCGAGTCAACCAGTCGACCGGCTTCGACGGTGGCCGCTCCGCCACGAAGGGTCACGAAGAGGCCGATGGTCGACAACATCAGCTGGTCGGCCTTGTTCTCGATGGGCCCGCTCAGGTCGCCGGCAGAAACGGCACCCTCCACTGCGGCGCACATGGCCTTGGCGAGGCGTCGTCGATATCGACCAGTTGCGGCGGCAAAAGCTGGATTGATCGTTGCTGCCTCGGTCGTGGTGTTGACGAGCAGACAGCCCAGCGCGGCCATGTCTGGGGACTCTGCCGCAAGGGTTGCGAATTGGCTGAAGAAGCCGAGAATCCCATCGATCCCGCCGACCCGCAACATCTCGAGCATGGGCTCGACCCGAGTGCGGTCGTAGTGGGCAAGAGCTGCCGCCATGACGTCCTGTTTCGGACCGAAGGAGCCGTAGAGGCTGGCTCGATTCAATCCGGTTGCTTGGACGAGGTCGGCCACGCTGGTTGCTTCGAACCCCTTGGACCAAAACGTGGTCATGGCCGCCTCGAGCACCGTGTCGTCGTCGAACTGGCGAGGCCTTCCCATGTGACGCAGTTTAGGGCCTCGGCCGGTAATTGAACGATCGTTCCGGTACAGTTGTGGATCGAACGTTCCAATATGGGAGACTTCATGACAGAACAAGCAATCACCTACACGACCACGATCGAACAACCCCGCGCCCACGTGTGGCAGATCCTGGCTGATTTCGGCAATGTCTCGAACATTTCGCCTGGAGTGAAAGCATCGCGACTCACATCGAGCCAGGAGGAAGTTGGGCTCGGTACGACACGCCACTGCGATCTGGCCCTGTTCGGGGCAACGCTCGATGAACGTATTGTCGAGTGGGAAGAGAGGAAGCTCCTCGGGATCGATATTTACGAAACCAGCCGACTGCCCATCGTCAAGGATCAGTACGCCACGTTTCGGCTGGCCGACGAAGGCGACGGCACTCGGCTGAGCGCGACATTCCGTTATCGGGTCGGAGCTGGGCCGGTTGGCAGGATGATGCATGCCATGGTGATGCGAAAGCAGCTCGACCAAGGATGGCGGCAATTTGTCGCAGGTATCAAGCTGCACGCTGAAACCGGTGCCGTTATCGAACTGAGGACGGAAGTGCCCGAGCAAGCTGCCGTGTTGGTGCCCTAGCAGGCACGACCTGATCACTCTGGGGTGAAGCCTCAAGGCCAGGCCGAAGCGATCCGATCCCTAGAAGATGGAGCTGCCTGAACTGACCGAACCCCAGCTGGAACTTGCGCACTTTGCTATGAGTCAAGCCTTGAATAGCGCCCGCGAGAATGGCGTCGACCTTCCCTTCGTGGTGATCGATCGCGAGACCGGACGAGAGTTGACGTGGCTTGAAGACAAAGCGCAGGCCGCCAGCCTCAGTGGTCCGATCATGGCCACCGTGAGCCACGAGGTGCTGCCAGCCGATCACCAGGACGACGGCAGCTCGGAAGGCATCACGGCCGTCGTCGTGGCGTTGTCGGGCGAGAGCCTGGCTGAACATGTCGCCATTGCTCAGCCCTATCGACGCGGTGGCCATCAGCGTCGCTTTGTGACGCTCGGCCAACCATTCCGGCTCGAAACCGCGACGGTTTGAATCGATTGCTAGTGGCAGTGCTCGCCTGGGGGTAGGTCGAGGGCCGGATTGCGGTCGAAGAAGCCGTACGGCACCCAGGTGCAACGTGCGTATTCAGTTGGCATGACCGGGTAGTCCTCGGGTCGGGCCGCGTGGGTCAAGCCAAAGGTGTGCCACACCGTGAGGTCGGTGTCAGCGATGTCGCGGTTGGCTTCGGTCCATGTCGGTAGCCCCTGGTTCTCGGGGCGACTCTGAGTCACGTGATTTCCGGCGGGAAACCGCTGACCGTGATCCGTTGGGGTAACCCAGATATTTTGCTTGGCAAACCCGGCGCGCTTGGCGATGGCGCTGGCGTCTGCGGGGAACAGCGTCGAGGTATCGGCTGGCAGCAGCTTGAATCCGGTCGGGCGACCGAGACCGTTGGTCTTGCCCTCGTTCATGACTCGCCAGGTCCGGGCCTTCGACGCGTCGACCCGAGCAATCGCCTGTTGTTCGGTCTCGAGCCTGGTGGACACGGCTCGGAACGCATTGTTGTGGGGATTGTGGGGGCCGGGAGGGTCGGCCTCGACGTCGACTAGGTAGGCGGTGTTGTTGGCGCCGTCGACTTCCATGTCGAATCGGGCGCAGAACAGGTGTTGATGGATCGGCGCCGCTACCTCGGGTGCGACCAGATTGGCGTAGGTGAGATCGTCACCTGCGGCGTAGCTCTGGGTCGTGACGATGCCGGTGAGCTTGATCTCCATCTGAACCGTGCCATCGAGGTAGAGATACCAGAAGATTCCGTAGTCGTAGTTTCCGACAGTGAAAATCGAACTGATCACCAGGCGCCGGCTGCGGCGGACTTCGGCGTTGCCGGTCGGAGCATCGGTGTGTTTCCAAGCGATACCGAAGTCTTCCTCGTGAATACAGATCGCCTGATCGACCTGGACGGGCGTTCCGTCATCGAGGGCCCAGGCCCCGTCGAGGTAGGTGATGTCGCCGAGGCAGTCGCAGCCAAGCGTGAGCGAATTCACGCATCGACCGAGGCCAACTTCGCCGACGTCGAGGGCATTCTTGAATGCCTGGCTTTCGCGAACTTCGCCGTACGGCACAACCATCTCGGCCAAGCTTGCTCGACGCATGACGGGCCGGCGCTCGCCCGCGGTTGGGGTCCAGCCCAGCGATTGCAGCACTATCCCTTCGGTGTGATCGAGAAGCACCCGAACGTCCCAGTGTTGCCAACTGATCTTGTTGCCGTCGGTCACCGTGAAGCTCGGTCCGTTGGGCTGGGTGATGTCGATTGTCTCGAGTCCAGTACGGGGTGTCACAGCCGACACGTCGTAGTTGGACTTCTGTTCGGCTAGCGGCCAGGTTCCGATGTCTTCAACCTCGTACACGGCCATCTCGTCGAGATCGACGTACACCATCAACCCGTCAACCGGCCGGGCGTAGCCGTTGTCCGACGGTTCCTCTCGGTAGAACAGGATGCACCGCACGACTCGCCGGCCCGCCTCGTGGGCAACGCCCATGTCTCCGGTCGGCCACGGGTCGACTTGCAGAGTCGAGGTGTCGTGAATTCCTCGCTTGGCGACCGCTGCGACCACTCGCTCGTCATTGCGTACCAGCTTGACCACGGGGGCTAACTCGCCGAACCCCATCTGGGGCCGCTGGCCCTCCACCACGGAACTCGAAACGACATCGCCGGTGGACAAAGAGACCACCAGCTCCTGGATTTGTTTGCGGTCGCGGTGCCACAGCCACACCTCGATCCGACGCTCTTCAGCCTGTCCCTCGGCAACCGCGACCCGTCGAAACGTGCTGTCAGCGCCAACCAAGCCCTTGCCCTTCACCAGATCGACGGCCTCACTGATTTCTTGTGTGGTGAGCAGGGCGTGTGGGTGTGCTGCCATTGGCGCACGCTAGCTGTCATGCCAGCGCTAGGCCTGCGGACGAGCCGCCACGAGCGAGACGACACCGAGGGGAATGGGCAGCAGATAGGTGAGAGCTCGGAAAACCAGTACGGCGGCAAGAATTTGGCTGCTGTCGGCATCGCCACCAAAGCCGAGCGAACCGGCGAGGCCCACTTCCAACACGCCGAGTCCACCGGGGGTGCGGGATGGCCAGCCCTTCCCGAGGAATGGAACACGATCGAGGCCAGCCCCAACGGCGAGGACCACGGTCGGTTTCCCGAGCACAAGGGCTAGTAGCAGCAGCGAGATGGCAGGCATCAGCGTGCCGACGATCGCCAACCGCAGGAACGGCCCTTGCACTGGCCGTTCGGTCGCCAACCAGGCCAGGGCGATCGCGGGTGTGGCGAGCTTGATGATGTTGTCCCAAACGCCCGAGTCCCGGAAGTGCCGCGGCTTGCGATGCGGCCGGAGCCAAAAGGTTGGCGACTCCTGCCGCTGTCAGCAGTGTGAGGGCTTCGACACGTAGCGACCGGACGAGCGGCCATACCTCGCCATAGCCGCCGAGCTGCGGCAGAGCCCAGACGTACGCAACCAGCACGCTCGCGGCGCCGATGACGACCTGAAGCAACCGTCGACGACACATCGTCGAACCGTAGGCCCAACCATCCGGTAGTTTCGAGCACCATGAGCGACTCCACCGGCGTGACCCCAGGGCTGGTCTGCGCCCACCACCACCTTTACTCCTCGCTCGCCCGAGGTATGCCGGCTCCGTCTGAAACCCCGATGCGGTTCGCTCAGATCCTCGATCAGGTCTGGTGGCGTCTCGATGCAGCGCTCGACCTCGAGATGCTCGAGTGGTCGGCAAAACTCGGAGCGATGGAAGCGTTGATGGCGGGATGCACAGCAATCATCGATCATCACGAGTCTCCTAACGCCATCGAGGGAAGCCTCTCGGTGATCGCCGATGCCTGTGCCGAAGTTGGAGTGCGTGTGCGGTGCGCTTACGGCGTCACCGACCGTCATGGCAAGGAAGGTGCGTTGGCCGGTCTGGAGGAGAACCAGCGTTTCATAAAGGAAGGGGGCGACGGAATGGT
This sequence comes from Acidimicrobiales bacterium, assembly GCA_047638695.1. Lineage (GTDB taxonomy): Bacteria > Actinomycetota > Acidimicrobiia > Acidimicrobiales > SZUA-35 > JAHECQ01. The sequence goes on along the minus strand of JBLINY010000003.1, from coordinate 10,242 downwards.
TGGTGTGCACGCTGCGTTCACCTGCAATCGGGAAACGCTCGAAGCGGCTGCTGACTTGGCCCACGAGCTGAACGTTGGGGTGCATGTGCACGTCGGCGAGGGATTCGTCGATGCCGGGCCGGGAACCGCGTTTGCGCGTAAGGCGCAGAGCGACTGGTTGTTAGTCCACGGGGTGCATCTGCCCGACGGCGTTGACTTTGCCGGCACGCTGGTTCACAACCCTCGCTCAAACATGAACAACGGCGTCGGCTACGCCGATCCGCCACGTCTCAACATGCCGGTCGCGCTCGGCACCGACGGCATCGGTGCGGACATGCTCGATGAGTTTCGTGTGGCGTTCGTCAAGCGTCGCGAGGTCGACGTCACGACCAGCCCTGAGTTGGCATGGGAGTGGCTGCAAAACGGATGGGACCTCATGCCCGAGGCTCGCGACGATCTGGTCACGTGGAGCTATCCCACGATGGACCCGTGGCACCTGGCCTACACCCCGGGTGTGCATGCTCTCGACGTGATCGTTGATGGCGAGAAGCGTCTGGACAACGGTCTGCCCACCAGGGTTGATGCCAACGAGATTCGGGCCAAGGCAGCGGAACAGGCCGATCGACTATTTGCCAAGCTGCGATGACGCCGCCCAAATCGGACCCGCAACGGTGACCGAGCCGACGGACGCCCAGCGGCGCGTTGACCTGAAGCGAATGAAGATGGTGGCTGCTGGGCTATTGGTGCTCGCCTCTGTCGTTTATGTGTTTGCCCGCATCAAGGAGGGCGATAACGACAGCTGGGGTTACCTGCGAGCGTTTGCCGAAGCGGCAATGGTCGGAGCGCTGGCCGACTGGTTCGCGGTCACTGCGTTGTTCCGCCACCCGCTGGGTCTGCCCATCCCGCATACCGCCATCATCAAGAAGCGCAAGGATCAGATTGGCGAGAGTCTTGGTGGTTTTGTGCGCGACAACTTCCTAACCCGTGAGGTCGTCAATGAGCAGCTTGCCGAAGCTGAGCTGGGGCGGAAGCTGGGTAGCTGGTTGGCCGAGCCGGCGAACGCACGGCTGGTCGGCGAACAGAGTGCCGCGGTCATGAGAGGCCTCACCGAAGTTTTGCGCGACGACACCGTGCAGGCTGGCCTCGAAGACGTCTTGCAGAATCAGGTGCGGAACATTCCGGTGACACCATTCGTCGGGCGGGCTATCGATGTCGCGGTTGACGGCGGCTATCACCAGCAGCTGCTTGAAGCCACCCTCAACGGGGTCGAGCGATTCTTTGAAGACAACCAGGCTGGACTTCGCGAGATGCTGTACAACGAGTCGCCGCGTTGGGTTCCCGAGACCATCGACGATGTGGTGTTCGACAAGATCTCCGATGTGATGACCCGCTTTTTGGCTGAGGTCGCTTCCGACCGTCAGCATCCGCTGCGCGAGCAGCTCGACGGCCGCACTCGAGAACTATCTGACCGGTTGAAGTCGAGCCCCGAACTGATCGCCCGGGGCGAAGACCTCAAGGAAGAGTTGCTGCACCATCCCGAGGTGCGTGCCTGGTCGGCGTCGTTATGGGGCCGCATCGAGACCGGGATGCTCGAAGCATCTGAGGATCCCGAAAGTGAGCTTCGTCAACGCCTGGAACAGGCACTCAGCGACGCCGGAAAGTCGTTGGAGTCCGACGCCGAGCTGCGAGCGCGCATAGATGCGTGGGTCACCGACGCTGCGGGCTATATCGCGGAGCAGTTCCGGGGCGAGGTGTCCGGCCTCATTGCGAACACGGTGCAGCGCTGGGATGCCGACGAGACCGCCGACCGACTCGAGCTGCAAGTTGGTCGTGACCTCCAGTTCATTCGCATCAACGGCACCATCGTCGGTGGTGTGGCCGGACTGGTTATTTACACGCTTTCCGAGCTGCTGCTCTAGCGATCGTGAGGGTAAAGATCTCGGCGAGTAGTGGCTATTCAGGCGTTAGGTCGAGGATTTCGGGATCGAGTACGAGCGGGGTGCGCGGAAGTCTCGACGGCTCGAACCGTTCGACGAGATCAGCGGCAACAACCGGCTCGCCACTTTCGGCCAGGCCCAGCGTGTAGGCGAGGTAGCCGAGCACGTCAGACGGCGTTTCGCCCAACTCGATTCGGTCGGCCAGCGTCACCGATCCGTCGCGTTTTGCCAATCGGTCACCGCCCGGCGCCAGCACGAGCGGCACATGGGCGAAGGCTGGCGCACGTAACCCCAACTGGCGGCAAATGTGGATCTGGCGGGGCGTGGAGTCAAGTAGGTCGTCGGCCCGCACAACCAACTCGATGCCGGCGTCGTCGTCATCGATCATGACGACGAGGTTGTAGGCCGGAGTGCCGTCATTGCGACGGATCACGGCGTCGTCAACCAAACCGCTGGTAGGTCCACAGAGCAGATCGTCGAAGGCAATGGTGTCGGAGCGGCCGAGCAGGCGCAGCGCTGATGGCCGGCCGGATCGTTCATGTTCGGCTCGGTGGGCTGCGGTAAGTGTGCGGCACGTGCCGGGGTATTGGCCGTGGCTCCACGGCCCGTTTGGGGCCTGTGTTGCTTCGCGAATCTCGCGCCTCGAGCAGTAGCAGGGGTAGGTGAGTCCGGCGTCGGTGAGCTGCCTGGTTGCGTCGTTGTAAAGCTCGAGCCGCTCGGTCTGACGAATCGGATCGCCATCCCAGTGCAGCCCGAGCGCGGCAAGATCGTTGGCCTGCGTTTGATAGTGCTCGGCCCGAACTGCCGCCTGGTCGAGATCTTCCATCCGCAACAGAAACGCCGAGCCATCGGAGCGAGCGAACAGCCAGGCCACCAGAGCCGTCCGTAGATTGCCGAGGTGGAGGCGACCGGTTGGGCTCGGGGCAAAGCGACCGGATGGCATCAGGCTGGCCCCACGTAGCGGGCGACCGGTCGAAAGCGCAGGGGCTCTTCATTGAGCTCCTCGATGGCGTGGGCTAGCCAGCCGGCCGTGCGGGCGATGGCAAAGATCTCGGTACCGGTCGACTCGATGTCGGCCAACCAGGTGAGCATGCCGAGAGCGAAGTCGATGTTGACCGGCTGAGGAACACGGGTCATGACCAGCTGGCGAAGATCGAGGGCCAGGTCGAGTCGTGGGTCGTCGGCCCAGCCAATCCGCAGTTCCTCCAATAGCGCTAGCTCCCGAGGATCCTCGTAGGTGTACACGGCATGACCAACGCCAGCGAGATGCCGACCAGCCGAAAGCTCCTCACCGAACGTCGCCTCAGGCCCCACTTCTTCTGCTCGCTGCAACAGTCGATGCACGCCACTGCTGGCGACACCGTGCAACGCTCCGCCGAATGCACCGAGTCCGGTCGAGACAATCGAGTATGGGTCGGCGCGAACTGATGCTGCGACCCGAACAGCAAAGGTCGAACTGGCGAGGCCATGGTCGGCCAAAAGTACCAACGCGGTGTTGAGGGCTTGGCGTTGGGCGGCGGTTCCTGGCTGGTCAACAAGCGCCAACCACAGTTGGTCGGCCAAGCGATTCCGCGGACCGAGGTGCAGCTTGGGGAGCCCGGCGACCATTCCGGCGAGAATGCGACGCCCGCAACTGGCGAAGGCCTCGGGCGCCAAATCGTTGCGCAGCGGGTCGCTGGCCGACAGAACGGCGACGGTCACTCGTAGGCGGTCGAGCGCTCGGGTGCCCTCGCTCAAAGCGCTCTGAGCGGTACGGATGTGGCTGGTGTCGTCGAGTCCGAGCTCCCATTCGTCGGCGGCTACCGGTTCGGTGTCCCAAAGCAGATCGGCAACGTGTTCGAAGTCGGTGTCGGCGGCAGCCAAGTCGAGCACCGACTCACCCCGATAGCTGTGTCCGGACTCGTCGATCTTGGTAATGGACGACGAGATCGTTGACGAGACTTCGCCTTTTGCCTGCCGACGATGCTGCTGACGCAGCCCATCGACCTGCACAGGGTCGAAGCGACTCGAGCGGCCATCAAGGTCAACCGTGCGATCGAGCAACCCGCGACTGACATAGGCGTAAAGGGTTTGGCGTTTTACCCCCAGTCTGGCCGCTGCCTCGGCGGCCGTCAGCAGATCGTCCTGCGTCATCTCGACCAACATAGTTGATCTGTCAATGTTGATTGAATCAATATTGACAGATCAGACAGGACGTGAGACTCGAACCATGACCGTTCCTGCTCAAGCGCCCTCTCCCTCTCAAGCGCCCTCTCCCTCTCCCGGCGAGCTGGTTGCTCCACCCGGTCTCAAAGGTCTTGCAGTGGCCGACACCACGATCGGCTCCGTACGCGGTAACGAAGGGTTCCTTCACTACCGGCACCGTGACGCGACCGAATTGGCCCGAACCGAATCGGTGGAGTCGATCTGGCACCTGTTGTTGCACGGCGACCTTCCTGATGCCACCCAACTGAACGTTTTTCGAGCATCTGTGGGCCGGGCCCGAGTGGTCGACCCCGCCACCCTCGAACTCGTCGCCCGGTTGGCCGAGTGCATTGATCCTCCGCACCTTGTTCTCCAAGCCGCTATCGGGCTGCTGTTGCCGGCGGCGCAACCGACGATTGATTTGAGCCCCGACGAGAGGCTCGCCGACGTCCAACGAGTAGCGGCCGCAGTCCCAACGGTGTTGGCGGTTGTGCGAGCGACCCGAACTGGGGCTTCGGTCCCCCAGGTCAACCCTGATGCCGGCCACGCGGCCGACTGGCTGCTGGTGACAAGATCATGGGTTTCGGGCACGCCGTTTATCGCTCGGGCGATCCGCGCTCTGTTCTGATGCGAGAGATGGCCGAATTATTGGCCGCCGAGGGCGTGGGGGTAGATCTGGTTGGGCGAGCGGTTGAGATCGAACGACGGATCCTGGCCGAGCTGCGTCGGCACCGGCCCGACGCCCTGATCGTCACGAACGTCGAGTATTACGCTGGCGTTGCCTTGCACCTCGCCGGCGTACCGGCCGAGGCCTTCACCTCGTGTTTCACCGTCAGCCGGGTTCTTGGTTGGTCGGCACACGTGCTCGAGCAGGCAGCGAACAACAAGATCATGCGGCCGGCAGCCCGCTACATCGGTCCCGAACCTCAGCGGGCCTGATCTACGCTCGGGCCGTGCGAGCGGTCGTGGTTCTCCTTCTCGTCGGGCTCGTGGGCGCTTCGTGTCGCGAGGTCAGCGAGCCACCGGTGTCGGCTGGCGCTTCGGTGACCGCGGCGCCAACGTCGGTCGCACCAACCACTCCAGCAGCCATCTCAGCACCCACCGCGCCAGCGTCGGTTGTCGAAGCTACACCGACGACAACATCCACCGAATCGTTGCCGGCACCCGTGCTCACCGGGGCTGCGGTGTTGGTGGCCCAGGACTTCCGATCGTTAGCCGGCCAACGGTTGGGATTGATTGTGAACCAGGTGTCGATGGTGGGAGACGATCACCTGATTGACCTCGTTGCCGACAGCCCTGTGGTTGAGCTGGCCGCAGTGTTTGCCCCCGAGCATGGTGTGCGGGGCAGTGCCGACGCCGGTGAGGCGGTCGGCGACAGCGTTGACGGCTCGACCGGGGTCCCCGTCTTCAGTCTGTACGGAGCAACCCGCGCACCAACCCCCGCCATGCTCGGTGACGTCGACGTCCTTGTGTACGACTTGCAAGACGTCGGGACTCGTTTCTACACCTATATCTCGACCATGGGGCTGGCTATGCAGGCAGCCGCTCGGGCCCACGTCCAGTTTGTTGTCCTCGATCGTCCCGATCCTCTGGGTGGCATGACGGTGGCCGGGTTCCGGCGTGACGAAAACCAGGCCTCGTTCGTCTCCCAATACCCAATCACCTCGGCCTACGGGATGACGGCCGGCGAGTTGGCGACTGCCATCAAGAGCGAAGGTTGGTTTGACGGCCTTGCCGACCTAGACCTGCGCGTCGTCGAGCTCGAAGGCTGGCAACGCGGCGACCGCTGGCCGGCAACTGACCTTGCCTGGCTTGCACCTAGTCCCGGGTTGCCGACTTTCGAAGCCGCTCTTGTCTATTCCGGCACCGTGCTGTTCGAGACGACGGTGCTGAGCTATGGCAAGGGGACGAGTCATCCATTCACCACGATCGGCGCCGCATGGGTCGATGGGGAAGCGGTTGCGAGCCGGCTCAATGGTCTGGACCTTCCCGGTGTTGTCTTCGATCCGCTTGTCTTCACCCCAGACTCGGCCCTGGCCCCCAACCCACGGTCTGCTGGCATCGAGTTGGAAGGGATTCGGTATCGCATTACCGATGTTGATGCATTCCGACCGGTCGAGACCGGTGTGCACGTACTCGTCGCCTTCAGAGACCACGCCATCGACCAAGGCGCGGGACCGATCGTCGACCGGTCCGCCATGTTCAATCTGCTAGCCGGAACCTTCCGGTTGCTCAGTCAGCTTCGAGCGGGAGCCTCGGCCGGCGAGATCATTGATTCGTGGGCCGACGACGTGAGGGTGTTCGAAGCTGTTCGTCAGCCGTATCTTCGATATTGATCGAGCCGGGCTAGGAGGGGACAGCTGCGGTGAGCAGCTGGGCGATGCCGAGGGTCAGTTGGCGGCGGTTGCCGTTTGTCAGTCCGGCCTCGGTCATCATGGCAACCATCTCGGCCGGCTCAGGAAGATACGACACCGATCGTGGGAGGTAGGCGTAGGCACTCTTGTCAGAAAGGAGTCCGCCGATGAACGGCACGATCCTGTTGAAGTGGATGTTGTATCCCATCTTGAGCAGCCCGTTCTCGGGGGCCGAAACATCGACCAGGGCAATGCGACCACCGGGCCGCACGACTCGGGCCAGCTCAGCGAAGAAGGGTGGTAGCGCCACCAAGTTTCTGAGGGCATAGCCACAGACAGCGGCATCGACCGAGTTGTCGGCCATGGGGAGCGCCAGAAGGTCGCCCTGGACGAAGGAACCATCGACGGTGGAGGCCGCCATCATTCCGTAGGACAAGTCGACCCCGATTGCCGTGTGGCCGCCCTTTCCCAGCGCCTTCACGAAGTCGCCAGTGCCGCACGCTAGATCGAGCACGGTCGATCCGGGGTGGAGGGCGAGCGACTTCAGCGTCTTGCGTCGGATGCCCACATCGAGCCGGAATGTCATGACTCGATTCACGAGGTCGTAACGGGGCGCGATCGTGTCGAACATTTGCTGCACCGCGTCGCGCTTCTCGTCTCCCTCGAGTAGGCGGTCGGTTGGCATTGCGTCAGGCGACACGGCCTTAGTCATCAACGGTGATCTCGTAGGCGCAGGTGTGGGCGCCGTCTGTCTTGTGGGTGACCCGTTCGACCGTCGCGTCCGGGATGAGGTCGCGGATGAAGTTCAGTTCGCCCGTGCAGGCCTGCTGGAACCGGGTGGCGACGGCCCAGAGGGCGCAACTATGAAGGTTGATTCGGAAGTGGTTATCGGTCAGCTTGTCGGAGTCGGCGAGATAACCCTGGTCGTCGAGTAGCTCTGCCAGGACGGCAACCCGCTCGTCGATTGGTTTGCCCTGCAGCTTGTCTCTTGCGTCCTCGACGAGACGATGGCGGCGGCGTTCGAAAACCCGAGTCACGAGTTCGGGGTCCTCTTCTTCGATGTGTTCGAGGAGTTCGAGCGAAAGCGTGCTGTCGGTGGTGACAAACAACGTTTCAGTGAGGTCGGTAGCGTGGTATCGATCGGCAGGTCGGCCGGTATTTCCACGCTCCTGCCGGGCGACGATGAACCCGGCGGACCGGAGCGAGCTGAGGTGTTGCCGAACGGCGCTGGAGGAGATATCGAGAGCGATGGCAAGTTCTTCGGCGGTCGCTTCACCACGTCGTTTCAGGGCGACGAGAACTCGGCGTTGAGTTGCGGAGGGCGCGACGCCTATTGTGGCCATTGGTTGACTGTAGCACTGACGCTGACTTAGCGAAGTTTTGCAAATTGCAACTGCCGAAACGCTGCTAACCTTTGCGGTATCCAGACGCGTTCTTCGGCATGGACGATGGACTGACCATCAGGTGCGAGGAGACCGGTGCGAGAAGACCTAGGAGACCAGCGAATGACAACGACGGAACAACCCGCTCAAGAAACCGCCAAACCACTGATCGTTCTCAGCGATACGGCTATCGCCAAAGTTGCCCTGCTGCTGGCCGAAGAGGGTGAAGAGGGGCTTGGTCTCAGAGTGGCCGTGCGGGCCGGCGGATGTTCGGGCTTCTCCTACGAGATGTTCTTCGATACCGAGACAAGCTCGAGCGATCATGTGACCACCGTTGGATCGGTCACGGTCCGGGTGGACTCAGAGAGTGCCCCCCATCTGGTTGGCGCCACATTGAACTACCGCGATGGCCTACAAGATGCCGGGTTCAGCATCGACAATCCGAACGCTCAGAGCAGTTGCGGCTGCGGGAAGTCATTCAGCTAAGGCAACCGGCTAGCCGCGGGCCAAACAGGCTCGATTCGCACGACGAAATCGACATCAGCGATCTGTCCCAGGTCGTTGCCAGCACAGGAAGGGATACGCGAATGAGCGAAACTATGCGAGGTATTGAGGAACTGACTGAAGCCAACTACGAATTTGGCTTCAGCACTGATCTCGACACCGACATTGCACCTCCAGGGCTCACCGAAGAAACGGTACGTCTGATCTCGGCCAAGAAGGACGAGCCTGAATGGCTGCTCGAATGGCGGCTGTCGGCGTTCGCTGCCTGGCAGAAGATGGAAGAGCCTGATTGGGCCAAGCTTCAGATCGCGCCGATCGATTATCAGTCGATCAGCTACTGGGCTGCCCCGACGCAGAAGCCGGTCCTGGATAGCATGGACGATGTCGATCCCGACATCCGCGAGATGTTCGACAAGCTCGGCATCCCACTGCACGAGCAGAAGATGCTCAGCAATGTCGCTGTCGATGCCATTGTCGACTCGGTCTCGGTGGTGACCACGTTCAAGGCAACACTTCTTGAAGCCGGTGTCATCTTCTGTTCGTTCTCTGAAGCAGTGCGGGATTATCCAGAGCTCGTCAAGGAGCATCTGGGGTCGGTCGTGCCGGTGCGCGACAACTTCTTTGCGGCGCTCAACTCGGCGGTGTTCTCCGACGGGTCGTTCTGCTACATCCCCAAGGGCGTTCGCTGCCCCATGGAGCTGTCCACCTACTTCCGTATCAACTCGATGAACACCGGCCAGTTCGAACGCACCCTGATCGTGGCTGAGGACGACTCGCATGTCTCCTACCTCGAAGGGTGCACGGCTCCCCAGCGTGATGAGAACCAGCTCCACGCAGCGGTGGTCGAGCTCGTGGCGAAAGACCGTTCCGAGATCAAGTACTCGACGGTGCAGAACTGGTATCCGGGCGACGAGAACGGTGTTGGCGGCATCTACAACTTTGTGACCAAGCGAGGCCGGGCTCACACCGACGCCAAGATCTCCTGGACCCAGGTCGAGACCGGCTCCGCCATCACGTGGAAGTACCCGAGTGTGATCCTGCAGGGTGATCGTTCTGTCGGCGAGTTCTACTCCGTGGCGCTGACCTCGAAGCATCAGCAGGCCGATACAGGCACCAAGATGATCCACATCGGTGCCGACACCACGAGCAGCATCATCTCCAAAGGTATTTCGGCCGCCAAGGGCCAAAACACGTATCGAGGATTGGTGAAGATGATGCGGTCGGCTGAGAACGCCCGCAACTACACGCAATGTGATTCGCTCCTCCTCGGCAAGGAGTGCGGAGCGCACACCGTGCCGTATATCGAGGTGAAGAACCCGACTGCTCAGGTCGAGCACGAGGCCTCCACTTCCACCGTGGGCGAGGACCAGCTGTATTACTGCCGCCAACGGGGGATGAACGAAGAAGATGCCATGGCGATGATTGTCAACGGTTTCTGTCGTGAGGTTTTTGACGAGCTCCCGATGGAGTTCGCTGTCGAAGCTCAGCGCCTGCTGAGCGTGAGTTTGGAAGGAAGTGTCGGCTGATGCTGCACGTGGAGAATCTGACCGTCTCGATCGGGGACACCCCGATACTCAAGGGGCTCAACCTCGATGTCGGTGCCGGTGAGGTCCACGCCATCATGGGCCCGAACGGGTCTGGCAAGAGCACCTTCGCACACGCGCTCGCTGGTCGTGATGGCTACGAGATTGGCGGCACCGTCACCCTTGAAGGCGTGGATTTGCTCGAGATGGTCCCAGAGGATCGCGCTGCTGCCGGTGTCTTTATGGGTTTCCAGTATCCGGTTGAGATCCCGGGCGTGAACAACATGTACTTCCTGCGTACCGCATTGAATTCGGTCCGGCGCACTCGTGGTGACGAAGAGATTGGCGCTCGCGACTTCCTCGCGGTGGCTCAAGAAGC
>JBLINY010000002.1:0-106142 GCA_047638695.1 Acidimicrobiales bacterium | reverse complement strand
GTGTTGCTACTGAGCTGGTTGGCTCGACTCGGCTGTCAGCTGGTCGGTGTCGAGCCGCGTGATGAGTTGGTTTCGAATCACACGGCGGCGGAGCTGTCGGCGATTGTGTCGAGTGCATTCGAAGAGGGAGCCTTGGCGGGTGAGAGTGCTGAGCTGCTGAACGATGCGCTCAGCTTTGCCCAGCGACCGGTTGTCGAGGTCGCGAGTCGGCTCGATGACATTGCAACGATTCGATTTGGTGCAACACCGGCTCAAGCCGAGCGAGTCTTTCGAATGTCGGGACAGACCCGAGTGCCGATCGCTGCGCCAGCTGCCGGCCAGCAGCGGTTGGTGGGATATCTTCACGCCAAAGACCTACTGGCCATTGGCCTTGACGATCGCTTTCGCCCGATTCCGGCGTCGCTGCATCGCCAGATGGTGTTGGTGCGGTCCGATCGTCCCGTTATCGAAGTGCTTCGCCGCATGCGTCGGTTGCGACGCCAGCTGGCAGTGGTGATCGATGACAACGGACCCGTCGGGGTGGTGTCGGTTGAGCAGATTATTCGGGCCCTGATCGCTTCGGACACCACAGCCGACGTCTAGTGAAACTGCAGCCACTCAGAGTAGTATTCGGTCACTCCCAATGGCGAAAACCCGATGCGACCTCTACCCTCAGCCCTGGTGCGTAGTCGAGTTCCCTCATGGCGGCAGTCCGCCGCCTTCTTAGTGGCCCTGATTCTCCTGTCTTCGGTCCCTGCAAGCGCTCAGACGACTCCCGGTTTGGTCGAGACCCGTCAGAAAGTTCAGGAGTTGACGCAAGAGATCTCCGACGCAGAGACGTTACTGAGTCAGCTTCAGTTGCAGGCGCTCGGAGCGGAGACGGAGGCCGCTCGTTTGCGTACTGACGTGGACGATCTGGTGACTCAGGTGTCCGATGCAGCCGTCACTGACTTCATTCGTGGGCAGACCCCACCGGACCTGTTCAGCAGCTCCGACCTCACTGCATCGATTCGAGCGAGTGTGCTTGGCGATGCTGCGGTTGGCGGCGACACTGAGGCCATCGAGGACTATCGGGTCCTGTTCGAAGACCTGGCATTGGCCGACGAAGCGTTGGATGCCAAGCTGTCCGAGCAGCAGGTGGCCGTTGATGGGCTTCTCGACACACGACTCGAGTTGGCTGATGAGCTGACGAAGCTGGAAGAGCTCGAACGGGCTCGTATTGAGGCCGAACGGCGCCGTGCGGCCGAAGAGGCTGCCCGAAACCGTCCATCCAGTGGTGGTGGTAGCGGCGGCCAGGGTGGTGGTGGCGGCGGTGGATCGCTCAACTTCTGCCCCGTCAACGGTGCGGTGTCGTTCATCGACTCGTGGGGCTTCCCCCGGTCCGGTGGTCGTCGTCATAAGGGTGTGGACATGATGGCCTCGATCGGTACTCCCGTCGTCGCTCCAGTCAGTGGCACCGTTTCGCACCGCTCGAATCGAGTGGGTGGACGGTCTTTTCACCTGAATGGTGACAACGGCGACTACTACTACGGCACGCACCTGTCGGCCTATGGCAACTCGGGGCGGGTCTCGGCTGGTTCCGTCATCGGCTATGTAGGCGATGACGGCAATGCCCGCGGGATTCCGCATTTGCACTTCGAGATCCATCCCGGTGGCGGTTCAGCCGTGAACCCCTACTCCGCGGTGCGAGCAGCCTGTGGCTGAGTGAGACAGCCTGTGGCTGAGTGAGACAGCCTGTGGCTGAGTGAGACAGCCTGTGGCTGAGTGAGACAGCCTGCGGCTGAGTGAGACAGCCTGCGGCTCGCAGCACTCAACAAACGCTGTGCCGTGCCGATTTGTTGGCATGCCCAATTGGTATGTGAAGGCAGCGCTCCAAGGCACGATGTCGCTTCTTCCGGACCCGCAGAAGTACAACAGAGTCTTCCAGCGATTCGTCACCGGGACCGATGACCTGTCGGTTGATTTCTTTCGGAAGAAGGTGGCCGCAGTCGACCGCCATCTCGACGTCTGGTCGAGTCTCGCCACCGAACCGTTGCCGAAACACATTGTTGAGCTTGGGTCGGGTTGGCACCCAATTGTCCCTGTGGCGTTGCTGCTTCGGGGCGCTGAGCGGGTGACGTCGCTCGACGTTCAACACCTAACGCAAACAAAGCAAGTGCGGAATGTTCTGGCGTGCTTCGAGCGCGAAGTCTCCGAGAACCCGGGGCGTTGGCGAAGTGATGCCAGTGAGATCGTCGCACGAGGCTTGGCATCAAGCGGTGAGCCGGCCGAACTTCTCGGCGCCATGGGGATTGAACTCCTTGTTGCCGATGCTCGACACACGTCGCTAGCGCCGGGAACGGTCGACTTCATCATCTCGAACAACACGTTCGAGCACATTCCGGCCCCAACCCTGAGCGAGATTCTGCACGAGTTTCGTCGGGTGTTGTCCGACGACGGTGTCATGAGCCACATGATCGATCTGCAGGATCACTACGCCGGGTTCGACTCGTCCATAACGGTCTACAACTTTCTTGCCTTTTCAGAACGCCGATGGAAGTTGTTCAACAACGGCCTGCAGTATCAGAACCGCCTTCGATATTCCGAATACGTGGCTATGGCGGCAGCGGCGGGGTGGACCGTGGCTGCGGAAGATCTGACTTCGGATCTGTCCTCGCTGGCCTCAGTTGATGTTCACAAGTCCTTCGATCGGTTCAGCCAAGACGATCTTGCGGTTCACACCGCATGGATGGGTTTTATGCCTCAAACCCGAGTGCAACCGATCTCCCGTCCAGAGAGCCAGGTCTTCGTTCCCTAGGCGCCGATGATCGAGTAGCCACCGTCGACGTGGATGATCTGGCCGGTGGTGTGGGGGAACCAGTCGGAAAGAAGAGCGACGCATGCCTTCGAGACGCCGCTGGAGTCGGTGACGTCCCAGCCAAGTGGCGCCCTGGCGACCCACTCGTCCTCGAAGGACTTGAAACCGGGAATTGACTTGGCCGCGATGGTCTTCATTGGGCCAGCCGCCACCAGATTTGAGCGGATGCCCTCGGCTCCCAGTTCACGGGCCAGATACCTATTGAGCGACTCCATCGCCGCCTTCGCCACGCCCATCCAGTTGTAGGCCGGCCAGGCGACTGTGGCGTCGAACGTAAGACCGACGAGCGAGCCGCCGTCGGTCATGAGTGGACGAACGATGTCGGCCAGCGCCCGCAACGAGTAGGCCGATACCTCGACTGCGGTCGATACGTCGCTCCAGTCGGCGCCGAAGAAGTCGTCGCCGAGGCATGCCGCCGGGGCGAAGCCGATGGCGTGCAGAGCGCCGTCGACTCGACCCCACGTTTCCTGTAAATGTTTGGTGACGGCAGCGCCGTGCTCGGCGTTGCTGATGTCGAGTTCGAGCACATCCGGAACTGGATCGAGCTTCCGTGCGGTGCGCTCGGTGAGGCGCATCGCACGGCCGAAACTGGTGAGCAGAACCTCGGCCCCTTCCGTCTGTGCTTTCTGTGCCACGCCGAAGGCAAGGGAGTCGTCGGTGAGGACCCCGGTGATTAGTAGCTTCTTGTCATCGAGGATTCCCATTGCCCCTCTGACTAGCAGAACGGCGAGCTGGTTACTGACAGCTCGCCGGATTTGGCTACCCTCACGCCGGTGAGTTCCATGCGCTTATACGACACTGCCAAGCAAGAGGTGGTTCCCTTCGAACCGGGGCCGACGGTGTTGATGTACACCTGCGGCATCACGCCGTACGACGCAACCCACTTGGGTCACGCCGCCGCCTTTGTTGGCTACGACGTGTTGCAGCGGCGCCTCCGTGACCTCGGGCACGAGACAAAGTGCGTCCGCAATGTCACTGATGTCGACGACAGCATCCTGGCCAAGGCCCGCGAGCTGGGAGTGCACTATCTCGATCTCGCGGCCGCTGAGACGGCTCGCTTTGACGACGACATGGTGGCGCTCGACATGCTGCCGAGCTTCAGCGAACCTCGGGCTACCTCTGCGATCGCAGACATCCGAGGCTTCATCGGCACCCTGATCGACAAGGGCCACGCCTACGAATCGGCAGGTGCCGTCTACTTTGACGTCACGACGTGGAGCCGCTTCGGCGAGATCTCTGGCTATGACCAGGCAACGATGCTCGAGTACGCGGCCGAACGCGGGGGCTTTCCCGACGACCCGAACAAGCGGAACAAGCTCGACTTCATCCTGTGGCAGCCATCGCTGGAAGGCGAGCCTGCCTGGGAGTCGCTCTGGGGGTCAGGTCGGCCAGGTTGGCACATTGAGTGCTCGGCGCTCGCCATGCGTGACCTTGGCGACACAATTGATCTCCATGGTGGCGGCACCGACCTCATCTTTCCGCACCACGAGTGTGAGGCGGCGCAGTCTGAAGCAGCCACCGGTGAGCCTTTCGTCCGCCACTGGATGCATCAGGCAATGGTGCGGATGGACGGCGAGAAAATGTCGAAGTCGCTTGGCAACCTCGTTTTCGTCAGCGAGCTGCGCAAGACCTACGACACGCGGGCCATACGACTGGGTGTTGTTCAGCATCACTACCGCGACGAGTGGGAGTGGTCCGACAATCTGATGCCCGAGTCACAAGCCCAGGTCGAACGTTGGATTGCCGCCGGTGCGGGCTCGGGTGCGCTCGGCGATGTCCGCGCTGCCCTCGATAACGATCTCGATACCCCGGCGGCGGTGGCGGCAATCGATGCCGCAGTGGCCAACGGCGAGGGTATCTCAGAGGCCGCAATGCTGCTGGGCATCGATGTGCTGGCGGAACGCCGCCCGGCACCTAGCCCCGCATGACCAACCCCATCGAGTGACTGGATTTACCGAGTGACTGGATCTACCGAGTGACTGACGCTTCCACGACTGAGTTGCCAACCGGCATTGGTTCGCTGCAGCGCCCGGTGGGCTGGGTCATGAAGCCGCTCTTTCGGTTTCTCTGGAAGTTCGATGTTCAGGGGCTAAACAACTTGCCGTCGTCTGGCGGCGCCGTGATCTGCGCCAACCACCTGTCGGCCATCGACTCCTTCGTGGTGCCCGCTGTCTTGCCCCGACCGATCATGTACGTCGGCAAGAGCGAATATCTCGACGACTGGAAGACAGCCATGCTCTTCCCGAAGCTGGGGATGATCCCTATCGATCGGCGCGGTGGTGACCATGCGGCCGCAGCGCTCGACGTTGCGCGCACGGTCCTGGAAACCGGGGGCCTTTTCGGCATTTATCCGGAAGGCACCCGCAGCCGCTCGGGCCGTTTGCACCGCGGCCACACCGGCGCGGCCCGACTTGCGATCGAAACCGGAGCGCCGATCGTTCCCGTCGGTCTGGTCGGCACGGTCGGCATTCAACCGCCCGACCAGACAATGCCAAACCTCTTCCGTCGGGCATCGATCCGATTTGGATCCCCGATCGATGTGACCCGCTACCGACGTCGCATCGGTGATCGAGTTTTGTATCGGGAGCTCATCGACGAGGTGATGTTCGAGATCGCCGCATTGTCGGGCCAGGAGTACGACGACACCTACGCCGGCAGCACCGGCCACGCAGCGACATCAACCGAACCCATCGCCGAGCCGACGATCGCGCGACGCTCGTCAGCCGAGGTGCTAAGAACTCGGCCGCTGGTGGCTGCGTAAAGCCTCACCGGCTCGCCGGGCCAGCCCGTACAATCAGGCCGTGGCTGACATTTCCGTGAAACTCCCCGATGGCTCCCAGCGATCGCTTCTCGCCGGTTCGACCGGTGCTGACCTGGCTGCCGATATCGGGAAGCGCCTGGCTAAAGACGCCATTATCACCATTGTCAATGGTGTCGAATGTGACCTCGATGTCGCCTTGCCCGACGGCGCCGATGTTTCGATCATCACCCTGAACAAGCCTGAAGCGCTGCATACGTTGCGCCATTCCACTGCCCATGTGTTGGCCCAGGCCGTCTTGGAACTATGGCCCGGCGCTACGTTCGCCATCGGTCCGCCAATCGAGGACGGTTTTTACTACGACTTTGAGTTGCCCGATGGTGGAACATTTAACGATGAGGATCTCGATCGGATCGACGCCAAGATGCGCGAGATCATCAAGGCGCGTCAGCCTTTTGTGCGGTCGGAGATGAGCGCCGCGGCAGCGAAGGAACTGATGGTGGACCATCAGTACAAACGAGCGATCATCGACGCCGTCACATTGGGTGACAGCGCCGGTGGCGAGCTGGCGGCCGAAGCCGACAGCGAGACCATCAGTTTCTACAGAAACAGCGACACGTTCGTCGATATGTGTGTCGGTCCGCATGTGCCAGATACCGGCAAGCTGGGCTTCTTCAAGCTCATGAGTGTCGCTGGCGCGTACTGGCGTGGGAGCGAGAAGAATCCCATGCTGCAGCGCATCTACGGCACGGCATGGACCGACAAGTCGGAACTTGCCGCCCATCTCACCAGGCTCGAGGAAGCAGCCCAGCGAGACCACCGCAAACTGGTCACCGAGCTCGACTTGTTGTCGTTCCCGTCCGAGCTCGGTGGTGGTCTGGCCGTGTGGCACCCGAAGGGTGGCATTGTCCGCAAGCTGATGGAGGACTACTCGCGGCAGCGGCACCAAGATGGCGGCTACCAATTCGTCTACACACCGAACCTGGCCAACGGCAAGCTGTTCGAGACGTCCGGCCACCTCGATTTCTACGCCGATGGCATGTATCCACCCATGGAGATGGACAACGGCACCTACTACCCAAAGCCGATGAACTGCCCGATGCATTGCCTCATCTTTGGACGGGGACAACGGAGCTACCGTGAGCTTCCGTTACGACTGTTCGAGCTCGGGACGGTGTACCGCTACGAGCGCGCCGGCACCCTGCACGGGCTACTCCGCATCCGAGGCTTCACCCAGGATGACTCCCACATCTACTGCACCGAAGAGCAGCTGCAGGACGAGATCGCATCCCTGCTCGACTTCGTGATGTCGGTGCTGCGAGCCTTTGGCTTCGTTGACTTCACCTTCAACCTGTCGACGAAGGACCCCGAGAAGTCTGTCGGGTCAGACGCCATTTGGGAATCGGCGACGAGTGCCCTGCATGAGGCGCTCGGTACCCACGGTCTCGAGTACGAAGTGAAAGAAGGCGACGCCGCTTTCTACGGTCCAAAGATCGATATCGACGTCCGCGATGCCATTGGCCGGTCATGGCAGCTCTCGACCATTCAGGTCGACTTCAATCTGCCAGAGCGGTTCGACCTCGAATATGTGGCCGACGATGGCACTCGCAAACGCCCGATCATGCTTCACCGAGCACTGTTCGGGTCGATCGAGCGTTTCTTCGGCGTGCTTGTCGAACACTTCGCCGGCGCCTTCCCCGTCTGGCTTGCTCCAGTGCAGGTCGAAGTGCTCCCGGTTGCAGCAGCCCACAACGGTTTCGCCGAGCAGCTGGTCGCCGACTTGACCGCAGCCGGGTTGCGGGCGGGAATGGTCGAAGCCGTCGACCCGCTGGGCAAACGAATCCGCAATGCCAAGACCCAAAAGTTGCCCTACGTGTTGGTGGTTGGCGACGACGATGTCGCGGCTGGCACAGCCGGTGTGAACCCGCGTGGCGGCAGCGTCGAGCGCGACGTTCCAATCGCAGTCTTCATCGAACGGGTCCTGGCTGAAGTCGCCAGTGGCGTCTGACCCCGGGCCAGTGTCTGCCGAACCGTTGTTGCCGGGAGGGTCGTGGCCCGAGGAAGAGCCCCGGGCGGAGCTGCATCGGCTGTGGGCCGGATGGAAACTCGGGACCTACGGCACGGGTCTCGGCGCCGACGGACAACCGCACGCCAATCTGCCCCGCGGGGACGGCCTTTCGCTCTTCGAGACCATTGAACGAAGCGGCCTCTCCGACGATGTCACCTACGTCGTTTGGCGAGGGGTCAACACCTTCGTCATTCTCAATGTGTTCCCCTATACGAGCGGCCATGTGATGGTGCTGCCAACCGTCGCTCGCCCAAGCATCCATGATCTCGACGACGTTGTTCACGATGAACTGTGGCGCACGGTGCGGTTGGCCAGTCGGGCGATTCAGGATGCGTTTCGGCCGCAGGGGATGAACATTGGTATCAACGAAGGCATGGCCGGAGGTGGGAGCGAACCGGATCACCTGCACGTGCATGTGGTCCCTCGGTGGACCGCCGACACGAACTTCATGACTGCTACCGGTAGCACCCGCGTGCTGCCACAAACGCTGCGTGATACGTGGGCCAACTTGGTTGCGGCGTGGCCCGTCGACTGAGTCCGGAATCGCTGTCGGGAGTCTTTTGAAAAACCTGGTCGATGGGTTTGGGAACCCATTCGTTTCCGAGCCAGGTAGCGTGGGGGAGTGGTCGATGAACTCCCCGCCGATCTTCAGCCGGCGTTGGCCGATCAAGAGGACTACCTCTTTCCCAACAACAATCGGCGAAGAATCCCTGGCTATCTCTACCTGATCACTGCGGCAGGGCTGGTGGCACTGTTCTTTGCTCGTGGCGAGGGTGTTTTCGTCAACCGAGGCTTGCTCGGCGCGGCCGCTGTATTGGCCCTTGTCGGTATTTACAGCATCCTGGCTGGTGCCAACCTCGAAGTCGATGAGCGAGATGCTCTGGTCGCAGCGTCAAGCGATGTCGGTTTTCCAATAGGTCACGCCGCCGCTCAACTCGGATGGCGAGGCTGGCTAAGCCGACCGACCTGGCGCATTCTTTTGTTCTCCGCCGACGAGCCCCCGACGAAGCGTGGTTTGGTGCTGGTGGACGGTGTCGACGGCTCGGTTGTCGAGTCCTTTGTCGAAGACAACCCGGAAGACTGGTCGGACGTGGATCTCTGATGCTCCGGGTCTCTGACCCAGCATCAGCAAGCGCGCGCTAACATCTGTTACATGTTCGACGGAAACCTCCGTAAGGGGTTCGACAAGTCGGTCGCTCCGTTAGGAGTTGGCCTGCAAAAGGCTGGCGTGTCGCCTGATGTCATTACCGGCGTCGGGGTGGCCATGGCCGCGGCTTGTGGCGCCGCGATTGGCACCGGGAACTTCTTCACCGCAGCGGTCTTGTTGCTGCTCACCGGTCTTCCCGACGCGCTTGACGGTGCGGTAGCCAAAGCAGCCGGCACATCAGGACCCCGAGGCGCCTATTTCGACTCGGTGTCGGACCGACTCAGCGACGGTCTGCTCTTCGCTGGTGCCAGCTGGTATCTCGCCGGTACCGACAATCCGCGGATGGCCATGCTGCCCTTCGCCCTCTACCTAGCTGCCTCGCTGGTGTCGTATCAGCGAGCGAAGGCTGAGTCGCTGGGTTTCGACGCCAAGGGCGGCCTGATGGAACGGGCCGAGCGGTTCATTGCCCTCGGATTCGGTCTGGTCTTCTCGTCGCTGCTTGTGCCCGTGCTTTGGGTCATGTTGGCGCTTACGAGCTTCACGGCCATCACTCGCTTCATCAAAGTGTGGAAGCAAGCTAGTGCCGTGCAGCCGGCGCCCCCGGTTCGGACCCGCCATAGACAGCGCCGCCGTCGGGTTGGCAATTCGGGTCGGCCCCGCGGGCTTCGCCGGAGTCGGGCCGGATCCGCTCGCCGTCGCTGATCTCCAAGGTTGGCTAGCACCATTCGTCGGCAGCTCGGAGTGGCATCGGCCATCGCCGAGCGGCTTCCCCTGCGGTTGTTGGTTGCCCTCGGCGACCACGGAGGCCGGTTGGCGTCGCGTGGCGCCGGCATGAAATTTGAGCAATTGGTCGAGAACCTCCGGTTGGTCGAGCCCTGGCGCAGCGACGACGACCTGACCTCGCTGGCACGTCGAGGGTTCGGCTCCTATGGGCGGTACTGGGCCGAGACGCTTCGGCTCCCGACGTTGGGCATCGACGTCATCGACGCCGGTTTCGAAGTCCATGGTTATGAACATCTGCTCGCCGCACGCGAGGCCGGTTTTGGCCCGATCATGGTGCTGCCGCATCTGGGTGGTTGGGAGTGGGCGGCCGCATGGCTTGGCCGAGTGGCCGCTATCCCCGTCACCGCCGTTGTCGAGCGGCTCGAACCCGACGACGTCTTCGAGTGGTTCGTGCAACTCCGCCAGTCATGGGGCGTGTCGGTGCTCTCACTCGACGACCGCGGCATATTTGCCAAGCTGGCGGCTGCCGTCCAAGCTGGCCACGTCGTGTGTTTGCTCGGCGATCGAGATCTCTCTACCAACGGGGTCGATGTCGAGTTCTTTGGCCGAACGGTGTCACTCCCGATCGGGCCGGCCGTGCTTTCTCGGCGAACGGGGGCACCGATCTTGCCGACTGCTGTCTTCTTTGATGGCAACAAACGGCGTTGCGTCATTGCTGAACCGATCTGGCCATCGGGCCAGGGGAAACTCCGCGACGAGGCGGCCGCTACCACCCAGCTCGTCGCCACCCGCCTCGAAGACTTCATTCGCCGGGCCCCCGAGCAGTGGCATGTTCTTGAACCGTTGGGTCTATGAGCGCCCCGTGGGGTGCCACCCCGGGCGGCCAGAGAGCTAGTTTCGTGCGGGAAGCGGGCTCATGAGGGTTGGCATGGTGTGCCCGTACAGCATGGGAGTCTGGGGTGGGGTGCAAGCTCAGGTGCTTGGGTTGGCTCGTACGTTGCGCCAGCAGGGGGTTGACGTGCAGGTGTTGGCTCCATGCGATGGCCTGCCGCCCGAGACCTGGGTGACACCACTCGGCAACTCGATGCCCTATGCCCAGAACGGGTCGTTGGCACCCGTGGCGCCTGACCCGGCGGCTCAGTTGCGGGTTCTCGGCATCGTGCGGGATGAGCGCTTCGACTTGCTGCACCTGCACGAACCCTTGGCCCCGGGGCCGACGCTCACGTCGCTGGTTGTGAAACCCGTGCCGTTGGTCGGGACATTTCATGCGAACGGCAATATCGCTGTTTATCGGTACCTGCGCCCGCTGCTGCGTCGCCTCGTCACCAAGCTTGATTGTAAGGTCGCAGTTTCGTCTGAGGCGGCGGGAATGGCCCGACGCCATCTCGGCGGAGCCTACGAGACACTGTTCAACGGTATCGAGCTGAGCCGTTTCGCTGGAGGCGAAGCAGTCGCTCCGCTCGGCACCGACCCGAGCAAGTCGTCGGTGTTCTTCCTGTCCCGGCATGAGCCTCGCAAGGGACTGTCGGTTCTGCTCGAGGCCAGTCGTCTTATGCCGGACGACATCGAGATATGGATTGGTGGCTCAGGCCCAGAAACCAGTGCTCTGAAGTCTCAGCATCAGGACAACAACCGTTTGTTTTGGCTCGGTGACCTCTCCGAGGGCGAGAAGGCTCAGCGGTTGGCGGCGGCGGACGCCTTCTGCGCTCCAGCGCTGCATGGTGAGAGTTTTGGTGTGGTGTTGCTCGAAGGCATGGCGGCCGGGACGCCAGTTGTCGCCAGTGATCTCGAGGCCTTCCGACTTACGAGCCGGGGTGGTCGCGACGCACACCTTTTTCCGACCGGGAGCCCCGAGGAACTGGCCAAGGCTCTGTTCGACACTCTCGCTGGCGGTGTGGATGTCGCGGCCAGAGTCGCCAGTGGACAGCAACGGGCGAACGAGTTCTCGATGGATCGTTTGGCCCGCGCCTATGTCGACCGGTATCAGCGCGTGCTGTTGTGATCTTGGGGTGGGTGTCTGTCGATGACCTAGACCGCTAGCGTGGCTAGCTGTGCCTGAACAAGCTGATGAATCGCGGCTGAAGCTCACCATTGTCGCCCTGGTAGCGCTCGTCGCTGTGACCGTTGCCGTGCCGCTTTTCATCCTGCTCTTGATCGTCGGCCGGCTTTGGTGGATTGCTCCGATCATCGGGCTCATCGTTGGCGTCAGCGTCGTCTGGCATCTGCACCGATCGGCCTTTCGTCGGGTAATGCAGGCGTTTGTTCCCATCGCCGGAAACGATGTGGCACGGGCCCGGTTGGAGAACCTGGTCGAGGGGTTGTCGCTGTCGATCGGAACCTCTGAACCCGAGCTTCTGGTCGTTGCTGACGAGGCTCGCAACGCTCTAGCGGTCGCTCGTGGCGACGAGAAAGCGATCATCATCACCGATTCCCTGTTGGTTGCCCTCGACCGCATCGAGCTGGAGGGAGTTGTCGCAGCACTGCTCATCAGGCTCAAGAACGGCGATGCTGAACGGGCCACATCGATGGCCTCCCTCGTTGGCAAGCCGTTTCTCGACTCGGGAATGTCGACCATCGCTGCCCCCCTGGGAGGTTTGCTGCTGCGGCGCAATCTCAGCGAGTACCGCGACATCCTGTCCGATCAACAAGCGGTCGCCATCACCCGGTATCCCCCCGGGCTTTCGGCTGCTCTTGGGCGTATCGCCGTTGTATCAGCTGCACCGCTAGCAGCGACCCCTGGCACCGACCATCTATGGATGGTGCCGCCAGCGCGGCTCGATTCGCTCGTACCCCATGCCCCTCTTGACTGGCGGGTCGAAGCCCTCCTGGAGACGTGATGTCCTCATCGACACGTATCATTCGACTGAAAGCGGCGCTTGCCGCCTTCGCTCTTGTCATCGCTGCTTGTTCGAGCGGTGATGACTCGACGTCGATCGAGAACACCAGCTCCACCCAGGCCGAGATGACCACCACGTCTGAGGCTACCCAGGCCGACACCAGCAGAGCGGCTGCTGCTGGTGATCGAGCTCCGCTTACCGGCTTGCCAATCGAGGACGTACAGAACCTCGACCGGCCGGCGCTTGCGGTCAAGATCGATAATCACCCGAATGCCCGGCCACAGACGGCGCTCGATCAGGCCGACCTCGTCTTTGAAGCCAGGGCCGAAGGAGTCACGCGGTTCATGGCCGTGTTCCACTCGCAGGCCCCGGCGCCCTTGGGTCCGGTCCGCTCAAGTCGAACGTCGGACTTCGACTTGCTTCGCGGTCTCGACACGCCGCTCTACTCATCGTCCGGCGGCAACGACTATGTGGCCAATGGACTGCGGTCACTACCGATCATCGAAGTAACGGCGATGAGTCAGCTGAAGTACTTCCGCGACGGGTCCCGCCCAGCGCCACACAACCTCTTCACCAACGCTGAGGATCTGTTTGCCCTGGCTCCGGCCGATGCCGGGCCGCCAGATCCATGGTTCGAGTATCGCGTCGACGGCGAGGACGTTGACTCCGCAACAGCGGAACCGGTGGAAGGGCCAATCACCGTCCGCTACCGCGGTAGCCCCGTCGTCACTCACACGTGGAACTCCGACGTCGGCGGTTGGTCACGCACACAGGACAGTCGGCCTCACACGTCGGTTGCCGGCGATCAACTAGCGCCAGAGAATGTTGTGATCATGGTGGCCACGTATGTGACGAGCGCTGCCGACTCAGCGTCGCCCGAACTGGTGTCGGTCGGTGGCGGTGAGGTGTTCGTGCTTACCGACGGCCACCTCATCAGCGGAACGTGGAGCCGGGAGACGGCGAGCGATAAACCCGTGCTGCTCGACGCCGACGGCGATGTGATCAAGCTGACTCCCGGTCGGACGTGGATTCTGTTCCCTGAGACCGGACAGGTGACGCTGCCCGGTTCCTGAGGGCTACGCGCTGCCAACTGTTCGGCGATGCAGGCCCAGAAAGTGGCCTGGTCTCAACGGTCGGCCGGGCAGGCCACTTCTAGAATGATCGCATGAGCGAGAACACCGGAACGGTACGGGTAAAGCGCGGTCTGGCTGAGATGCTGAAGGGGGGCGTGATCATGGACGTGGTCACCCCCGAACAAGCAACGATCGCAGAGGAGGCTGGCGCAGTGGCTGTTATGGCCCTCGAGCGTGTGCCGGCTGATATCCGGGTCGATGGCGGGGTCGCTCGAATGCGCGACCCCGAGATGATCGAGGGCATCAAGGCCGTGACGACCATCCCGGTGATGGCCAAGGCTCGCATCGGGCACTTTGTCGAGGCCCAAATCCTCCAGGCCCTCGGCGTCGACTATGTCGACGAGTCCGAAGTGTTGACCCCGGCCGACGAGACCCATCACATCGACAAGTTCGCTTTCGATGTCCCCTTCGTCTGCGGCGCCACCAATCTCGGTGAGGCACTGCGTCGCATCTCCGAGGGTGCATGCATGATTCGGTCGAAGGGCGAGGCCGGCACCGGCAACGTGGTCGAGGCTGTTCGTCACCTGCGCTCGATCCTCGGTGATATTCGCAAGATCACCCAAGCTGATGAGCCTGAGCTGTTCGAGTGGGCGAAGCGGCTGCAGGCCCCGCTACCGCTCATCCAGGAGATAGCGGAGACCGGCAAGCTGCAGGTGCCACTGTTCTGTGCTGGCGGTTTGGCCACCCCGGCCGATGCCGCCCTGGCCATGCAGCTCGGCGCCGAGTCGGTCTTCGTTGGTTCAGGCATCTTCAAGAGCGAGAACCCTGGTCCGCGGGCCAAGGCCATCGTCGAAGCCACCACGAACTTCAACGATCCTGAGATCCTGGCCAAGGCGAGTCGAGGTCTTGGAACACCCATGACCGGCATTGGCATGGACGAGGTGAACACCCGGTTCGCCGAGCGTGGTTGGTGACGCCCGAAAACACGTCAGACGAGGGGGGTCCGCTCGTCGGAGTGCTGGCACTCCAGGGAGCGTTCGCTCGCCATATTGAGGCGCTCGCTCGCAGCGGAGCGTCGACACGAGAAGTCCGGCAGCCGAAACATCTCGATGGTCTCGATGCCCTCGTGATCCCAGGCGGGGAGTCGAGCACTATCAGCAAGCTGCTGGACAGCAGCGGCCTGCGACCAATGGTGCAAGATCTCCTCGATGCCGGCCTCCCCGTCTTTGGGACATGTGCCGGCATGATCCTGTTGGCCTCAGCGGTACTCGATGGTCGTTCCGATCAGGCATCATTCGGCGCGATCGACATGGCCGTCCGGCGCAACGGCTACGGCCGGCAGATTAACTCGTTCGAAGCCGACCTGGCCATCCCCGCCATCGGTGAGTCTCCGTTTCGCGCGGTGTTCATTCGTGCTCCGAAGGTCGAGTCAGTGGGCGATGGGGTCGAGGTCCTGGCTGCTGTCGAGGGCGTTCCCGTCCTGTGCAAGCAAGGTGCGGTGTTGGTGGCCGCGTTTCATCCGGAGCTCACCGACGACCACCGGTTGCACCAGGTCTTCGTCGCTGGTCTCTGACTGGAGGACGCCCGACCCGGAGCGAGGCAGTAGTCTCCAACCATGTCCGGACACTCCAAGTGGGCAACAATCAAACACAAGAAGGGCGCTGCTGACGCGAAGCGGGGCAAGCTCTTCGCCAAGCTCATTAAGCAGGTCGAGGTTGCCGCCCGCAGTGGTGGAGGTGACCCCGATTCCAATCCAAACCTTCGAACGATGTTCCAGAAGGCCCGAGACAACTCGGTTCCCCTCGACACCATCGAGCGGGCTGTGTTGCGCGGCACCGGCGAACTCGAAGGTGTCAACTATGAGTCGATCACCTACGAGGGCTACGCACCGAGCGGTGTCGCCCTGTTGATCGACACCCTGTCTGATAATCGCAACCGCACCGGTTCCGAGATCCGTTCCCTCCTGTCGAAGAACGGTGGTTCTCTGGCCGAGCCGGGAGCCGTGTCGTGGCAGTTCGAACGCAAGGGTTATCTGCATGTCGCAAAGTCGGCGAGTGAAGACGACGTCATGATGGTCGGCCTCGACAACGGAGCAGAAGACCTGCAGGACCTCGAAGAGCTTTGGCAGGTGATCTGTGACCCGTCCGATATCCAGAGCCTGCGGGCCGCCATCGAGGAAGCGGGGATCGAGGTGCTCGAATCCGATAGCACCATGATGCCGACCAACTCGGTTCCAATCGACAACAAGACCGACGCCGGGGCTGTGTTGCGAATGGTCGACCTTCTGGACGATCACGAGGATGTCCAAGACGTCTACTCGAATGTCGACATTCCCGATGAGGTCGGTGCCGAGCTCGCTGGAGATCATGATGAGTAGCGAACGGGTCGAGATCGTCAAAGGTGTCATGGAAGCGTGGAGTCGCCACGACATCGATGGCGTCGTTGCCTTTATGGCCGATGACGTGCTGTGGCACTACCACGTGGGTTCCAAGCCGGTGTCTGGTCGCGATGGGATGGCTCGGTTCCTCACCAAGCTTTCAGCCCATCAACAACAGCTCGATTGGAAGCTCGTGCGCGCGGCCGAGAACGCCGATGCCGTGTTGCTCGAAGGTACTGACGATTATGTCAACCCGAGCGGGCACCACGTGCAGGCGCCATATATGGGCATCTTCGAGTTCGACGCCGACAATCGGGTTACGGCGTGGCGCGACTACGTCGAGATGGCAACGATGGCGATCGGCGAGAAGGGCGAACCGTTGCCCGAGTTTCTTCAGTCATTGGTGGACCGACCAGCCGTCTAGCCGCTCTGGTTATCGGCTCGACGGGCCGACACACTGATGACCCGCCCAGCTTGTGCCGGCAGCGGCAGCGTGGCGTGGGCCGCCTGAATAGCCGCCAGCCGTTGCTGTACCTCGGGCGCCATTGGTGCGCTCCGACGGGTGGCGTTCGAGATGTGCAACGACATGAGCTCGTTGGTCGCCGCCAGCCAGCCTTCGTCACGATGATGCATGAAGTGGATGCAATGAATTTTCTTGGCATCCCATCCAAGGAGTTGGGTGCGTATTTCGACAGGTGCGCCTTCGGGCAGCTCTCGGTCGTAGGTGATGTGGCCCTCGACCGAGAAGGTAGTGACGTCGTGTTCGGCTCGATGCGGCTTGGTCAGTCCGACGAAGTTCATCCACTCGGTAACGGCATCGTCAAACACCACCATGTAGTACCCGGCGTTGAAGTGGCCGTTGAAATCGATCCACTCCGGTTTGATCTCGGTGGTCAAACCCACGAACGGGGCTGGAATATCAGGCATCCCGAGAGA
This sequence comes from Acidimicrobiales bacterium, assembly GCA_047638695.1. Lineage (GTDB taxonomy): Bacteria > Actinomycetota > Acidimicrobiia > Acidimicrobiales > SZUA-35 > JAHECQ01. Next base: position 89,387 of record JBLINY010000002.1, on the reverse strand, counting down.
GTAACGTCGGCTTCATGAGCACGAAGAGTCCGATGTTGGCCGAAGGTCTGAACGTCATTGTGAAGAAGGACTGTCCGACCTGTGTGACGATTGAGCCAGTGCTGGCCGACCTCGTCGCTCGAGGCGTGACCGTCACGATCTACACCCAAGACGAGCCGGCTTTTCCCGCGATCGACGGGGTTGTCGATGACACTCAACTAGCCGTTTCTTGGCACCACGACGTCGAGACGGTACCCACCGTTATCAGCGTTGCTGATGGGATTGAGACCGACCGAATTGTCGGATGGGAACGGTCGCAGTGGGAGGCCTTTACCGGTGAGGACGGTTTGGGCCCTGACATCGCCGGCTATGCGCCCGGCTGTGGTTCGATGTCCGTCGACCCGGACCGGGTCGACGAGTTGGCCGTTCGGTTCGGTGAGACGACGCTGCGAGGCCGCCGAGTCGAATTCTCTGCGAGCGAGGATGAAGTTGAGGCCATGTACGACCGAGGCTGGTCCGACGGCCTCCCCATCGTGGCGCCAACCGAGGAACGGGTGGCCCGCATGCTCGAAGGCACAACGCGAGCTCCTGATGAGGTCGTGGCCATCGTTCCGCCGACGTTGGTAGAGGCCACGGTCGAGCAGGTGGCGATCAACGCCGTGATGGCGGGATGCCGACCCGAGTACCTGCCGGTGGTCCTGGCGGCAGTCGAGTCGGCATGTACTGATCAGTTCAATATGCACGGGCTGCTCTGCACCCTGTGGTTCTCGGGTCCGATCGTCATCGTTAACGGACCGATCCGCAACGAGATTGGGATGAACACGGGAAAGAATGCACTTGGCCAGGGCAACCGTGCCAACTCGACCATCGGCCGGGCCCTTCAGCTCGTTGTCCGCAACATCGGCGATGGTAAACCAGGCGTTGGCGGTATCGATCGCTCGGCCCTGGGTGCCCCGTCCAAAGTTGGCTGGTGCTTTGGGGAGGACGAGGAGAATCTACCTGACGGCTGGCCGTCGCTTTCCGTCGAGCGTGGGTTCGCTCCCGATCAATCGACGGTGACGTTGTTCGCCGGTCACGGTCCGAGTGGTGCGGTCGATCAAACGTCGAGGACGCCGGAGGATCTGCTGGCGTCGTTGGCGGGCCGCCTCATTGCCACCGGTCACCCGCATCAGCCAAGCGAGGCCATGTTGGTGATGACACCCGAGCACATGCGGGTGTTCGCTGAGGCGGGTTGGACCAAGCAGCAGTTCCACGACGGGCTCGACCCGCTCCTGATGCTCGACCCGACGATAGCCAGAGCCGGTATCGGCGGTGGCGAGAGTGGAAAGGCAATCCGCAAGTTCCGACGAGGGCACCCGTTAGTGGTGCGGGCTGGCGGAAACGCCGGCGCATTCTCGGCCATCATTGAGGGGTGGGTTGGGGGGCGGATGGGCAGCGAGCCCATCACGGCCGAGATTCGGCCGTGACATCGATCACCGATTCTGACCTGGCTCAGTTGCACGAGGACGGCGTGGTCTGCCTGCGTCAGGTGCTTTCGCATGACTGGATCGACCGCATCGCCGTCGGCGTCGAACAGACCGATGCCGAGGGCAGCGACGCCAGCCTGATTCTCTCGATGAAGGACCGGGGCTTTCTGCAGGACTTCTTCATGTGGACCTGGAACGAAGAATTCCGCGCGATCGTCTTCGATTCACCGATGCAGGATCTAGCCCGGGAAGTTCTCGGCTCTGGGCCGGTCGCTCACTGGTATGACCAACTGTTCGTCAAGGAGCCCGGCGCCGACGTGTCAACACCGTGGCACCATGACCTCACGTTTTGGCCTATCGCAGGCGAGAAGATCGTGAGTTTCTGGATCCCCGTTGATCCGGTCACAACCGAGTCGAGCGGCCTGCGCTACGTGCGCGGTTCCCACCGCTGGTCCAACCGGTACAAGGCGGTAACTCCCGACTACAACAGCCACATGATCGATCCAGCGCTAGAAGACATGCCGGATATCGATGCCGATCCGGATGCCTTCGATCTCTTGGAGTGGGAGATGGAGCCGGGCGATGTCCTGGCTTTCCATCCGTTGGTCGTTCACGGTTCGCAGGGCAACGGTTCGAGCTCAGTCAGGCGCCGGGCGCTGGCCAGCCGGTGGGTTGGTGACGATGTTGTGTTCGCCCCGAAGAGACACACGATGCCGCTCCCCCAAGGTCACGGCCTCGAGCCGGGCGATCGACTCAGCGGCCCCCTCTTCCCCGTCTTCTTGTCGTCCTGAAGCACCGTCACGGTGCCTCAGCTTCGCAATTTGGGTGTGGGGGGAGGATCAGGTGCCGCTGGCGACGCCGAGGAGGCGACCCCTGGTCACTGAGCGAACGCCGCGGTGAAGGCTGAACAGGGCGACGATCCAGGCCAAGCCGCCCAAGACAAATGGCAGATAGCCGGCGCCGAACAGCACCCCTGTCGACTGGCTGTAGGCGATCATGATCAGCGGCAAGCTGACGAGGCCGGAGGCCTGCTGGGCCGCGGCCGTTGACTTCACCTTGGCCGAAAGGCGCAGTACCAGCGACAGGCAGATGGCCAAGAATGGTGGGAGAACCCACAAGATCATCACCCACCACTGGAAGGTGGGGAAGAACCAGCCGCCAACCTCGGGTCCGACGGTGAGGTTCACGATCAACGAGTAAGCCCCGAAGCCCACCGCGGTCGTGAGGTAGCCGGGGATGAGGCTGGCGATCAGCTTGCCAATGTAGATCTCTCGGGCTGAGGCGGGGGAGTGAGCCAAGAACTCGCCGGTACCTCGCTCCCGCTCACCAACGATGGTCGATGCTCCGACTGCAGTCGAGATCGTAAGCGGCACGATGACGGCCACGGGGGCGAATAGGAACACGGCAAGTGCGTAGCCGGTGCGACCCTCAGGCGAGCTGCCCTGGATCTGGGCTTGGGCCGTGGGTGGTAGCACCTCGATGGCCTGGCTGATCTGGCTGACGACCTCGACGTTGCCGATCTTGGTGATCGTGAACAACAGGATCGTGGGGATGATGACGAAGAAGAAGCTGCCGAGGATCGTCATCGGCAACCAGAAGTCGCGGGCCTGCGCCAACTGCTTCAGGTCGGTGCGAGCAACCGTCCACATGCGAGCCCAGTTCAGCTTCTCTTTGGAGCGCGATGGCGCCGGTCGTTTGGCTGCGGATCCCGAAATCGGCGGTGCTGTGGTTAAAGAGATAGTCATTGGGCTAGCTCCGCAGATCGTGATCGGGTTGGGCGCCCCGTCGACGACGGTGGCGGTGGAATCTCGTCCTCAGCCGAACCTTGATCGCGGCGAACAGCGAAGTAGAGGTCTTCGAGTGAAGGGTGGAAGGGGGCGACGCTGGTGAGCCGGGCGCCAGCAGTTGCGAGTTCGCTCACCAAGTCGGGAATGACGGAAAGGTCGTCGACCTCGACGGTGGCCACAAGGTCGGATCGGTCGTAGCTGTACACCTCGGCGTGGTCGGCCAGCCGGTCCATGTCTGCCCCGGTTTCAGCCGTTAGACGAACGATCGCCTTTGGCCAGTAGCGGCTCGAGAGCTCGGCCGGGTCGCCCCACACCAGGCTGGTGCCGTGCTGCATGATGACCACTTCGTCGGCAAGGCCCTGTGCCTCGAGTAGCAGGTGGGTGCACATCAGGACGGTGCGACCCTGACTTGTCATGTCTCGAATCAGTTCGAGGACGGCCACCGCCGATTCCGGGTCGAGCCCCGACGTTGGTTCGTCCAACAGCAGAAGGTCGGGCTCGTGCAGCACCGAGCGAGAGAGGGCGAGGCGGGTCTTCATGCCCGTCGAATAGCCACCTACCTGATGGTCGAGGGCGGCATCGATACCGAACTGAGCCGCGGCCTCCCGGATCCGGTTGTCGGTTCCGGTTCCCCGGCCCAGGCCGTAGAGCTCGGCCGCATAGCGAAGATTGTCCCAGCCGCTGAGGCGGTCGTAGAGCGATGGTTTGGCCGATACGACACCACAGCGACGCCGCACCTCTTCGCCCTCATTCGAACCGGGATCGAGGCCAAAGACCGACACCGCTCCCTCGTCAGGTTCGAGGGCGCCGGTGATCATCCTGATTGCCGTGGTCTTGCCCGCACCGTTGGGTCCGAGCAGCACCGTGATGCTTCCCTTGGGGACCTCGATGGTCAGATGGGTGAGGGCTTGGACATCATCAAACCACCGGCTCACGCCTGCGACGTTGATAACGAGCTCCGGCGGCGGTTGCTGAGATAGATCCACCCCTGGGTAGTCGGCATCCGGCATGCCCAATCAAGGAGCTTCGAGGTCGACCTCCTCGGGCCGACGAACCGCTAGCGTCGTACACGTGTTCGTTTTAGGAATTGACCCTGGGCTCACCCGTTGTGGTTATGCCGTCGTCGAGGCCGGAGCACGTGGGGGCGGCAGGGCCCGGTCGCTGGGCGTCATCACTACGGACAAAGCGCGCCCAACGGCACTCCGGCTGGCCGAGTTGCAACATGAGCTCGTCAGCCTGTTTGACGATTTCAATCCAACGGTTCTCGCCGTCGAACGAATCTTTTTCAAGAACAATCTGCACTCGGCCGTCAGCGTGGCCCAGGCTTCGGGTTTGGCCATGGCCGAGGGTGCGTCGCGAGGCCTCGAGGTGGTTGAATACTCGCCATCACAGATCAAGGCAGCGGTGGCAGGCGACGGAAGAGCAGACAAGTTGCAGATGCAACAAATGGTCCAAACCCTTTTGGGTTTAACCGCGATGCCCACGCCTGCCGATGCGGCCGATGCCGCAGCCGTGGCGCTGTGTCACATCGCTCACGATCCTGCCGGCCGGATGAGCGCTCGAATGCAACAAGCAGGAACACGGCGTTGATTGGAACACTGCGTTGATTGGACTACTGCGTTGATTGGAACACTGCGAGGCTCCGTGATCGATCGCCAAGGCGGGGTCGATGGTGGCGACAAGGCGGCCGAGGTCGTTATCGAGGTAATGGGTGTTGGTTATCGAGTCACCGTTACCCCGTCGACCCTCGGTGGATTGCCCCCAAAGGGTGAGGTCTTGGTGTACATCCATCACCATCACTGGGAAGCGGACCAGAGGCTCTTTGGATTCCTCAGCCGAGACGAACGTGATGCGTTCGAGGGTTTGCTGGCTGCGCACAAGGTCGGGCCCGCGCTTGCCCTGGCCATCATCGGCACCTATCCGCCAGCCCAATTGGCCCAGGTGTTGGCTAATGACGACATTAATGCACTGTGTGCAGTTCCCGGGGTTGGAAAAAAAACGGCACAGCGGTTGCTGGTCGACCTCAAGTCGACTCTGGTTCTGCCCGTCCTCGACGGGGACGGCCCGATCGATCTCACCAGTGCATCGGCCGGCACCCAAGCCATGGCCGACGTCCGGGAAGCCCTGGCCAACCTCGGTTATGGACCCGATGAGGTGAGGCAAGCGGTCAAGGGTCTGTCAGCCGACGGCGACGCCGACTCGGGCGAGCTGCTGAAACAGGCACTCCGTAGCCTGGCCGGAGGCTGACATGCCCCGCGACGAATGGGTCGACCCGGTACCCATGCCAGAAGAGAAGCACGAGCCGTTGCTCGACGAGTCGGGTTTGCGGCCCCGGTCGCTCAGCGATTTCGTCGGCCAGCGTGAGCTGAAGGAACGGCTCGAAGTGATGCTGATCGCGGCGCGCCAGCGAGGCCAAGCGGCCGATCATCTTCTGTTTGGTGGCCCGCCCGGTCTTGGTAAGACCACGTTGGCTGGGATCGTGGCCCATGAGATGGGCGCCCACCTTCACGTCACCTCCGGACCAGCCATCGAGAAGGCCGGTGATCTGGCCTCGATTCTGACCAAGCTCGAAACTGGCGACGTGATCTTCATTGACGAGATTCACCGACTGCCGCGCATGGTCGAGGAGGTCCTCTACCCGGCGATGGAAGATCGCCAGATCGATGTGATGGTTGGCAGCGGCCCCGCTGCACGGAGCATTCGTTTCGAACTCGAAGAGTTCACACTCGTCGGGGCCACCACCCGAACCGGGCTTATCACCGGGCCGCTACGTGACCGGTTCGGATTCGACTTTCGGCTCGAGTTCTACAGCGCATCCGACCTGGAACAGATCGTCACGCGAGCTGCGGGTGTGCTGGAGCTCGACATCACTGCTGAGGGTGCGACCGAGATCGCTCGCCGCAGCCGAGGAACACCTCGCATTGCCAACCGGCTCCTGAAGCGAGTCCGTGATTTCGCAGAAGTCCGTAGCGACGGCCGAGTCGATTTGGAAGCGGCGTCTGATGGTCTGGCCTTGTTCGGCATCGACGAGCGAGGTCTGGACAAGATCGACCGCCGGCTCCTCGAGAATATTTGTGTGCACTTCGGTGGTGGGCCGGTGGGCCTCTCGACCCTGGCCATCAGCCTGGCTGAGCCGGCCGAAACCGTCGAGGACGTCATCGAGCCTTTCTTGATCCAGCAAGGTTTACTGATGCGCACCCCGCGAGGCCGTGTCGCGCTACCCGCAGCATGGCGACATCTCGGCAAGCAGCCTCCCGACGACGCGCCGCAGCCTGGCGTTCATCTTCGCGAGGGTGAAGCCACGCTGTTCGAACAGGATCCCGTCCCGGATTCGCCTAGCCCCGATCCAACTAGCGATGCCGTCATTGACGAAAGTGGCTGACCTCGCCACAGCGGAGTTCGACTACGAGCTGCCCCCGTCCGCCATCGCTCAAACACCGGTTGAGCCCCGCGACGCGGCGCGGTTGTTGGTTGATGAACCGGGCGGTGTTCAGCATCGAACGGTCGCCGATCTTCCTTCTCTGCTGGCTCCCGGGGACCTTCTGGTCGTGAACGACACGAAGGTATTGCCCGCGCGATTGCATCTGCGGAAGCCCACCGGAGGCGCGGTCGAAGTGCTACTACTGGAGCCAACGGGCGACGCGGTGCAATCGTCGGCGGCAACGATTGCCGGAAGTGAATGGCAAGCTCTTGTTCGTCCGGGCAAGCGTTTGCGCGTTGGCACCATCTTGGAGCTTGACGGCGCGCCGGTACTGGAGATCACCGGGCAGCTTGACGACGGGCGACGGCTCGTGCAGCTCCTTGACGATGGCCTGCTCGAGCGAGCCGGCGAGATGCCACTGCCGCCTTACATAACCGAGCGCCTCGCCGATCCAAGTCGTTACCAGACGATCTACGCCGACCAGCCTGGTTCTGTCGCGGCCCCCACGGCTGGCCTCCACCTCACCGATGAGGTCTTTGCCGGTCTGGCCCAACGGGGGATCGAGGTGGCCAAGGTCGAGCTGCGGGTAGGTCTTGGGACGTTTCGACCCATTTCGACTGACGTGGTCTCCGAGCACGTCATGCATCGCGAATCCTACCGAATCGAGCCCGACGTTTGGAAGCGGATTCAGGCCGCGCCACGTGTCGTAGCGGTCGGCACCACGGTGGTTCGCACACTCGAGTCGGCGGCAGCATCGGGTGAACTCGCAGGGGCGACCGAGCTCTTTATCAGTCGTGGCTTCGACTGGCAGGTGGTCGATCGCATGCTCACCAACTTTCATGTCCCCCGCTCGTCGTTGCTTGTGATGATTGATGCGTTCGTTGGTCAGCGTTGGAAGGACCTGTACGCCGAGGCGCTCACCGACGGCTACCGCTTCTTGTCGTTTGGTGATGCCTCCCTGCTCGATCGTGGCCGTCGATAGCTTGAACCAGTGACAGAGCTGACGCAGCGAGCGAGTTGAGGCCGTGAACGAGAAGGTTCGAATCGAGATCGAGGCCACCGATGGTGCTGCCCGCGCCGGCACGCTGCACACAGCCCGCGGCAGTTTCGCCACGCCGGCCTTCATGCCGGTGGGGACGCGGGCATCGGTGAAAACCATCGACACCGACGATCTCGAGCGGCTGGCTCCGCCCGTGGTGCTTGGCAACACCTACCACTTAATGGAACGACCGGGTGCCGATCTCATCGAGCGTCGAGGCGGCCTGCACGCGTTTCTCGACTGGTCGGGGCACATGCTTACTGACTCGGGCGGGTTTCAGATTTTCAGTCTCGAACCGAAACTGAGCGAGGAGGGTGCTCGGTTCAGGTCGGTGTACGACGGGTCCTACGTCGACCTCAGCCCCGAGCGATCGGTGCATGTGCAACAGCAGCTCGGCGCCGACATCGCCATGGTGCTCGACGTTTGCCCTCCCCTGCCATCGGCTCGCGAGGTTCAGGTTGATGCCCTCGAACGCACGCTTCGGTGGGCCGAGCGTTCGAAGGCGGCCCACGACCGAGGTGACCAAGCCCAGTTCGGCATCGTGCAGGGCGGAGTCGATACCGAGCTTCGGGAAGACTCGGCCCGTCGAACGGTCGAGATTGGATTCGATGGATACGCCATTGGCGGGTTGTCAGTAGGGGAGACCAGGGAACAGATGGTTCCGGCGCTGGAGGCGGCGACCGCTCACCTGCCGCTCGATCGGCCGCGCTACTTCATGGGGTTGGGTGATCCGGTGGGGCTGGTCGAAGCGGTAGCGCACGGCATCGACATGTTCGATTGCGTGCTTCCGACGCGCCTGGCCCGGCACGGGACCGCGCTGACCAACGGGGGCAAGCTCAATCTTCGGAATCTCAAGTTCGCCGAGGACGACCAACCAATCGACCCCGACTTCGTGCATCCATTGTCCGGTCGCTACTCGCGGGCCTACATCCGCCATCTATTGGTGACCAAGGAACCAACCGCAGGTCGGATCATCACTCTGCACAATCTGGCATGGCTGGCTGACCTTACGGATCGCATGCGTGTGGCCATCACGGAGGGGACCTTCGAGCAGCTTCGAGCCGAGGTTCGAGAGGCGTGGGGCGCCTGAGATACCACCATCTCGCCCTCGCGAGCCGCTACGGTCTACCGGCTGGAGGTTCCTCTGATGGACCAGATCATCGTCTTCATCATCATCGGTGTTGCCGCATACCTTTTAATCTTTCTTCCCCAACAGCGGAAGACGAAGCAGGCGAATGCCATGCTTGCCGCCCTTCAGGAGGGCGACGAGGTCTTCTTGAACTCCGGTATCCACGGCTTCATCTCGGCCCTGGACGACTCGATCGCGTGGGTCGAGGTGTCACCCGGTATCGATCTCAAGATTTCGCGCAGCGCTATTGCCGGCACGATCGCATTAGAAGAAGACGGAGAAGACTGAGTGTCTCGTAGCCAATCGTTTTCGGCGTTGGGGTTGGCCTTCGTGGCCGTGCTCGGTCTCGTTTACACCCTGGTGGCAGGGAATCAGCCGCTTTTGGGCCTCGACCTGCAAGGCGGCGTCTCGGTTGTGCTGCAACCGACTGGCCCTGCCGACGATGAGCAACTCGATCAGACGTTGGAGATCATCCGTAGCCGGGTCGATGCGCTCGGCGTTGCCGAGCCTGAGATCTCTCGGCAGGGCAACACCATTGTGGTCGACCTTCCCGGTGTCGAGGAGCAGCAGCGAGCCCTCGAGTTGGTCGGCCAGACCGCGGAACTACGGTTCCGTCCGGTCATCATCGACCTCGGACCATCGCTCGAGCTGACGCCGACTCTCAATCCCGATGCTCTGCCCGACGACGATGATGGCACCACTGAAGACTCCGAAGACACCGAAGAGGGCCTTGCTTCTCCCCGAGATCGTCGTCAGGAGAACTCCGACGACGATGTTGAAGACAACACCGATGCCGATGCTGTCGTTGCTTCTGAAGACGAAGAGCCGACCGAGGGGGAGGAATCCGAAGTCCCCGGTGCTCCAGCTCAGACGCTGAGTCCCGAAGAACTCCAAATCACTGCCGCATGTGGGATTCCGGGCGTGACCGCGCCGGAAGAGGACTTCGCTGATCGTTATGTGGTGCTCACTGATCTGGATGGACAGCGGCTCTGCCTCGGTCCATCGCAGCTGACCGGTGATGCCCTCGAAACGGCCGACGTTGCGCTGCAAGGCCTCAACCAGTGGACGGTCAACCCGGTCTTCCGCACCGGGGCTACCGGCATCGACGGATTCAACGAGGTTGCTCAGGTGTGCTTCGGTCGCACCGCTGCTTGCCCCAGTGGTCGACTCGCGATCGTGCTCGACCATGAGGTGATCTCGGCCCCGGTCATCCAGGCCGCCAGCTTCGATCGGAACAACATCAACATCTCGGGCTCCTTCGAGGAAGAAGGCGCTCGCAACCTGGCCCTGGTGCTTCGCTATGGCGCACTGCCGGTTGAACTCGAAGCGCAACAGACCCGCACGGTCTCGGCCACCATCGGTGGAGATGTCCTGCGATCGGGCCTTATTGCAGGTGCGATCGGGCTCGTACTCGTGGCCATCTACCTGCTGTCTTATTACCGGTTGGCGGCATTGGTCGCTATGGCCGGAATCGGCATTTCAGGACTCCTGATTTGGACGATTATTTCCTGGCTCGGAGAAAACAGGGGGCTGGCCGTCACCCTCGCCGGTGTCGTTGGGCTGATTGTGTCCGTGGGTGTCTCGGCTGACTCGAACATCGTGTACTTCGAAAACGTCAAGGACATCGCCATCTCAGGCAGACGCGTGAGCACAGCGGTCGAGCGGGCCTACCAGACCGCAATCAGCACCATCGTGAAGGCCGACGTCGTCAGCCTCATTGGTGCGGTATTGCTTTACTTCCTCACGGTCGGCGCAGTGAAGGGCTTCGCCTTTTACCTGGGCTTGGCCACGCTGCTCGACCTCCTCGTCTCCTACGTGTTCATGCGCCCAGCTCTTTCATGGCTGGCCGGTCTCGAAGCGGTTCAAAGGAATCCGAGGCTGATCGGACTACCGATCGACGACAACCGAGGTCCGATCGCAAAAGCGGCAGCCTCAACAAAGGGAGGTGACACGTGAGTCTCCGCTCCGATCTCTACCAGGGCAAGAACGATGTTGACTTCCGTCCCGTGTGGAAGAAGACGCTGCCGGTCGCCGCCAGCCTGATCGTTGCCTCGCTCGTGATGTTGGTGACCTTCGGACTCGACCTCAGTATTGACTTCGACGGTGGCGGCATCTTCGAGGTGCCGGTAGATGACGATGTCAGCATCGCCGATGCTCGCGATGCGGTCTCCCTGCCCGAGGCCCGCATCCAGACCGTCGAAGACCTCGATGGCAACCGCTTCATTCGAGTCCAGACGACCAGTGCCGATCTCGACAGCAGCGACGCGATCGTGGCGTCGCTGGCCGAGCTCGGTGGTGGCACGCCTGATGATGTCAGCGTCAACACTGTGGGCCCGACGTGGGGTGACCAAATAACCGATCGAGCCATACGAGCGGTCGTGTTCTTCGTTATCGCCGTTTCCATTTATCTGGCATGGCGTCTCGAATGGCGGATGGCCGTGGGAGCACTCGTGGCCGTCTTGCACGATCTCGTCCTCACCGCCGGGGTCTATTCGGTCTTCCGTTTCGAGGTAAGCCCGGCCACCGTCATCGCGCTGCTCACCATCATGGGCTACTCGATCTACGACACCGTCGTGGTCTACGACAAGGTGTACGAGAACGCAGAAGACACCACCAAGACTCGCAATGGCTACACGGCCATGGTCAACGACTCGATGAACCAGGTGCTGATGCGGTCGATCAACACCACCATCACCACCGTGCTGCCGGTTCTTTCGATGTTGGTACTTGGCGGTCTGTTTGGTGGTGGCAGCCTCCGAGATTTCGCGCTGGCCCTCTTCATCGGCTTGCTGCTCGGCACCTACTCGTCGCTCTTCGTCGCCGCCCCGCTCCTGGCCTGGTTGAAAGAGCGCTGGGTCCCAGCCAGCTAGCTGGAGGCAGCTTGGCCGATTCAGTGCGAATGAGGCTTCGGTTCCGTCAAGTAAGGTGGGTCAACCATGGCTCCGCCCGAATGGCTCACTGAGGTCGTTACCGAGATCCCGGACTTCCCCCAGCCCGGCATTCTGTTCCGCGATCTGTCGCCGCTCTGGGCCTCGTCAGCGGCCACTTCGCGGTGCGCAGTGGCGCTTGCGGCCTCCGCCCCCAAGGTCGATGTTGTTGTCGGAATCGAGGCCCGCGGTTTCTTGGCCGGTCTCATCACGGCGCAACGGTTGGGCGTTGGTTTCGTTGCCGCTCGAAAGCCGGGAAAGCTGCCGGGCGAGGTGCATCGAGTCGACTACGACCTCGAATACGGCACAGACGGCCTCGAACTACAGGTTGGTGCCCTCACAGCCGACAGCCGAGTGATGCTCGTCGACGATGTCATTGCAACAGGCGGCACGCTGGAAGCTGCCGCATCCCTGGTCGAAGCCGCTGGGGCCTCCGTCGTGTGCATCCGAGCAATCATCGAACTCGCAGGTCTCGACGGCCGTCGGAAGCTTGCCCGTTACGGCGTTCACAGCCTGTGGGAGATTGCCTGATGGTCGTGGTCACGGCGCATCGTACCTTGCCGTGGAAACGCGAGCGCCAAGAGGTTGGTGAGGAGATCGGCCCGTTGGTAGCGGGCTTCGAGGGTCCGCGTCGCGACGAGCAGGTCGACCTCGTGGCTCGAGCGTTCCAAATGGCACGCGACGCCCATTCGACTCAGCGACGTAAGTCGGGCGAGCCTTACATCACCCATCCGGTGGCAGTCGCAACGATTGTCGCCGAGCTGGGCCTCGATGAATTCACCATCGCCGCCGCCCTGCTGCATGACGCGGTGGAAGATACCGGGGTGACACTCGACGATCTCACCGCCAACTTCGGTGCCGAGGTGGCCGCAATCGTCGACGGGGTCACGAAACTCGATCGACTGCGATTCGACACCAAGGAAGCGCAACAGGCGGCGACGTTCCGCAAAATGCTGGTGGCCATGTCGAAGGATCTTCGGGTTCTGCTGATCAAGCTGTGCGACCGGCTCCACAATTTGCGCACGATTGCCGCCCTTCCAGCATGGAAACAGGAGCGGACGGCCCGTGAGACGCTGGATGTGTACGCGCCGCTAGCGCACCGGCTCGGCATCCAGGAAGTCAAGAGTCAGTTGGAGGATCTCAGCTTCGCTGCGTTGCATCCCAAGCGTTACGCCACCATCGACAATATGGTGGCGGTGCGAGCACCTGAGCGCGAGATCTACCTCACCCAGGTGCTGGAGGACGTCCGTCTTCGCCTGAAAGAACTGAAAATCGAGGCTGACGTCACCGGCCGCGAAAAGCACCTCTATTCGATCTACGAAAAGATGGTGGTGAAGGGGCGGGAGTTCGACGAAATCCACGATCTCATCGGGATTCGTGTGATCGTGGGTTCGGTACGCGATTGTTACGCCGCCCTCGGATCTATTCACGCCACGTGGAAGCCGGTACAGGGGCGTTTCAAAGACTACGTCGCTATGCCAAAGTTCAATCTGTATCAGTCGCTACATACGACGGTGGTGGGTCCTCAGGGCAAACCCATCGAGGTGCAGATTCGCACACTTGAAATGCATAACCGGTCCGAGTTCGGTGTGGCCTCGCATTTCCTATACAAGGAGACCGACGCCATTACTGGCGCGGCCGCCGATGAGATCGACCTTCCGTGGCTCACCCGGATCATCGATTGGGAGAAGGAGACCAGCGATCACCGCGAGTTCATGGCCAGCCTCAAGGTCGATCTCGATCAGGACGAGGTGTTCGTGTTTACCCCGAAAGGTGATGTCGTGACGCTGCCCACCGGCTCGACCCCGGTCGATTTCGCTTACAGCATTCACACTGATGTCGGGCATCGCACGGTCGGAGCCAAGATCGACGGGAAGCTGGTGGCGCTGTCGCAGATCCTCGAGTCGGGCGAGACTGTCGAGATCTTCACCTCCAGAGTTGAAGGGGCAGCCCCGTCGAAAGACTGGCTGCTGTTCGTCGCTAGCCCCCGAGCCGCGAGCAAGATCAAGCAGTGGTTCTCGCGCGAGCGTCGCGAGGACGCCATCTCAGCTGGCCAAGACGACGTCATTGCCGCTCTTCGCCGAGAGGGCCTTCCTGTCCAGAAGATCGTCGCTGGTGAGATCATCCCGACCGTCGCCGAGAAGATGAACTTCGCCGATGTCGAGTCGATGTACGCCGCAGTAGGCGAACACCATGTGGCCGCCCGCTCGGTGGCGGCTCGCATTGCCAAAGAACTCGAGGGTGTCAGCCGAGAGATCGAAGAAACGCTGCCGGTCACGGCTCGCCGTACCCGCCGAACGCCTCGCGGTTCAGCCGGCGTGCACGTCGAGGGACTCGACGACGTGCTCATTCGACTTTCTCGTTGTTGTACACCGGTTCCGCGTGACGAGATCATCGGTTTTGTCACCCGGGGGCGAGGTGTCTCAGTGCACCGCACCGATTGCGCCAACGCCATGTCGCTTTCGGCCCACCAGAACGACCGAGTCATCGACGTCGAGTGGGATGCCGAGGTCGATGCCGGGAACTTCGTGGCCGCGGTCGAGATCAAGGCCTACGACCGGGCTCGGTTGTTGTCCGATGTGGTACTGCTGTTGGCCGATCACCACATCAACATCGTGTCGAGCACGGCCGTAACCGGCGCCGACCGTATCGCTCGGCTGAAGTTCGAGTTCGAGATCGCGGACCCGTCACATCTCGACAACCTTTTGCGGGCAGTGCGGAAGATCGACGGGATCTATGACGCCTACCGGGCACTTCCTGGCCGAGGTGACTGAGGGCAACGCAGACCCGAAACGAACGCAGGAACACGGTCTACGGAACAGCAGACAGAACAGGGAACAGAAGCAGGGCCTCCGCGGTTTGAGGTGCCATGACGATCGTGTCTCTTCCTCCTGACTTTTCCACCTCCCGGCTGGGTCTGCACCGAGTCGCCGCCTATCTGGTCTCACCCGCACGCAGACAGGTCACCGGGCGTATTGGTTTACGGGCGACCCCCGGTGGCTTTGGCACGCCCCTCTTCCTGGGCAACCAGTGGGTGCGGGTTGTCGGCACCGACGTCGTCGTCGAGATTGAAGGCGATCGCTCGGTCGTGCCAATTACGTCGCTCAATCAGATTGGTGAGGCCATGGGCCTGGCTCCGGATGTGGCCTGGGCCGGCCAGTTCGATATCCCCGACCCGGGCGAGCTCGATGCCGACCTTGGTGTTTCAGAACCGGGGGCAGCTGCTCTCGCCGGGTGGTATGCCTTCGCCTGGTCGATCTTTGAGGAGCTGCGCGACGACGAGGCATCGATTGACGCCAGCGAGCCGCAACTCTGGCCCGAACACTTCGACCCGGCTATTGAAACCGGCTCGGACGCCCTGAAGCAGCGGGCGAGTTACGGGTTCAGTCCCGGTGACGCTGCCCACGACGAGCCCTATCTTTACGTTGGCCCCTGGTACGCCGACAACCGACCGGACAGCGACTATTGGAACGCTACCTCGTTTCCTGGCTCGGCCCTGACCTACGGCAAACTCCTGGAGGCCGACGATCCACGAGCGGTGGCGCTCGCGTTCCTCCGCCAAGGCCGCGAGATCTTGGCGGGCGCCTAGCCGGCCCGAAAGGAGTCGGGCCGACACTCCGCTCGCAGAGCGAGAGCGGCGGGCGGCCGCACCGGCAGTACGATTCAGGGCTCATGGCCAAGACCAGCTTTCAGGCGCTGCCGGGGACTCGCGATCTACTCCCGCCCGATACCGATCGCATGCGAGAATTGGTGAGGTTGTTCGCCGAGGAAGCGGCGACTGCCGGCTTCGCTCAGGTGATCCCACCGATGTTCGAGGACATCGGTGTGTTTGCTCGTCTCGGCGAAGCCAGCGACGTTGTCTCCAAGGAGTTGTACGACTTCACTGACAAGGGTGGACGGCATATCGCGCTGCGGCCGGAGCAGACAGCTTCGGTGTGTCGGATGTATGCCGAGAAGCGTCCGCTGACACCGTGGAAGGCATGGTATGCCGGCCCTAACTTCCGCTACGACAAGCCACAAAAAGGCCGTTACAGACAGTTTGACCAAGTCGGAGCCGAAGTCATCGGCAGTCACGATCCCGATGTCGACATCGAGCTGATCGCGTTCGCGTCCGGCTTTTTCGAGCGGCTCGGGTTGAACCGGGTGACGTTGTTGCTGAACTCCCTCGGCGACAAGGCGGATCGCCCCCGCTATCTCGATGCCTTGCGAGCACATTTCGAGGCCGACATCGATGCCCTCACCGAGCAAAGTCGGGCCACCTTGCAGATCAATCCGCTGCGAGTGCTCGACTCGAAACGCGAGCCCGATGCCCCGCTGGTCGAAGCTGCCCCCTCGATCGTTGACTATTTGTCCGACGAGGCCGGCGTGGCCTTCGACCGGGTGCAAGCGGGGCTCAAGGCCCTCGGGGTGCCATTTACGTTGGCACCGCGATTAGTTCGAGGCCTCGATTACTACACCCGCACCACGTTCGAGTTTGCCGCCGTCGGGCTAGACGCCGCTCAAAACGCAGTGGGCGGTGGTGGTCGGTACGACGGCCTGGTCGCCGACCTTGGTGGCCCAGAAGATCCCGGCGTGGGGTTCGCCCTCGGGGTTGATCGCACGCTTCTGGCTTGCGACGCTGACGGGGTTTTCGACCCACCCGACCTTGCCAGCGAGGTGTGGGTTGTCGCCACCACCGACGGCTTCGAAGCCATCGAGATTGTTGATGAACTCCGCACCGCCGGTATCCGTACCGATCGGAGCTTCGACGGTCGCTCGATGAAGGCTCAGATGAAGGGGGCGAACCGATCGGGTGCTCCGGTGGCAGCAATAGTCGGGGCCGATGAGGCTGCGGCCGATATGGTCAGCCTCCGCCCAATGCGAACAGACGGTGAGCAAGTGCTGGTGGCCCGGTCAGAGCTCGTCGCCAAGGTCAAGGAGATGCTCGAATCATGATGCGCACCCACATGTGCGGTGAGCTCCGGCTCGACCACGTCGGAGAAACCGTCACCCTGGCGGGTTGGGTCAACCGACGCCGTGAACACGGCGAACACTTGGCCTTCGTCGACGTTCGCGATCACAGCGGTATCACTCAGGCAGTCGTCGACAACGATGTCGACGTCCGTAGCGAGTATGTGGTCCGGATCACCGGTGAGGTCGTTGCCCGCACCGCCGACACGGTCAAGACCGATCTTGGTACCGGCGAGATCGAACTCCACAACTGCAGTGTCGAAGTCTTGTCGGTGGCGGAGCCGCCACCGTTCCCGCTCGACGACCGGGCTGACGATGTCGATGAGATGGTCCGTCTCAAGCACCGCTATCTCGACCTTCGCCGGGCTCGCATGCAACGAAATTTGCGTGTGCGGTCCACCGTCAATTCGACGGTGCGCAGCGCCATGGTGAAACAGGGCTTCGTCGAGGTCGAGACGCCAATGCTGATGCCGTCGACGCCAGAAGGGGCCAGAGAATTCCTCGTCCCATCTCGGCAGCGGCCCGGCAACTTTTATGCCCTGCCGCAGTCTCCGCAGCTCTACAAGCAGCTCCTCATGGTTGGTGGTCTCGACCGCTACTTCCAGGTTGCGAGGTGCCTCCGCGACGAGGATCTTCGGGCCGACCGTCAGTACGAATTTATGCAACTCGACATGGAGATGAGTTTCGTCGACGTCGACGATGTGCTCTCGGCAGCCGAGGTATCGGTACTTGACGCAGCCGAGGCAGTCACTGGCGCGCGCCCGGGACCTATTCCTCGCATTACGTGGCACGATGCCATGGAGCGATTCGGCAGCGACAAGCCCGACCTGCGGTTCGACATGGAGCTCACTGAACTGACCTCCGTCTTCGCCGAAACCGGGTTCAACGCGTTCTCTACAGCCGAGGCCATCAAGGGCATCAAGGTCGATGGGGGCGCCGCCGACTACGGCCGAAACAAGCTCGACGGCCTCACCGACGTCGCTAAGTCGATCGGGGCCAAGGGGATGGTCTGGCTCAAGGTCACGGGCGAAGGAACGTTCGACTCTCCGGTCGCCAAGTTCATCACCGAGCCCGAGACCGCAGCGCTCATCGAGACCTTTGCTGCTGTCGAAGGCGACCTGCTTCTGTTGATCGCCGATGACTGGATGACTACCTGCGAAGTGCTGGGTGAGCTTCGCAACCGAGTTGGTCGCCCCCCAGTGAGCGAGGGGCCCTATGAGTACGTATGGGTCGTTGACTTCCCGCTGTTCGTCGGTGTCGATGCCGCCACTGGTCGGCCGAAGCCCGGCCATCATGCCTTCTGTCACCCTCATACCGAAGATCTGGACAAGCTCGAGAGCGATCCAATGTCCGTGCGGGCCTGGGCCTACGACCTCGTGCTCAATGGCTGGGAGCTTGGCTCGGGCAGTATTCGAATTCACGAACCTGATCTGCAGCGACGAGTCTTTGCACTACTTGGCATCGACGAGGAAGAGGCCAATCGTCGCTTCGGTTTCTTTCTCGAACCCTTCAAGTACGGAGCTCCACCGCACGGAGGTTTCGCCTACGGGCTCGAGCGTCTCGGCGCCATTCTCGCCGGCGAAGAGAACATCCGAGAGGTCATCGCCTTTCCGAAACCTCAAAGCGGCCTCGACCCGCTCACGGGTGCCCCCTCGGCGGTCGACGAAGTGCAGCTCGCCGAGCTCGGACTCCGGTTGCTTCCGCCGACTACCTGAGTCCAGACTGGACGTCCTGAACCGAGTCAGTCTCCCATTGGATCTGCGTCAAGGATAGAGATCGATCCGAAGCGAACCGGCTCTAACCCAAAGCTACGAGGTGTAATTGTGAGTGAAGACGAACAGCAGACTCCCGAGGGAATCCGCATCGAGCTCCGGCAGAACGGTCCGGTCATGATCAGCGGTCCGTTCACACTCGACGACGGCACGAGCGTGAGCAGCGGCGAACGACTGGCTCTCTGTCGCTGCGGCGCATCGGCGACCAAGCCGCGTTGTGACGGCGCCCACAAGGCATGTGACTTCGAAGCTGACGGGGTTGCCCCTGCAGCGAGGTAGCTCCCCAGCCGCCGGGCCAAAGATCTTGAGGGGGAACAGCCAAAGGCAGCTGAAGTTAGAGGAGACCCACGGAAGTGGTGGGTGGGACTCCGGCATCAATCGTGACGACAACGTCCTGATCCTTTGCCGCTGGGTAGACCTGGACGCCGCCACTCTCGGTCGTCGCCGGCGAAATGATGATCGACACGGTCAAGATGTCGTCACCACGACGACCGAGAAGTTGCGACTCGTTCGCTGGTTCGAGCTGATACCCAAGGCGCTCGAGCTCGTCGGCCACGGCAGGACCAACGATGTCGGCCGGGGCCACCGAGGTCATGAGACTTACATGTTGATCCGAGGGCTCGCGGCCGGACGGGACGACGGGTAGCAGATCGTGGGGAAGGCGAATGCCGGCCAGCAGCTTGGCCAGGTCGGAGGTCGGCGGCGAGGTGTCTCTAGCTGCTCCACCCATGGCCGCGATGTCGGTAGGCGCGGTCTCGGTAGGCGCGGTCTCGGTAGGCGCGGTCTCCATAGCCGCCATGGGGGCCTGAGAAACGGGGCTTGATCGTTGCAGCTCGACTGGGGGAGGGGCGATGTCAGTCCGACTAACAGGTGTAACTGTCGGGACAGGGACCTTGAGCGTGTCAGGGTCGGTTGTCTCCTTCGTCATCGAGACAGGGGTGGCTCCAGCCGCAGCCGGTGCCGGGGCCATCGCAGTGTTTGTTTCCGCGCCGACCAGAGCTGCGGCGTGGGTCTCTTCGGCCAGCAACGCGGCCACGTTGTCGGTGCCGCTCAAGACAGGCGTGCCTTCGGCAGCCTTGCTCATTCCGCGTGGCTTGGTGAACTGCCGCACGACGATGGCAATGAACGAGAGGGCAAGCCAGACATAGAGGGCGTAGGTCACGGCTTGTCTCATGACCGGACAGGTTACGCTCGATCGACGTGAGCGGTGATCTCTTCAGCCATGCAGCCGTTGCTCGGCTGGAAGCCCGCTCGCCCCTTGCTGCCCGGTTGCGGCCAAGTTCGCTCTCTGAAGTGGTCGGACAACAGCACCTGCTCGGTCCGAGCGGCCCGCTTCGCCGACTTGTCGAGGCCGACCGGTTGTCGTCGGTTCTGTTCTGGGGTCCACCGGGCACCGGCAAGACGACGTTGGCTCGCCTTGTGGCGAAGGACTCGGTCAAGGAGTTCGTTCAGCTCAGCGCCGTGACAGCCACAGTAAAGGATGTCCGAGCCGTGATCTCCGAAGCAGAGGAACGGCTTGGTGCTCATGGGCGAGGAACGATCCTGTTCCTTGATGAGGTTCACCGGTTCAACAAGGCTCAGCAGGACGCGCTGCTCCCAGCTGTTGAGTCAGGTGTGCTCATTTTGATCGGTGCGACGACCGAGAACCCGTTCTTCGAAGTGAACGCCCCGCTCCGCAGCCGCAGCACACTGTTCCGGCTAGAGCCGCTCACCGATGAGGATCTGGCTGTGCTCCTACGTCGCGGTCTCGCGGCCGAGCGGGCGCAGTCGACCGACGACGCCATCGCCCACCTCGCTGGACGCGCTGCGGGAGATGGACGGCAGGCGCTCACGACCCTCGAAGTGGCTGTTGCTCTCGCCGCCACCGACAATCCCGACGCCGATCCCGAGGCCCCGGTCGAGGTCACGCTTGCTCATGCCGAGTCGGCGACCGATCTCAAGTCGCTCCGATACGGACGGGACGAGCACTACGACATCATCAGCGCGTTCATCAAGAGCATCCGAGGTTCCGATCCCGACGCCGGGCTCTACTGGCTCGCCCGGATGCTCGCAGCTGGCGAGGATGCCCGGTTCATAGCCCGACGGCTGGTCGTGCTTGCATCTGAAGATGTCGGGATGGCCGACCCGATGAGTCTGCTGATCGCCAACGCAGCGGCTCACGCTGTCGAGTTCGTCGGTTTGCCCGAGGCCCGGCTGAACTTGGCCCAGGCCGTTGTTCATCTGGCAACGGCTCCGAAGTCGAACGCGGCCTACCTCGGAATCAATCAAGCAATGCAGGATGTGCAAGATCTCCCTGCGGGTGAAGTCCCGATGCATCTGCGAGACGGCAGTTATCGCGGCGCTGCCTCGCTAGGTCACGGCGAGGGCTACGACTATCCTCACAATCACCAATCAGGATGGACCGAGCAGCAGTACCGTCCAGCCGAGGTGGAAGAGCGTCGGTATTACCGGCCAACCGATCACGGGTACGAGGCAGAGGTTAAAGCGCAGATGCTCAAGAACCAGAGGCAAGAAAGCACGGCTGTCGAAGGTACTGATGTCGATCGCTGAATTCGCTGCCATCATCGTCGCCATCGCCGTGGTGGTCGCCGCCGTTTTTCTCGTGACGGCCGTCAACAATCTCAACAACACTCTGGCCAAGCTCGAAGATACCGCGCACCAGTTGCGCGAAGAAGGGGTTGGCGCCTTTCGTGAACTGCGTCAGCTGGTAGCCGACGCCGATGCCGAGCTCGACAAGGTCGATCTCGTGCTCGACCGGGCCGACCAGGCAACGACGGCCATATCCGAAACGTCGCGTCGCACCCACGAAGCGGTGCAGGACCCGTTGATCCGTACGTTGGCCGTGGCCTCGGGCACCAGCAAAGTGGCCAGAGGCTGGCTTTTCGCCAAGCGGCGCAAGGAGAAGTCGACGCAGGGTCGCAACGAGCAAGCGACACAGGTGAGGGTCCGATGACGAAGACCGCCCGATGATCCCAACTCGCCTGACTTGGATGGCGGTCGGAGCCGGGGTCTCCTACCTGAGCAAGCGCAAGGCCGAGCAGTCGGTCGACCGGGCGACGGAGAAGATCGAGGAGCGGCTGCCGCCGTCGCTAGCGCGCGCCGCCGACGCCTTGCCAGCCGAGGTTGTTCGCACGGCCGGTGCCGTCGTTGCTGCCGCTGGCGCCGCTCGCACATCGTTCATGATTGCCAAGGGAGCCGCTGGTGCAACCAGCACCGCTGTCTCCATGACCCGAACTGCGACGGGCGGCGCTCGGTCGATTGGTGCTTCGGTGGCAGGCACCCGACGGGCCGTTAACGACAAGATTTCGAACGCCACCAGTGATCTGCGGGTGCAGACCGAGCTTGACCGTCGCGAGCTGAAGGCACAGTACGTCCAACAGACCGAGGGCGATGGTCCCGCACTCGAGGCGCGGCTCGATCTGCGAAACGTTTCCGATGACGAGCTCCCTGAGGTACCGGATCCGGTGGCCGACGGCAGGCGTCGATTTCGGCCGTCGTTACCCGCCGCCCCCGTCAACCGAGTGCAACGTAGTTATCAGCGACCCCGCAAGCCCTGGGACCGCTAGCCTTCATGGCGGTATGAAGGCCAACGAACTGCGCCGTGTTTTCACTGAGTTCTTCACCGAACGCGATCACCAGCAGATCGCCTCGGCGAGTCTGATCCCCCACGACCAGACCTTGCTGTTTGTGAACTCGGGGATGGTGCCGTTCAAGCCGTACTTCGTCGGTGAGGAGAAACCCAGCCACAATCGGGCGGTAACCGTGCAGAAGTGTGTGCGGGCGGGGGGCAAGCACAACGATCTCGATGAAGTAGGCCGAACAAAGCGTCACCTCACCTTCTTCGAGATGATGGGCAACTTCAGTTTCGGTGACTATTTCAAGGACACGGCCATTCCAATGGCCTGGGAGTTCTTTACCGATGTGCTCGGGCTGGATCCCGAGCGGCTGTGGATAACGGTTCATCTCAGCGACGATGAGGCTGAAGAGATCTGGGCCAACGACGTCGGTGTGCCGCGCGAGCGCATCCAAAGGCTCGACGAGGACAACTGGTGGCGCATGGCCGACACGGGCCCCAACGGGCCGTGTTCAGAGATCTTCTGGGACAAAGGGCCGGCCTACGGTCCCGAGGGAGGGCCGGCCAACCCAGCGGCCGACGAGCGATATGTCGAGATCTGGAACCTTGTCTTCATGCAGTTCGAGACCGACGAGGCCGGGAATACCTCGCCGTTGCCGAAGCCCTCGATCGACACAGGTGCCGGGCTTGAGCGGATCCTTTCGGTGCTCCAACAGAAGGACTCGGTCTTCGAGATAGACGAGATGGTCAGGCTGACATCCGCAGCCGAGGCAGCCACCGGCGTCTCTCTCGGCACGAACGACGCCACCGATTTGGCTCTTCGAGTATTGGCTGAGCATGCCCGCACCATGACGTTCCTCATCAGCGATGGTGTGTTCCCCTCGAACGAGGACCGCGGTTACGTCCTCCGTCGCATCATGCGTCGCGCGATTCGCTTCGCTTACCTACTGGGTGTCAACGAGATCGTCGCCCCAAAGTTGGTCGATGCCGTCGTCGAGATCATGGGCCCCGACTATCCCGAGTTGATTGATTCCCACGATCTGGTCCGCTCGGTCGTCGAGCGAGAAGAGCAGCAGTTTCGGCGCACGTTGGCGAACGGCGTCAAGATTCTCGATGACCACCTCACCGGCATCGCGGAAGGCTCTGAACTTCCAGGATCGACCGCGTTTCTGCTCCACGACACCTACGGGTTTCCGTATGAAGTCACCGAAGAGGTGGCGGCCGAGCGGGGCTACTCGATCGATCGGGCCGGCTTCGACGTGGCGATGGCCGAGCAGCGTCAACGGGCAAAGGACGCCCGTAAGACGATGGGCACAGTCGACACGCTCGAAGACCTCCTTTCGGCGGTTGCCGATCTCGATCCTAAAGCGGGGTTCGTTCGAGACGACGATCAGCTGGAAACACAGATCTATTTCCACTTCGCCGAAGTCGAACAGCCGTATATCGTGTTGATGGAGACCCCCTTCTATGCCGAATCAGGTGGCCAGATCGGTGATACGGGCATGATCATGACCACCTCGGCTTCGGCCAAGGTGATCGACACTCGGATGGGCCCCGGTGGCATCCACCTGCACTACATCGAGGACGTCGAAGGTTCATTCGAACCGGGTCAGTCGGCAACGGCAACCGTCGACGGGGTTCGTCGCGATGCCATTCGTCGCAACCACACGGGGACCCACGTGCTGCACTGGGCGCTGCGCGAGGTGCTGGGTGGCCATGTGAAGCAGCAGGGTTCCATGGTTGCCCCAGATCGGCTGCGGTTCGACTTCTCCCACTTCGAGCCGGTCACTGACGAACAGATCAATCAGATCGAGGATCTGGTCAACGCCGAGGTTCTTCAGAATCCTGCCGCTGATCATCCCGAGGTCACGAAGGCCGAGGCCGAGGCGATGGGGGCTATTGCTTTCTTCGGTGACAAGTACGGAGACCTCGTCAGAGTGCTCCGAGCTGGGCCGTCGCTCGAATTCTGCGGTGGGACCCACGTGTCGGCCCTGGGCGACATTGGCTTGTTGAAGATTGTCAGCGAGGGGTCGATTGGTTCGAACCTCCGCCGAGTCGAGGCCGTCACCGGGACCGGAGCCATCGATCTGCTGCGGTTCGAGCAGCAGGTCGTCGATCGCGCTGCATCTGCGCTCAATGTTCCCCGCACCGAGGTGGCCGACACGCTCGACAAGCGTCTGGCCGAGATCAAAGATCTCAAAGACGAACTGAACAGCATGCGTCGCCAGCTCGCCATAGGCCAGGCCGGCGAACTCGCGAGCGAAGCCGTCGGCGGCGTGGTCGTCAGTCGGGTCGACGACCTCGACCGCGATGCGCTGAAAGATCTCGCCATAGCTATTCGTGATGTCGAGGGAGTCCGAGCCGTGGTGCTTGCTGGCGCCCCGACCGGCGGCGGGGCGGCCCTGATTGCTGCGGTTCGCCCCGATTCCGGGCTTGAGGCCGGCGTGTTGATCGCCGACGCAGCCAAGGCCATCAAGGGGGGCGGAGGAAAGGGCGCCGACGTAGCCATGGCCGGGGGCAAGGATCCAGCCGGCCTCGACGAGGCGCTTTCGCTGGCCCGAACCGCGGCCGGCATCTAGGTCTCGCTGCTGTGAGGTCTCTGGGTATCGACTTTGGTGAGAAGCGAGTGGGGATCGCTGTCTGCGACGATCGCGGCGTTCTCGCCACCCCGCTCGACACCATCAAGAGAGTCGGAGACCGGCAGATCGAACACGGCCAGATCCTCGAGCTGCTTCACGAAACCGGTGCAACGCGAATTGTCGCCGGTGTTCCTTACTCCCTCGATGGATCACTTGGTCCTGCCGCAGCGGCCATTCTGTCGGAGATCAGAGGCCTCCAGAAACGCCTACGGCGCGCCGGGCTCGGTGTTGAGATCATGACTCAGGATGAACGCTTCACGACGGTCAGTGCAGACCGGGCGCTGCGCGACGGTGGCGTCCGCGGTCGCCAGCGTCGTCAGATGATCGATTCGACGGCCGCCGCTGTCCTCCTCCAGGCCTGGCTCGATGGTCAGGTCGGGGGATGATCACTCGCCGGGGCTGGGCGACGACCGCGAGGATTGACACCGGGGCCCCCGCATCGGCGCCTACGATGATGTCGGTGACGGTTTCGGACAACGAAGATATTGAGCGGGTCGAGGTCAGCGACGTCGGTGATGACGCGGACGTATACGACGAGGTCGGTTCGGCCGACGCCACCGAGGCTCCCGAGAGTCGAGGCGTGCTGGCCAGCGCAGGGGCGCTCACCGCTTCGAAACGACAGTCCAAGCGCGTCGCTGTGCCGGTCGAGACCGAGATCGGTTGGGATGACGACGACAGCTTTGTCACGGTGCGGCCCGCCGGCCTCCGGTTCCTTCGTGGCCTGGTAGCCATCGCTCTCATTTTGTTGGCCGGATGGTGGTTGTATGGGGTTGCCAGCGGCTGGTTCGCGGCGCAGCTCGATCCTGAAGGCGAACCGGGTGAAGTTGTTGATCTCGTCGTGCCCGTTGGTGCAACCACGGCCGACATCGCCCGCCAGCTTGAGTCTGAGAACATCATTCCGAACAGCACGTTCTTCCGTTACTTCGCGCAGTGGAAGGGCGAGGGCAACTTCGGGGCGGGCGAGTACTTCCTCCAACAGAACTCTTCGGCCGAGGAGGCCATCGCCGTTCTCAATCTCGGACCGACCCCTCAGGAGTACCAGCGATTCACTATCCGTGAGGGCCTCTGGATCGAAGAGATGCTTCCTGAGATCGCCAGCCAGCTCGACAATGTCACCGAGTCCGAGCTTCGGGCTGTGCTCGGTTCGGGACAGATCGTTCCCCGCTACCGCCCACCCGACTCTCAGAGTTGGGAGGGGTTGTTCTTTCCAGACACCTACGAGGTAAATGTCGACGACACCGCGCTGGACGTGCTGCTGCGCATGAGCGACCAGTTCACCGCCGTTACGGGCGACCTCGGTTTTGGTGCGGCGGAAACGCAGCTCAACCGGTCGGCCTACGAAGTTCTCGTCGTGGCCAGCCTGGTCGAAGCGGAAGCAAAGTTTGACGAAGAGCGCCCACTTGTCGCTTCGGTCATCTACAACCGCTTGCGCGAGCAATGGGCCCTCGGAATCGACGCAACGTGCATCTACGGTGCCGGCGATCGTCGGGTCCAGCTCACCAACGAGATCCTGCAAGCTCCCGACAATCCCTTCGGGTGTCGCAACGTCATCGGTTTGCCGCCGACACCCATTGGTGCGCCAGGTCGAGCCTCGCTCGAGGCAGCGATCAACCCGGCCGAGACCGAATTCATGTACTACGTGCTCACCGACGCGAGTGGCCTGCACACTTTTGCCACGACCGACGAAGAATTCGCTGAAGCCAAGGCGATCTGTGTCGAGAAGGGGCTCTGCTGACCACCGAGCCGCTGACCACCGAGCCGCTGACCACCGAGCCGCTGACCACCGAGCCGCTGACCACCGAGCCGCTGACCACCGAGCGAGCATGGATCAGCGGCCGGACGAGGCTGGCAGCTGTCATCGGCGATCCTGTACGCCACTCACGGTCGCCTGCCATTCATAACGCGGCGTTCGCATCTGTTGGACTCGATTGGGTGTACGTCGCGCTGCCAGTCGCCGCAGGCTCGGGAGCGATTGCTCTCGACGCCATGCGTTCCCTTGGGATCGACGGGCTGTCAGTGACCATGCCTCACAAGGAAGTCGTAGCCCAAAATGTTGATCGTCAGACCGAGGCAGTAACGCGGCTGCGGGCGTGCAACTGCGTCGCCCGCGACGGGGACATGCTGGTCGGCCACAACACCGATGGAGCAGGCTTCGTCGCCTCGGTAGCGCACGGCGCTGGCATTGATCTATCGGGAGCGCGGGTCGCCGTGCTCGGTGCTGGGGGCGCAGCGAGGGCCATTATTCACGCCGTCGGAGCGGCGGGGGCGGAACGAGTGTTGGTGATCAACCGAACCCAATCACGGGCCGAAGATGCCGCGGAGGCAAGTGATGTTGCCGCCGTCGGTACGCCTGATGACCTTGCCGAGGTCGATGTCATCGTCAACGCCACGGCCGTTGGTATGGACGGCGGGCCGGCGCCCGACGCACTGCCCCTCGACCCTGAAGTTCTGGGCGCCCAACAGCTGGTGGTAGACATCGTCTATCAACCCGAGCTCACACCGTTGCTTGATGCGGCAGCCACTCGTGGGGTGAAAACGCTTGGCGGCCTTGGCATGTTGGTCCATCAGGCCGCGCTTCAATTTGAACTCTGGACGGGTGAGTCGGCGCCAATTGACGTGATGACGGCCGCCCTACGCACGCCGGCTTAGGGCAAACGAAGGAGAAGGGCTACTAGGGCAAGTGAACTAGAAGATTCTCTCAAATGCCTTAAAGGCAGCGTTGAGCGGCCGAACTATTCAGGACTGCCTCAATCGAGGTCCTCCACTGTCTCATCACCGTTAAGGGTGGCTCCCAATGCTGCAAGGCTCGCTCGATAATTTTACCCTCGACGAGGTTCTCGGCCTGCTGGCCGGGACCTCAAAGACAGGTCGCCTGCGGGTGAGTGGCGACCGGGGAACTGGATCGCTCTGGCTCCACGACGGTCAACTCGTCGATGGTTCGTTCGGCGCCGCTGCCGGTTGCTCGGTGGAGGACTCAGTCTTTGAGCTGATGCGGTTCAATAGCGGCAACTTCTCTTTTACGGCCGATGAGAACTCGGACGATCCGAGCAGCTCGCAGATCGTCGACTTGGTGGTGGCGACAGCCGGTGAGCGCCTACAAGAGTGGAACGAGATCGCCGCTGTTGTGCCGTCGATGGACCACATTCTGACCCCACGGCCCGAGCTTTCAGCCGATGAAGTCACGATCACTCGTGAGCAGTGGAGATTGCTCGTGACGGTCGGCTCACGAGCCGCCGTACGCGAGGTCTCGGTGGATCTCGAGCTGGGCGAGGTTGACGTCAGCCGCATGCTGAAGAAGCTGATCGAACAAGAACTGCTCGACATAAACGAGGATGCCCGTTCGCAGAGTGACCCGGTTGTTGCTGACGAGGCCGTTGCTGACGAGGCTGTTGCTGCCCGGTCCGGGGTCGATGAAACTGCCAGTGATGCGATGGTCCGTGACGAGATGGTTGTCGCCCAGCCAGTGGTTGCCGACCCTCCAGTTGTTGCTCACTCGCCGGCAGTCGCCGACCGAGCGGTTGCCGAGATCGCCGGCAATCAGCTGGCGATCGACGAAGCCCAGACCGGCGCCGCGATGGTTGTTGAAACCGGACCGGTTGCCATTGAACAGCCGGTCACAGAGGTCGCTCAGCCCGAGCCGAAGTTCGAGGCCGCAACCCGGAGCAACGTGTCCGACGAGCCGCCAGCCGTCCCGACTCCCCGGCCACAACCCAACGTCGAGGCGTTCTTGGCGCTTGAGGCCGAGCCCGTCGACGACTCGATGTTCGCTGCCCCGGCAGCGATGGCGCAGGAAACAATTCCAGCCGCCGATGTCTCTTTCGGTCGGGCAATGACTCCAATCGCCGCCCCTGATCCTGATGATCTCATCGAGGAGGCCGTTTCGTCGTTCGCCGCCTTTCAGCCTGAGCCGATGAGCTTCGCTGATTCGGTCTCGACCACCGATTCGGTTGACACAAACGATCCCTTCTCTATCGGTGCCGTTGAGACCGCCGCCCAGATCGGCATGACCGATGAGCTGCCCGCTGCACCGCCCGTTCCCCGTTCCGAGCGCCCGCCGATGCCGGCACCCCCAGTATTCAGCGAAGCTCCTGCTGCTCCCGACTTCAGCGCTCCCGACCTGGATCCCATGTCGGAACCGATGTTCGTTTCTGACAGCATCGAGGACGTCAGTGGTGTCGAGTCCTTCGCCGCTGAGTCCATGGGCAGCGATATGCCGGCACCGCCGTCACCCGCGGAGATCGACTCGTTCCGTGAGTCGCTTAACGATGCCCCGGTCATGCCGGGCGCCGAGCCCGTGGCCGATACCGAGGGCGACGAGGCCCCATCCACCGAAGAGCAAGGCGGAAGCTTGCTGATGCGTTACCTCAAGAGCGAACGCTGATACATGCTGGCGCTTTTTCTCTTTCTTTGCGGGCTGGTTGTTGGCCCTCTTCTGGGGGTGATTGTCGACCGAGCCGTCGACCGCGAGAAACTGGCAGCCGAGCATCGATGCCAGGTCTGTCGCTGCAGCCTCGGTAATGCGTCGTTGCTTCCGGTCTTCTCGTGGTTTCGTCGCTGCCCCACCGATACCTCGCACTCGTGGTGGCGGTATCCCCTCACTGACCTCGCAACCGCAGCAGCGTTCGCAGCCGCCGGTGTTCGCTTTGGCATGAGTATCGATCTGGTGCCCTATCTGCTGTTTTTCGCCGCTCTCGTCACTATGTCGGTAATTGATATTGAGACTCATCTGCTGTTGAACATCCTGACCTACCCGACTCTCCTGGCCGGACTGGTGCTGGTGCTGGTGCTGAGCGGATCCGACGGGGCTCAAGATCGCATCTGGCCAGCGCTCATCGGCGCCCTGCTGTTTGGTGGAATTCTTGGGGCAGCATTTTTGGCTTACCCGCCTGGAATGGGTCTCGGTGACGTCAAGTTGGCTCCGAGTCTCGGCCTCTTTCTTGGTTGGATGTCGACCGAACAGATGATCGCCGTCCGGCTTGTCTTCTACGCCATCCTGCTTAGCTTTCTGGTCGCCGGCGTGTCCGGAGTGATTCTCAACGCGATTCGAGGCGATCGACGGGCCGAGATTCCCATGGGCCCGTTCTTGGCCGCGGCGACGATCGTGATTGTGGCCGCTGCTCCTGTGAGCGCTGCGGTCGTCGGCTGACAGTAGCCTCGGGTCCTGTGAGGACTTTGGTCGAGACCGTTCCGCTTCCTGATGGGCGGAGCTATCCGGTTCATGTTGGCCCTGGGGTAATCGCTGATCTCGCGTCCCTTATTCCTCCGGGTACACAACGAGTTGCGGTTGTTACGCAGACTGGTGTGGGTGTGACCGTCGATCCCGGCCTGCCGTTTGAGGTATTCACCGTGCCCGACGGCGAGGCGGCCAAGCGGCTCAGCGTCGTCGAAGATCTGGCTCGGCAAATGGCCCAGTCGGGCATGACACGCCGAGATCTGGTTGTCGCCGTGGGCGGCGGAGTCGTCACTGACCTCGGCGGCTTCCTCGCTGCCAGCTATCACCGGGGGATCAACGTGATCCACGTTGCCACCACGCTGCTCGGCCAGATCGATGCCGCCATCGGTGGAAAATGTGGCGTCAATCTTCCCGAGGGCAAGAACCTTGTCGGGGCCTTTTGGCAGCCAGCGGCCGTCATTTGTGACACCGATACGTTGGCAACATTGCCGGCAAGAGAGTTTTCCAGCGGCCTCGGCGAGTTGGCCAAGTACCAGTTCATTGGCGGCGATCACCTCGCCGGCCGCAGACTCGACGAACTCGACCTCGCAGAACAAGTCGCCACGTGTGTCCGGATCAAGGCCGACGTTGTCGCCAGCGACGAGCGTGAAGGGGGCCGGCGCGCCATTCTGAACTATGGCCACACCCTTGGGCACGCACTCGAAACGGCCGGAGCGTACGACATCAGGCACGGCGAGGGCGTCGCGATCGGGTTGGTATATGCGGCTGAAGTCGCTCGACGGCTGGGTCGAATCGAGGCCGCGTCCGTCGACGAGCATCGACGGTTGGTAGAGCAGTTCGGCTTGGCTACCACGGTGCCCGCAAACTCTGATCACCATGCTTTGGTCGAGCTGTTTCGAAAGGACAAGAAGGCCACTGACGGCATCACGTTCGTGCTTGATGGACCGGACGGGGTCGAGTCGGTGATCGTCGACGACGTCGATTTGCTTCTCGATGCCTTGCTCGCAGTCTCATGAGCGCTGTCTGATGAGCGCTAAGACCAAGCTTGTCGATATGGCGGTGGTGGCTCGCGTCGACAAGGTGCGCGGCGAGTTCGATGGGGCCGGTATCGATGCTCTGATGGTGTCGAAACCGGTCAACGTTCGCTGGCTCACCGGTTTCACCGGATCAAACGGTCGGGTAGTGATCACGACCGATCGATTGCTGCTGATTACCGACGCCCGATACGCCGAGCAGGCTCCCCAGCAGCTAGCGGCGAACGGCGTTGAGGCCGAAATCGAGATCACGGTCGATACCAATGGAGCGGCGGCTGCAGCCCTCGCCCGCGACCGTGTCGGTATCGAGGCCGCGCACCTGACGGTGGCCGAATATGGGCGGCTTGAGGATGTTCTCGACGCGACGTTGGTCGTCACCGATGGGTTGATCGAAGTACTTCGCCAATACAAGGACGATGGTGAGATCAGCCGACTCCGTCGAGCATCAGAAGTAGCTGACGCCGCATTCGCTGTTGTTTACCCATTGCTTGACGAACGACCGACCGAGCGGGCCTTTGGAGCCGAACTCGATCATCAGATGCGTTTGTTGGGCGCCGATGAAGTCAGTTTCGAGACAATCGTCGGCTCTGGCCCCAACGCAGCGCTACCGCACGCCCGACCGTCCGATCGACGTGTCGAGCATGGCGACCTCGTCGTGCTCGACTTCGGGGCAAAGATCGACGGCTATGGCAGCGACATGACACGAACGGTGGTGGCGGGTGGCGATCCAACCGAAAGGCAGGCGGCTCTCTACGACGCAGTCGCCACGGCGCAACGTTGTGGCGTTGCCGCCGTTAAGGACGGGATAGAGCAGGTGGCCATCGACATTGCATGCCGCGAGGTCTTGGCTGATCGCGGCATGGCCGACCATTTCACCCACGGTACGGGTCACGGGATCGGCCTCGAGATCCATGAGCAACCCATCTTGTCGCCCCGCTCGGTAGGTATCCTCCGAGCCGGTCTCGTGGTGACGGTCGAGCCCGGCGCCTATTTCCCCGGCTACGGGGGAGTGCGGGTCGAGGATTCGGTCATCGTCACCAGAACCGGCTGTGTACCTATCACCCACAGCCCAAAGGGCCTCGTCCCCGACTTCGTCGGATGACGCGACACCGCAACGAGGAGACGCAGCAATGGCAATGACCACGAACGACTTCAAGAACGGGATGACGATCGAGATCAATGGGGATCTCCTCACCGTCGTCGAATTCCAGCACGTGAAGCCTGGCAAGGGTGGTGCATTCGTCCGAACCACACTGCGCAACATGCGGACGGGGTCTGTGGTCGATCGTCGGTTCAACGCCGGTGAACGAATCGAGCGGGCGTTCATCGAAAAGCGTGAACAGCAGTTCCTGTACCGCGAGGGTGCCGACTATGTCGTCATGGATAACGAGACGTTTGAACAGTCGAACGTTTCGGAGGTGGCGATGGGTGACGCAGTCAACTACCTCGTCGAGGGTTCATCGATCGTGCTGTTGAAGTTCGGCGACGAAGTAGTCGGAACCGATCTGCCGACTTCAGTCGAGCTTCAGATCACCGAGACAGAGCCGGGAGTCCAGGGTGATCGCGTCTCCGGCGCCCGTAAGCCAGCGACACTCGAGACCGGGTTCGTGCTGCAGGTTCCCCTCTTTGTTGGGCCGGGAGAGCGGGTGAAGGTCGACACTCGTACGGGCGAATACATGACCCGGGCGTGACCGGAAACTCGCCTTTGGGCCGGGCCAGCCGTCGCGAGGGACGCGAGAGGGCCGTCGAGTTGAGCTACGAAGCCCGCATCCGAAAGATCTCGATCGGCGAGCTGATCGACAGCCTTGTCGTGCCACCAGAGACTTTCGCGCTGAATCTGATGACCGCTATGGCCGAACACCAAGAGCAGGCCGACCAACTCATCGCCGCTAAGGCAAAGGGCTGGACACTCGAACGCATGCCGGTGCTCGACTTGATCGTGATGCGCCTCGCCGTTTCGGAGATGCTCAACGGGGAGGCGCCGACAGGCGTAATTCTCTCCGAGGCCGTCGAACTCGCCGGTCGATACTCGACAGACGAGTCGAGTCGGTTCGTGAACGGTGTTTTGGCAGCCATCGCGCGCGACCTGCCGAACAAAGTGGCTTGAAGGAAACAGACGTGAAAGAAGTTGCGTGAAAGAAGTTGCGTGAAAGAAACAGAGTGGCGTAAACGAATTCCTCAAAGTTCTTAATGTTTGACCTTCTGTGGACGACAACACAGTCGTGCTCCGATCGAGGTCTCTCCGGCTCTTCTCCTTTCTTCTTCTACTCACCGCATCGTTTGCCGGTGTCGGGCCCGTCGGAAGTAACTCAGCCAATGCCGCGTCGAACTGGCTGAACACACAGGACCGGAGTGCCGTCGTGGCGGCCTACGAGTCGGAGTTCGGCTCACCGTCGCCCAGCAGCGGTTGGAACGGCGATCGGTCGAGCTGTACCCCGGGAACAACGTCACAGGAATTTCGGGACGCAATCTTCAGTCGAGTCAACTTCTTCCGGTCGATGGCGGGCGTGCCGGCCGGCATAACCGAGAACCCCGCCTGGTCAGCCCAAGCTCAAGAAGCGGCCCTCATGATGAGCGCCAGCGGACGTTTGAGTCACTCCCCCGACTCGAGCTTTGCCTGCTACACCGCCAGCGGCGCCCAGGCGGCCCAATCGAGCGATCTCTATCTCGGCCGAACCGGCCCCGAGTCGATTACCGGCTATATGGAAGACCCGGGCAGCAACAACCTCCGGGTCGGACATCGCAACTGGATCCTGCACCCAACGACGAATCAGATGGGAACCGGTGACATTCCGGCCACCGGAGGTTGGTCGTCCAACACCCTGTGGGTCTTTGACAATGTGTTCGGCGCCCAGCCGACACTCCGTGAGAGTGAGGGCTTTGTTGCCTGGCCACCTCGTGGATTCGTCCCAGGCGAGTTGGTCTTTCCCCGTTGGTCAGTTGGTATCCGCAACGGCGACTTTTCCGCCGCAACCGTCTCGATTTCGCAGGATGGGTCACCGATCTCCAGCACCGTTGTGCATCGCGACTCAGCTGGCAACAGCGCCCCGTTCCCCATCCTGGTGTGGGAGCCAGTCGGCGTGAACCTGCATCCGACCGTCGATCTCACCTACCGGGTGACCGTTGATGGTGCGCGAGTCGGTGGCAACCCCGCAAGCTTCAGCTATGACGTCGTGATCCTCGGTGACACCCCCGCTGCCGGCGGCATCTCACCAGCGGTCTACAACGATTTCGTCACTCGCTCGTTCGCTGACTTCGTAGGCCGCAACCCGACTGCAGGCGAGCTCGAGTATTGGACACAGCGGTTGGCCACGGGAACTACTCGGTTCAACTTCGTGCAGGCTCTCGCCGTAAGTGAGGCCTGGACAGCCAACGTGGTCGACCAGCTTTACATCGACACCCTGGGCCGGCCGGGCGACCGCTCGGGTAGCCAGTACTGGATCTCTAGGCTCCAGACCGGGTCGTCAGTGGCGCAGGTAGCAGCCTCTTTCTATGGCAGTCGGGAGTACGTGACCCTTCAGGGGGGCACCTACGACGCATGGGTGGTCGATCTCTATGGCGTGCTCCTCGATCGATCGGCCGATAACGGCGGCCGAAGCTATTGGACGGGCCAAGCCGGCAGCATCGGAACGGGCACCGTCGCCTACCGTTTCTACCAATCGCGGGAGAGTCGCGAAGCGCGAGTGGCGGCGATGTACTTGCAGTTCCTCAACCGTGCCCCCGACGCAGCCGGACTTGCCTACTGGGCCGACGTGCTCAAGTCCGGTGATGATCTTCGTCTTGCGGCCGTGTTGGCTAGCTCCAACGAGTACTTCGCCGGCTGAGATCACTCGCAGTCGATAGGCCGAACTCTTTAGCGTACGCGGCCCTGTCACCGGGCAGTCCTACGGCACTAGGGTCGCGGGTATGCGTAAGAACACTCTGAAGCAGGTCTGGGCCGACGACAAGGCGGCCCTTGGGCTGTGGCTGTCAACTGGCAGCTCAATTGCCGCCGAGCACTTTGGAGCGCTCGACTTCGACTACATCAACATCGATATGCAACACGGTCTGCTCGACTACAACGAAGTCTTGTATTCGTTGCAGGCAATGCAACGAATCGGCGCAACGCCGACGGTCAGGGTGCCCTGGAACGAACCGGGCATCATCGGCAAGGTGCTCGATGCCGGAGCCATGGGCGTGATTATTCCAATGGTGAATTCAGTCGCCGAGGCCGAGCAGGCGGTCGCTTCTTGTCGCTATGCCCCCTTGGGATCTCGTAGCTACGGGCCCGCCCGGGCAGGCATGGCCCTCGGACCTGACTACGCCAGCACAGCCAACGAGACGGTGTTGTGTATCCCGATGATCGAGACGGTGCAGGCGGTAGAGAGCATCGACGACATTCTTGAGGTCCCCGGGATCGATGCCGTCTATGTCGGACCAGCCGATCTGTCGATCACTCTCGGTCTTCCCCCGGGATCGGATCACGACGACCAGAGCTTCAACGACGCTCTCGCGACCGTTGTGGCGGCCTGCAACGCAAAGGGCGTTACCCCGGGCATTCACAGTACGCACGCCTTGGCCGCCAAGCGGATCGAGCAGGGGTTCCGCATGATAACGATCACGTCGGACCTGCTGGCCATGGTGTCAGGCGCATCTGCTGCTCTAAAGACGGCCCGCGGGGCCGGAGACGATGGCACTTCGGGGCGGATGTACTGATTCCGTCCTTTAGAATTCACCCCCAGAGTCCGTGAAGCTGGTCCTGTGAGGCCGGCACGGAGGAAGAAGGGGTCAGTTGGCTGAACGCGAACGAAAACGCACGCCCCCGTACGGCGGTGTTTTCATTCCTCGCACCACCGTGCTCGATCGAGACGCTGTCGAGCGAGCGATCCGCCGTATGGCTCACGAGGTCATCGAACGGAACCAGGGGCTCGATGACGTCGTGATCGTCGGGCTACAAACCGGCGGCGTGCCATTCGCTGAATCATTGGCCATCGCGCTCGCCGAGATCGAAGGCCTCGAAGTTGCGGTCGGCAAACTCGATGTGGCGTTCTACAGAGACGACATCAGTCTTCGACCGGTGCTGCCAGAGGCGGCAACCGAGGTTCCCTTCGACATCGCCCGCAAGGTGGTTGTGCTGGTCGATGACGTGCTCTTCACCGGGCGGACCATTCGTGCCGCTCTCGACGCGCTGGTGGCTCAGGGACGGCCACGGGCCGTCCAACTCGCCGTCATGGTCGATCGCGGGCACCGTGAACTCCCGATTCGCCCCGACTATGTCGGCAAGAACCTCCCCACCAGCAAGATTGAGGTCGTCAACGCCACCATCGATGGTGTCGAGCTGGGTGAGATGGAGCGTTCATGAGGCATCTGATCTCGATCGGCGAGCTCACGGCCGACGATCTGCGCCAGTTGCTCGATCTCACTGAACAGTTCGCCCAAACCCAGAAACGCGATGTCCCGAAAGTTCCGGCCCTTCGCGGTCGCACCATCGTGCTCGCCTTTTTTGAAGACTCGACGCGAACTCGTACCAGCTTCGACCTTGCTGCTCGCCGCTTGTCTGCCGACGTCGTCAACTTCGCGGCGGGGTCGTCGTCGTTGAAAAAAGGCGAGTCACTTCGAGACACGATCGAGACCATCAGCGCCATGGGGGTCGACGCCATTGTCGTCCGTCACGGCAGCTCCGGTGTCCCGCAGCAAATAGCGGGATGGACCGACGCCTCGATCGTCAACGCCGGCGATGGCTGGCACCAGCACCCAACCCAGGCGCTGCTCGATGCGTACACGATTCAGCATCGTCTTGGGGATCTCGAGGGCAAACGCATCGCCATTTGCGGTGACATCCAGCATTCACGAGTGGCGAGGTCGAACGCGGACGCTTTCACCAAGCTGGGGGCCGAGGTGGTGCTTGTTGCACCCCGCACGTTGCTGCCTCCGAGCCTCGAGGGTTGGCCGGTGAAGGTCGAGCCCGACCTCGACCGGATTTTGCCCGATCTCGATGTTGTCTATCTCCTCCGCATCCAGCACGAGCGGATGAACCAAGCGCTGCTGCCGAGCGACCGCGAGTATCGCCACCTCTTTGGGCTCACAACCGAGCGAGCGACCAGGCTGCGGCCTGATGCGCTGATCATGCATCCGGGTCCGATGAATCGGGGTGTCGAGATCGATGCCGAGGTCGCCGACGATCCTCGTTCGGTTGTGCTCGACCAGGTGGCCCACGGGGTACCGGTGCGGATGGCAGTGTTGTTCTCGGTCGTTGGAGCGCGGGCCCAGGCCAGCCTGGCGGAGGCCGAGATGGCTGAGGATCTCGCGGCCGACCAATCGAATGCAGACGAAAAGAACGAACCAGGAGTGAAGCGTTGACCACCACGGTCTTCAAAGGCGGACGAATTATCGATCAACTCGGTGAGCGGTCCGGCGATATCGAAGTTGACGACACGAGTGGCTTGATCACCCGTGTCGGTCCTGATCTGACGGCGGAACGAGTCATCGATGTGTCGGGCTGCGTCGTTTCGCCTGGCTTCGTCGATCTTCACGTTCATCTGCGGCAGCCAGGCGGCGAAGCGGCCGAAACCATCGAGTCGGGCAGCCGGGGGGCAGCTAGAGGTGGGTTCACCGGGGTGGTCGCCATGCCGAACACCGATCCCTGTATGGACTCGGCCGCGGTCATCAACGACGTTCTGGCCTTGAGCCGCTCGGCGCTGTGTGAAGTGAAACCTTCGGCCGCGATCAGCATCGGTAGAGCGGGCGACGCCTTGTCGCCAATGGGCGAGCTCGCCCATTTGGGCGTTCGGATGTTTACCGACGACGGCACGGGTGTGCAGGACGACAACTTCATGCGCCGCGCCCTCGAGTACGCCGGTAGTCTCCGCTCGAACGACGGCGTGCAATTTGTTCTTGCCCAGCATTGTGAGGTGTCGGCCCTGACCGAAGGCGGCGTGATGCATGAGGGCGAATGGTCATCGCGGTTGGGTCTCGGCGGCCAGCCGTCGGAGGCCGAAGAACTGATGGTGATGCGCGATATCGCTTTGGCCAGGCTCACCGGCGTGCGTGTCCATTTCCAGCATCTCTCCACCGCCGGAAGTGTCGGCATGGTCCGGGCGGCCAAGGCCGGTGGGCTGCCGGTCACGGCGGAGGCAACACCCCATCATTTCTCGCTTACTGATGCAGCGTGCGCTACTTACGATGCCAACTTCAAGGTTCATCCTCCGCTTCGGACCGCAGCCGACGTTCTGGCTATCAAGGAAGGTCTGGCCGACGGCACGATTGATGCCATCGCAACCGACCACGCTCCGCACACGCCCGATGCGAAGGAGCGACCGTTCGATCAGGCTCCGCCCGGAATGCTCGGACTCGAAACAGCTCTGGCCATCGCGTTGGATGAACTCGATCTTCCTCTCGCCGAGATCCTGGCCCTCCTTTCTTGGCGGCCGGCAGCCATCGCCGGGATGTCCGGCCGACATGGTCGGCCGGTGGAAGATGGCAATCCGGCGAACCTGGCGATCATCGACCCGGACATTCGGTGGGTGGTCTCGGGTCGGGAGATGGCTAGCAAGGCAGTCAACACACCCTTTGAGGGACGCGAACTGACAGGGAAGGTACGACACACAGTGTTCAATGGTGAGGTGGTCGTGGTCGACGGCGAGGCAACTCGATGATCGCCGGCGCGTTGGTGTTAGCCGATGGCAGCACATTCGAGGGTGAGATGTTCGGTGCTCCGCAGGGCATCGCGTCCGGGGAGGTCGTATTCAACACCGCGCTGACGGGGTACCAGGAAGTACTCAGCGACCCGTCGTATGCCGGTCAGATCATCACCTTTACTTACCCCCACATCGGCAACTACGGCGTTACCGATGCCGACAACGAAAGCAGTGGTTCGTTCGCTCGGGGCGTGATTGTTCGCGACCTCACTCGTCGACATTCGAACTTCCGGGCAACGGATCATCTCGAGACCTTCCTTCGTGATCGCGGGCTTGCCGGGATCGGCGGCATCGATACCCGCCGCCTCACTCGCATTCTTCGCACATCGGGCGCCCTTCCCGGAGCATTTGGTCCCACCGAGGGAGAGCACGCGGTCGATGAGGCAGGGCTAAAGCAGGCCGCTGCTGCGGAGCCAGGCACGGCCGGTGTCGATCTTGTTGCTCAGGTCACCACTGCGGCGCCGTATCGGGTGGAATCCACCGGTCCTTCGGATCGGTTGATCGTGGCCTACGACTTCGGCATCAAGACCTCGATCATCCAGCACCTCAGCTCGCTCGGCACGGTCGAGATTGTGCCTGCGACCACATCTGCGGCCGATGTCCTGGCTCGGAACCCAGCCGGGGTCTTCCTCTCGAACGGTCCCGGCGACCCTGAGATGGTGCCGACGGGCATCGCTGCTGTCCAGGAGCTGATTGATCAGGTACCGATCTTCGGTATTTGCCTGGGCCATCAGATTTTGTCGTTGGCGGTTGGCGGTTCGGTCGAGAAGCTCTCCTTTGGCCACCATGGCGCCAATCATCCGGTCCGAGACGAGACGACGGGCAAGGTCGAGATCACGAGCCAGAATCACAATTTCGCCGTGCTTGGCGAGTCGATCAGCGACGTCGCCGATGTCACCCATATCAATCTGAATGACGGAGTATGCGAGGGAATGGCGCTGCGCGAAGCGCCTGCGTTCAGTGTGCAGCACCATCCCGAGGCCAGCCCTGGTCCGCACGACAGCCTCTATTTGTTCGATCGGTTCGATGAACTGATGACCCGGAAGGCCAACTGATATGCCCCGCCGCGACGACCTCGAGACCATTCTGGTGATCGGCTCCGGGCCCATTGTCATAGGCCAAGCTTGTGAGTTCGACTACTCGGGCACGCAGGCGTGCCGGGTGTTGCGAGAAGATGGCTATCGCGTCGTGCTCGCCAACTCGAACCCGGCAACCATCATGACCGACCCGGAGTTCGCCGATGCCACCTACATCGAACCGCTCACACTCGAGGTCCTCACGCGGATCATCGAACAGGAAAAGCCTCAAGCTCTGCTACCTACGCTGGGTGGTCAGACGGCGTTGAACCTCTCGATGGAGCTGGTTGCCGCTGGCGTGCTCGATGAGCACAACGTTGAGCTCATCGGTGCCGACGCCGAAGCCATCGCGACGGCCGAAGATCGCGAGCGATTCAAGCTCGCCATGATCGAAATCGGGATGGAGGTCCCCCGCAGCGGAACTGCCCGAGGCTCCGGCAACGACAAGGGTGCCGCTGTCGACGCAGCGATGATCGACGCTCGCAAGATCGTCAAGGAGGTCGGGCTACCGATCGTTATCCGTCCCGCCTACATCCTCGGAGGCCGGGGTACAGGCATGGCGGCAACAATGGAAGAGTTCGAACATGTTGCCCGCAACGGGCTTCTCGCCAGTCCGATCACCGAGATCCTGATCGAAGAGTCGATTGCTGGCTGGAAGGAATACGAGCTTGAGGTGATGCGTGATCACAAGGACAACCAGGTGATCATCTGCTCCATCGAGAATCTTGATCCAATGGGAGTTCATACGGGCGACTCGATCACGGTCGCTCCGATCCAGACACTCTCCGACGTCGAGTACCAGGAGATGCGCGATGCAGCATTCGCATGCCTCCGTCGAGTCGGTGTCGAGACGGGCGGTTCGAACGTGCAGTTCGCCGTCGACCCGGTCGACGGTCGCCGAGTCATCATCGAGATGAACCCCAGGGTGAGTCGGTCATCGGCGTTGGCCTCTAAGGCAACCGGGTTTCCAATCGCCAAGATTGCAGCCAAATTGGCAGTCGGCTACTCCCTCGATGAGATCCCCAACGACATCACCCAAGTGACGCCAGCCAGTTTCGAGCCGGTCATTGACTACGTAGTCACCAAGATTCCCCGATGGGCCTTCGAGAAGTTTCCCGGCACAACGGGCCATCTTGGTACATCGATGCAATCAGTCGGCGAGGTAATGGCCATTGGGCGCACCTTCCCGGAGAGTCTCCAAAAAGCGTGCCGATCGCTCGAACAGGGTTGGCTCGGTCTCGACAGCGGGGAACAGTTCGACCACCTGTCCGACGACGATTTGCTGGCAACTGCTTCTATCGCAACGCCCGATCGCATCTTCCAGCTCGAGGCCTTGCTTCGTCGGGGCATCGGTGTCGATGACATCTATGCAGCGACCAAAGTTGATCCCTGGTTCCTCGACCAAATGCTCTTTATCACTGACGAGCGAGCTGCCCTCAGCGGGCGTGCGCTGGGAGATCTGAGTAGGCCCGAATGGCGCCGAGCCAAGCAGCTCGGTTTCAGCGATCCGCAGCTGGCGCAGCTGCTGGGCTGCGAAGAGTCTGCCGTCCGTCAGGCTCGACTCGACGTCGGTGTCGTCGCCACCTTCAAGACGGTCGATACGTGTGCCGCAGAATTTGAAGCCAAGACGCCGTATCACTACTCCACCTACGAGGATGAGTCCGAGGTTGTTCCGAGCGATCGGCAGAAGGTCGTGATTCTCGGATCCGGTCCTAACCGCATTGGGCAGGGCATCGAATTCGACTATTGCTGCGTTCACGCCAGCTTCGCTCTACGCGACGCCGGCTACGAGACCATCATGATCAACTGCAATCCTGAGACGGTCTCGACTGACTACGACACCTCCGATCGTTTGTACTTCGAACCCCTTAC
This sequence comes from Acidimicrobiales bacterium, assembly GCA_047638695.1. Classification (GTDB taxonomy): domain Bacteria; phylum Actinomycetota; class Acidimicrobiia; order Acidimicrobiales; family SZUA-35; genus JAHECQ01. Next base: position 47,873 of record JBLINY010000002.1, on the reverse strand, counting down.
CTATGAAGACGTCATGAACGTCATCGAGGCCGAGCAGCCCACCGGCATCATCGTGAGTCTCGGCGGCCAAACCCCCTTGAAGTTGGCCGACCGCCTCCCTGCTGAACTTGTGCTGGGAACGACACCGGCATCCATCGACGCGGCCGAAGATCGCGATCACTGGGCCTCCTTATGCGCTCGGCTCGAGATCCCGCAGCCAGCCGGTGGTACAGCGACCACTGTCGAGGGAGCGCTTGAGGTCGCGGGGCGCATTGGTTACCCCGCTCTTGTTCGGCCCAGCTACGTGCTTGGTGGACGAGGCATGGAAATCGTCTACGACGACGGCGATTTGCGACGAGTGATGAAGGCGTTCGATGCCACTGGGTCGCTCGGCCGTGAAGGCGGGCTGTCGACCGAACGCCCGGTTCTGGTCGATCGCTTTCTCGAAGACGCCACCGAAGTCGATGTTGATGCTATTCGCGATCAGACGGGCGACGCCATGATTGGTGGTGTCATGGAGCACGTCGAGGAGGCCGGTGTGCACTCGGGTGACTCGGCCTGCGTGCTTCCCCCGCCAAATCTGGGTGAGCAAACCATTCGAGTCTTGGAGGACTACACCCGGCGCATTGCGGCCGATCTCGAAGTTGTCGGACTGATCAATGTGCAGTTCGCGGTGAAGGACAGCCAGGTCTTCGTTATCGAAGCTAATCCACGGGCGTCTCGAACGGTGCCGTTCGTGGCGAAGGCCACGGGGCGACCGTTGGCCAAGATCGCCGCACGGGTCATGGCCGGGGCCACTCTTGACGAGCTCCGCACTGAGGGGCTGCTGTCGGCCGAGCCGGTTACCGGTCACTGGTCGGTGAAAGAAGCGGTGCTTCCGTTCAACCGGTTCCCTGAGAGCGACGCGCTTCTCGGTCCTGAGATGCGTTCGACCGGCGAGGTGATGGGCATTGATATTCATCCGGGCCTGGCCTTCGTCAAGAGCCAGCTGGCTGCCGGAACTTCCCTTCGCCCCGGCGGCACGGTGTTCCTGTCGCTGGCCGACCGAGATAAGCCAGCGGGAATGGAGGTGGCGGCCACGCTGACAACGCTTGGTTTCACGTTCGTCGCCACCGCCGGTACAGCCGAGGCGCTAGGCAAGGCAGGTATCGAGGTGAAACAGATCTTGTCGAGACTCGATGAAGGTGGGCCCGACGCAATCACTCTGATCGAGGACGGCCAGATCGACCTTGTCATCAACACGCCGCGTGGTCGTGGTGCCCGGGCCGATGGCGCGTACATTCGCACCGCCGCTGCCCAGACCGGCGTGCCGCTCGTGACGACGGTTGCCGCCGCCCGGGCGGCAGCAAACGGACTGGTTCGGTGGGAAGAACAGCCATTCCAGGTTCGGTCGCTGCAGTCGATCCATGGAGTCAGCCCTGCCTGATCTCTCCACCACCGTCGGGTCGCTTAGGTTGCCAACGCCGATTCTGACCGCGTCGGGAACAGCCGGCCATGGAGCTGAGCTCGGTGCGTTTGTCGACCTGGGCTCGCTGGGCGCTGTCGTGGTGAAGTCACTCGCCGCCTTTCCGTGGGATGGCAACCCTCCGGTCCGGGTCCACCAGACGCCTTCTGGCATGATCAACTCGGTGGGACTCCAGGGCTCGGGAGTCAGCCAATGGTTGGTTAGTGAGCTTCCTGAACTCGAGGCCGCCGGCGCTCGGGTGGTGGCGTCGATTTGGGGACGTTCGATTGACGATTACGCCGAGGCGGCCGAGCAGCTGGCCAAGGCATCGGCTTCGGTTGTCGCGGTCGAGGTCAACATCTCATGCCCCAACACCGAAGCAGGCAACGAGCTGTTCGCTCACTCGCCAACAATGACGGAAGAAGTTCTCGCCGTCACTGCGACGGCAGGCCGTCCTCGATGGGCCAAACTCAGTCCCAATGTCGGACCCGGGCTTCCCGCCATCGCCGAGGCAGCGGCGCTCGGCGGCGCTGAAGCCGTCACCCTCGTCAATACGTTCTTTGGCCTCAGCATCGATCCGATCACTCGCAGACCTCGTCTCGGTGGGGGAGCAGGTGGTGTTTCGGGACCGGCCATTCACCCGCTGGCGGTTCGAGCGGTTCACCTCGTGCATCAAGCCATTCCCGATCTTCCGATCGTGGCCGCGGGCGGGGTTGCGACCGTCGAGGACGTCATCGAGTTTGCCCTTGTCGGAGCTTCGGCGATCGAGGTCGGAACCGCCACGTTCGCCGATCCACGCGCCTGCGGGCGACTAACCACCGATCTCGACCGGTGGTGCGCTAAACAAGGCATTGATTGCTTCGCTGATCTCATCGGTGAAGCGCGGTTCTGAAGACCGAACTCAGCGGTATCAAATCAGCAACAGGAGTAGATCAGATGGCGGAAAGCACCAAAGCAGCGGTCGCCCAGGACATCGGCCTATCGCCTGAGCTGCGGGCTCGTATGGCGCTCGCACTCGATGTCGATGACCTGGTCGAGGCCACCCGACTGGCCCGAGCCCTGAAGCCGTGGTTCGGCGTAGCCAAAGTAGGGCTCGAGCTTTTTACCGCCGCTGGGCCCGACGCCATCGGCACCTTGATCGACCAAGGCTTCGAGGTTTTCCTCGATATCAAACTCCACGACATCCCAACCACCGTGGGGAAGTCAGCCAGTGTCGCCGGTGCTCTGGGCGCGTCTTACCTGACAATGCACGCTCACGGCGGTGCTGCCATGTTGCGTGCCGGCGTCGACGGTTTGCAGACCGGTGCTCGCCAAGCGGGCCTACCCGAACCGACCGCGCTGGCCATCACCGTTCTCACGAGCGATGACGACGCTCCGGCCCACATCGTGCCTAATCGACTGCGGCTTGCCGTCGAGGCTGGTTGCGGTGGCATTGTCTGCGCCGCTAGCGATCTAAAGGACATTCGTGAGATGGCGCCGCGAACCACACGGGTCGTTCCAGGTATCCGCGCCGCAGGTGCGGAGCGCCACGATCAGCCGAAAGCGGTAACTCCGAGCGAGGCGCTCGACGCTGGGGCCGACCTTCTTGTTGTCGGTCGAGCCGTTACCTTGGCCAAGGACCCTGCAGTGGCAGCGAGCGAACTTTTCGCGGGTCTGGAATAATACTGATCTCTCTTAGGCTCTGATCTCATCACTTGTGAATGTCTTGGTTAGTCTTCGCCCATGCCCAACCCACCACAACTCACGGACGAGCAGCGTCGAGCCGCCCTTGAAAAGGCAGCAGTCGCACGTAGGGTCCGCGCCGAAGTGAAGGCTCGGCTGAAGATGGGCACGGTCACCCTTCCCGAGCTTCTGGCTCAGGCTGATGCTGATGTCATGATCGCCAAGATCAAAGTTTTGGCTGTTCTTGAATCGCTCCCGGGCATCGGCAAAGTTACCGCCCGACGCAAGATGGAAGAACTGTCGATCGCCGAGTCGCGTCGCCTGTCTGGCCTCGGGCCTCAGCAGCGCGAGAAGCTGTTGAAGGAATTCTCCTGACCGAACCCCCGCTTCCTGAGCCGCTCGTCGTCGTAGTCTCCGGACCGGGCGGCGTCGGTAAGGGAACGGTTGTTGCCGTCCTTGTGGAACGGCACCCCGAGTTATGGCTCAGTCGATCGTGGAGCACTCGGCCTCGGCGACCCGGTGAGGCCGAGGATGCCTACGTGTTCGTAACTCGCGAGGCCTTTGAGGAACGGATTGAAATCAACGGATTCCTCGAGTACGCAGAGTTCCTTGGCAACCTCTATGGCACCCCGACTCCCGAAGCGCCGTTGGGTCGTGACCTGGTCCTCGAGATCGATGTGCAGGGGGCCCGCCAAGTGATGGCGCAGAACCCCGGTTCTCTGTTGATATTTCTCGAAGCGCCTTCGGCTGCGGAACAAGAGGATCGTCTTCGGCGTCGGGGCGACCCGGAGGACAAGGTTGCACAACGATTGGCGAAAGCCCGCGAGGAAGCCGACGCCGGCGCCGAACTCGGCGCGCATCGCATAACCAATGAAGATGTCGATAACTGTGCCGATGAGATCTATCAGGTAATCATGACCGCGAGGGAAGCCACTCAACGGTGACTTCCTCGGCCTATACTGACTCTTCGGAGGTCTGCCCCCATGGCTGAGATGTACGACACGATGATGACCCCAAAGGTCGAAGAGCTGATGGACGCCGCTGGCTCCAAGTTCGGCCTTTGCACCCTGGCCTCCACGCGAGCTCGCGAGATCAATTCGTACTTTGGGCAGCTCGGCGACGGGCTGGGAACCAAGATCCCGCCGCAGGTCACTTCGGTGGCCCGCAAACCCCTGTCGATCGCCTTCGAGGAGATCGCAGCAGCCAAAATTGTTCCCATCCGGCCAGAGCCGGTGGCGGAGGGCGATGAAGCCTCCGACGACGACGCTGCCTAGTCGTCTTCGCTCATGTCAGACTCGCTCATGTCAGACTCGATGGAGTCCAAGAGCCTGTTGGGTAAACGAGTTGTTCTAGGCGTCACGGGCGGTATTGCCGCCTACAAGTCGATTGAAGTCATGCGACGGTTGGTCGATCTGGGCGCCCATGTGGTGCCAGTGCTTACAGACGCTGCGCTCAACATGGTGGGTCCAACCACGTTTACAGCGCTCGGATCTGAGCCAGTGAAGACCAGTCTTTGGACCGACGCCGACCCGATACCGCATACGACAATGGGACAGACCGCCGATCTCATCGTTGTCTGCCCGGCAACGGCGCGCGTCCTGGCCGACTATCGCATTGGACGCTCGGCCGATCTTCTGTCGGCAACACTTATCGCGACCGAAGCCCCGGTCGTCCTGTGTCCGGCGATGCACACCGAGATGTGGGACCACCCGGCGGTGCAAGAGAACCTGACCGTGTTAGCCGACCGCGGCGTCATTGTCGTACCCCCCGAAGAGGGTCGCCTGGCCGGCGGCGACATAGGAAAAGGTCGTCTCGCTGCCCCCGAACGGATCGTCGAGACAGTCGTCGCCACCCTTGTCGGGGATCGACCCCTTGCCGGATGCTCGGTAGTCGTGACCGCAGGCGGAACACGAGAAGCAATCGATCCCGTTCGTTACATCGGTAACCGCTCTACTGGCAAGCAAGGTCACGCGTTGGCGGTCGAGGCCCACCGGCGAGGGGCCACGGTCACGCTGATCCGTACCGTCGAGTTGCCGGTGCCGGCTGGCATCGAGGTCGTTCAGGTCACCACTGCGGCCCAAATGGAAGCAGCCGTTAACGAAGTGGCTGCCACCGCAGACATCATCATCATGGCTGCCGCCGTTGCCGACTTTCGGCCCGCTCAGCAAGCTGATCAGAAGATCAAGAAGGCCGATGGCGTTCCCCAGATAGTCCTCGAACCAACAAACGACATTTTGGCCGGTCTCGGCTCGCAAAAGCGGGCTGGTCAGGTTCTTGTTGGGTTCGCAGCCGAGACGAATGATCTCGCGGCCAATGCAAGGTCGAAACTCGCGCGCAAGGGGGCCGACTTCATCGTGGCCAACGATGTCTCAGCGCCCGGCGTCGGCTTTGCCCACGACACCAACGAAGTCACGATCCATGGGGCAGATGGCTCTGTCGTCCATGTGCCTCTGCGTGGCAAAAATCAAGTTGCCGGAGCCGTTCTCGACATCGTATCGGCGCGCCCGTCAGCCACTAAATCGTAAGCCTCAATCCGGAAACAACGAAGCGAGAAGCCTGTGAGCGAGAACTTTACCTTTACGTCTGAGTCGGTCACCGAAGGTCACCCCGACAAGATGGCTGATCAGATTTCGGACAGCATCCTTGATGCGCTGCTCGAACAGGATCCGAACAGTCGAGTCGCTTGCGAGACAATGGTCACCACAGGCCTTGCCATCGTCGCTGGTGAGATCTCCACCGAGGCCTATGTTGACATCCCCTCGGTCGTTCGTAAGACCATCACGAAGATCGGTTACGACAACGGGTCGTACGGCTTCGATGGCAACACCTGCGGCGTCATGGTTGCGATCGATGAACAGTCGGCCGACATTGCTCAGGGCGTCGACAAATCTGAAGAAGTCCGTGACACCGGGGCAACCGGCGATCTCTACGACGAACAGGGTGCCGGCGACCAGGGCATGATGTTTGGCTACGCCACCAACGAGAACGAAGCCATGATGCCGCTGCCGATTCACACCGCGCATCGCATGGCTGAGCGCCTAACTGAGGTGCGCCGCGCCGGCACGGTTCCCTATCTCCGTCCCGACGGCAAGACGCAGGTCACCTTCGACTACGAAGACGGCAAAGCGGTTCGTCTGAAGACCGTGCTGATCTCAACTCAGCACGACGATGGCATCGACCGTGACAGCATGATTCGGCCCGATCTCATCGAGCATGTCATCCGACCGGTGATCCCGGCCGAGTTCGCTGACGACCCGTACGAAGTATTGGTCAACCCGACGGGTCGCTTTGTTATCGGTGGTCCAGTCGGTGACGCTGGTCTCACCGGTCGCAAGATCATCGTCGACACCTACGGCGGCTGGGCCCGCCACGGCGGAGGCGCCTTCTCCGGCAAGGACCCATCGAAGGTCGACCGCTCCGCTGCCTACGCCACTCGTTGGGTCGCTAAGAATCTGGTCGCAGCTGGCGTCGCCGATCGCTGCGAGGTGCAGGTCGCGTATGCCATCGGTGTTGCTCGCCCCGTGTCGGTGATGGTCGAGACCTTCGGTACCGAGAACGCCGATCCGGCAGCCATCGCTGCATGCGTCAACGACGTGTTCGACCTTCGACCCGCCGCCATCCTCGATCACCTCGACTTGCGCCGGCCGATCTACGCCACCACTGCGGCCTACGGCCACTTCGGCCGCGAAGACGGCAACTCCTTTACCTGGGAGCGCACCGACAAAGTGGACGAGGTGAAGAGCGCACTGTCTCTTTGAGTCGGGCTGGCGCCCTCCTGCTTCGCCATCTGGGTGTCGACTGTTGAGCTGCTTGCTCCGCGGCGCAGCCTTCATATTGGGTCGGGCGTAGCTCTTCCGCTTCGCCATCTGGGTGTCGTTTGTTGAGCTGCTTGCTCCGCGGCGCAGCCTTCATATTGGGTCGGGCGTAGCTCTTCCGCTTCGCCATCTGGGTGTCGTTTGTTGAGCTGCTTGCTCCGCGGCGCAGCCTCTCTGGTTGCTCTGTTTTTTGGGGTGGGTTCCTTTCGCTTTGCTATTCGGGTGTCACCGACTTTTGTAACTGGTGCCTAGGCTCTACTGGTGAGCATGCCTCGAGTTGTTCGGGTGGTCCCCGACGTATCGGGGCTCGACAAAGAGTTTGACTATCTAGCCCCCGAGCGGTGGGCCGACATTGTCGATGTCGGTTCGCTGGTTCGGGTCGAGCTGCACAACCGGCGAGTAGCTGGCTGGGTTGTGGCCGCCGACGTGGAGCCGCCTGAGGGCGTGGTGCTACGGGAGATCACCAAGGTGTCGTCAGTAGGCCCGTCAGCCGAGGTCATCGAGCTCGCCCGCTGGGCCGGGCATCGATGGCGAGGTCGACTCGCTTCGATCCTCAAGACGGCTTCGCCCGACAAGATGATCGATCTCCTGCCCGCCCCGCCGGCCCCGGCGCGGGTCGTGCCAACAGATCTCGCTGACCCCGTGGCTGCCCTCGCAGCCGAAGCTGTCTCGAAACCGGGTGTCACCGTGGTGCGGGTTGCACCCGATACCGACCTCCTGCCCTTTTATGCCGCAGCCGCCAGCTGTGGCGACGCCATCATCGTCATGCCGGGAGTTGCTGACGCTCGTTTCAACGGAGCCCGCTACCGGCGAGCCGGCGGCCGCATAGCGCTGGCCGGCCGAGACTGGGCGCTCGGCGCAACCGGAGGGTTAGTCACCGGGGCTCGATCTGCGGTTTGGGCCACCGTGCCCCAGCTCGGTTGCATGTTGGTCATCGACGAGCACGACGAGTCACTTCAGGAAGAACGGAACCCGACATGGCACGCCCGGGATGTGGCCGTCGAACGGGCCCGGCGCGCCGGAGTGCCCTGCGTCCTGGTCTCCGCCGCGCCCAGCGCCGCTGCCATTGGGGCTGCGGACCGAGTGCTTTCGCTGTCGCGTAGCGACGAGCGAGCCGGATGGCCGCTGGTGCAGGTGGTCGACCGCCGTCAGGAGGATCCCGGCAAGCCGGGACTGTTCTCGTCGGAGCTCGTCGATCTTGTTCGTTCACCTGGTCGAGTCTTGTGTGTGCTGAACCGCAAAGGTCGGGCCCAGATGCTGGCCTGTGCGTCATGTGGCGAACTAGTACGCACCGAAGATGGCAACCAGCTGATGGCCGAGATGGATGGTGAGCTGGTGTCGTTCAGCGGTGAGCGCAGACCGCTCGTGTGTGCCAACTGCTCGGGAACAAAACTGAAACGGTTACGTCTCGGCGTAAACCGAGCACGGGAAGAACTCGAGGTACTTGCGGGCGAGCCGGTAGGCGAGCTGACCGCCGAAACATCTGCCGCCGATATCGAACGTCTCCGCATCATGGTCGGCACTGAGGCGCTGCTGCATCGAGTGCATGTCGCCGATGCGGTGTGTTTTCTCGACTTCGATCAGGAGCTTTTGGCCACCCGATACCGGACGGCTGAACAGGCTATGGGACTCGTGGTCAGAGCTGCTCGCTTGGTGGGTAGCCGAGCCGGTGGTGGTCGAATCATGTTGCAGACCCGAACCCCTGAGCATCGGGTGGTCACGGCAGCCGTTCGTAGCGACACCGACCGATTTGTCACCGAAGAGCTGGCCATACGACAGAGCATGGGCTTCCCGCCGTACGGGGCCCTGGCCGAAGTGAGCGGTGCGGCAGCCGCCGAGCTTCTCGAACCGCTGGTCTCCGGCCCGGGTGTTGGCGAGGTCAATGTGATGGGCCCTCGACCTGATGGCCGCTACCTGGTGCGGGCTGCCGACCCCGACACTTTGGCAGATGTTCTTTGTAGCCTTGAAAGGCCAAAGGGTCGGGTGCGCGTGGCCATCGATCCACCCCGGGTGTGACCCGGACAGGGTTCTCGTTGGCGCTCACGATTGATGGTGCGAAGGACTTCGAGATCTCGCTCTGGTCGCGCTGCGAGGCAGCTCCCCGCCCTGTTGTGTTGCGGGCTCCTTGCCGTCGATCCACCCCATGACCGAGCATCGGTCTACGCTTGAGGTTGATTCATAGGGGGATCAAATGCACGATCTAGTTATTCGTAACGGCCGGGTTGTCGACGGAACGGGCGTCGCGGCCCGAACAGCCGACGTGGCTATCGACGGAGATCGCATCTCCATCGTCGGCGATGTTCCCGACCAAGGCCGCGAGGAAATCGATGCCGCGGGCCAGATGGTCACGCCTGGCTTTGTGGATATTCACACACACTACGACGGTCAGGTGTTGTGGGATCCCGCCATCACCCCGTCGTCGTGGCATGGCGTCACGTCGATTGTGATGGGCAACTGCGGTGTCGGATTCGCTCCCGTTCGACCCGACCGACATGAGTTCCTGATCAGCGTGATGGAAGGGGTCGAAGACATCCCTGGCGCCGCCCTGTCCGAGGGCGTTGACTTCACATGGGAGTCGTTTCCCGAGTACCTCGACGCCGTCGAGGCCATCCCTCACGCCATCGATGTCGGGGCCCAGATGCCCCACTCGGCATTGCGGGTCTACGTCATGGGCGACCGCGGCCGCGATCACACCGAAGTGGCCACACCCGAAGAGATCGCCACGATGCGTGAGCTGACCGGCGAGGCGCTCGAGGCCGGAGCACTCGGATTCACCACCTCTCGCACGATCAACCACCGCGACAAAGAGGGCAACCAGATCCCGACGCTCACCAACACCCCCGATGAGCTGTGGGGAATTGCGGCTGCGTTGGCCGACAAGGGCTTCGGGCACCTCGAGATCGTCTCCGACTTTGTCGATCTCGACGTTGAGTTCGAGATCTTCGAGGGCATGGCCGACCATGCCTCGGCGCCGCTGTCGATCCTGCTGGTGCAGAACGATCAGAGCCCCGACCACTGGCGCAAGGTGCTCGACCGTATCCAGGATGCCAGGGCCGGTGGGACCGACCTCACCGCTCAGGTCGCCATCCGCCCGGTGAGCCTCCTGCTTGGGTTGCAGTCGTCGATGCATCCGTTCATTACTTGCCCCACCTACCGCAAAGAACTGGCGGACCTTGACCTCGATGCGCGGGTCGATCGCATGCGCGACCCGGAAATGCGAGCCAAGTTGATTGAGGAACATGCGTCGCGCACCAGGGGTATGTCGGGCATGGTGGCGCAGTCGTTCCACAAGATGTTCCCTCTTGGCGATCCTCCGGACTACGAGCCCGCACCCGAGGACAGCATCAAAGATCGGGCCGAAGCGGCAGGAGTTCCGCCCGTCGAGATGGCTTACGACATGCTGCTCGAGCGCGACGGCCGCGAACTCATGTTGTTCCCGCTTGCCAACTTCACCGACGGCAACCATGACGTGGTGCGAGAAATGAACCTGGCCGAGGGCACGGTGCCTGGGCTTTCCGACGGCGGCGCTCACTGCGGCGTGATCTGCGACGCCAGCTTCCCCACCTACATGCTCACCCACTGGGTGCGCGACCGCGAGCGAGGCGAGCGGTTGCCCCTGGAGCTCGTAATCCAGCGTCAGTGCCGCGACACCGCTCGTCAGGTCGGGTTGGACGACCGGGGCACCTTGGAAGCGGGCATGTTGGCTGACGTCAACGTGATCGACTTCGAGAACTTGACGCTGCGAGCTCCCGAGATGGCATACGACCTACCGGCGGGCGGGCGTCGACTCATCCAGCGGGCCGAGGGCTACCTGGCCACGATCAAGCGTGGCGAAGTGATCTACCGCGACGGTGAGGCAACGGGGTCCATGCCGGGACAACTCATTCGCGGTCCTCAATCCACGAGCGCTTGATCCACGAGCCCTCGATTCAACTGTGCTCCCTCCACGAGTGCTCCATCTAACGAAAGGCCTCCATGATTCCTGCTGGCATCATTTCTGCTGACGGTCACGTATGTGAACCACCGAACTGTTATGTCGACTTCATCGATCCGAAGTACCGCGACGACGCGCCGCGGGTGATTGAACAAGACGATGGCACCGAGGCATTCGTCGTGCCCGGCATGAAGCGTCCGATCGCGTTGGGTTTCGTCGACGGGGCCGGCTTTGGCCCGAAGGAACGCAATGCCAGAGCCAAGACCATGCGGTTTGACGACGTTCGGCCTGCCGCATACTTGGGCAAGGAACGGGTTCCGTTCATGGATCAGGATGGTCTAGCCGCCGAGTTGATCTACGCCTCGGTTGGCATGGGCCTGTTCATGCACCGCGACCCAGATTACAAGAATGCCTGCATGCTTGCCTACAACCGTTGGCTGCAAGGTATGTGCGCCGAGGCTCCCGACCGCATCTTCGGGCTGGCGCAGACCGCAGTTCTCAGTGTCGACGGGGCGATCGCCGATTTCGTTCGGGCCAAGGAGATGGGAATGGTCGGCATGATGATGCCGGGCGATCCAATCCACGAGGACTATGACCACGCTGACTACGACGCTCTCTGGGAGTGCGCAGTCGATCTCGATCTACCGATCTGTTTCCACATCCTCACCTCGCGAGCGGGCAGCCTCCACACCAAGCCCCGTGGTCATCACCTCAACAGCTTCCTCGGAATCATTCGGGCAATCCAGGACGTGATTGGCATGATGACGTTGGGTGGTGTTTTCGAACGCCATCCCGACTTGAAGCTTGTGGTTGCCGAGAGCGACGCCGGCTGGCTGCCGCACTACATGTACCGCATGGACCACGCAGCCAGGATGAACGCAGAAGATGGCCTTCTGGAAGGTCTCTCGAAGCTGCCGAGTGAGTACATCCGCAGCAATGTCTGGGCTACGTTCCAAGACGATGTGACCGCCTATCACACGACGAATTTTGTCGATCACACGCACCTGTTGTGGGCCAGCGATTTTCCGCACACCGACTCAACCTGGCCCCGTTCCCGTGAGCTCATCGCCGAGCAGGCTTCACACCTCACCGAGCAGCAGCACCAGGACATCTTCCGAGACAACACGGCCCGCCTCTTCAATCTGCCCGCCGCCGATGCGTCGTGGCAAATGTCGGCATAGAAGTTATGCCGTTGAACCTGCAGGTCGGCGACATCTTCCCCGACGTGACACTGACCAACGACCGGGGCCAGGCCATCTCAATCGGTGAGGTGGCCCAAGGCCAACCGCTGTTCCTGGCATTCTTCCGTGGGCCCTGGTGACCCAAATGACAGCTTCAGCTGCGAGAACTGGTCCAGTTCTCAGACGCCACCAAGGTCGCCTACCAACAGGTCGCGGCCATATCGGTTGATCCGCCGCGGGTTCTCGAAGCGTTCAAGGCAGGGCTCGGAGCCAAGTTCCACTTCCTCAGCGACGAAGACCGCTCGTTGACGAACCAGCTGGGGATCAGCGAGACCACCGATTCGACCCACGGGCCGCTGCCGGTGCCATTCACGTTTGGTTTGTTGCCCGATCTCACGATCTCCCACATCTTCAACGGCTGGTACTTCGTCGGTCGACCAACGCTCGAAGAGCTGCGTCTGGTCGCCCGCGAGATGACCGATCGCTCCGTGCCCGATCTCGACTTCCGGGGGGAATGACGGTGTCTGACACGCAAACCCCTGACGGTTACTGAAAACTACTGCCACTAAGAGTCACTCTCTCATAAAAAACTACTGTCTGCGGTCTTGACAATTTAACTACTGTTATTTACCTTAAATACTCTCAACTCCTCTCAAAGTGAGCGGAGGGTATGAAAGGCGTAAACGGCGATGAACGAACTGACACCACCTGATGGACCCAATCCTCCAGGAGGCCCGGCAATGTCGGCGGTGCCGATACCTCGGCCCATCAACGATCTGGGCCCTGTGTTCCCAGAGAAGCGGTTGCAGGTAAAGCCCTGGGAAGACGCGACGCTCGATCAACTCGGCCATGACCCTCGCAGCCTGTATGTCGAGCGCTACTGGGTCAGCATCCTGGGGCCAACGGCGACGTTGTTGTTACGGCGCCTAGCAGCGGGATTAGAGATCCAACCCGAGGGATACGATCTCGACCCGGTGAACTGGGCGTTCGAACTCGGCCTCGGCATGCGCGGTGGTAAGAACAGCCCGTTCTGGCGGGCCGTCGATCGCACGAGTCGGTTCAACGCCACCCACCGCCAGGGGGAGGTTCTGCTTGTTCGGAGGAAGCTGGCTCCACTGACACTCAGGCAGGTCGAGAAGCTGCCTCCCCACCTCCAACGGGCGCACGCCGCCCTGACAGCCAAACAACTGCGGGATCACCAGGAGCAGCAGCGGCGTGATGCGGCATGAACGGCACGATCTCAGTAACACACGAAGTGGTTGCTTCGTTGGCCCAGTCGTTCGACCAGCTGGCCGACGAGGTGGAAACAATTGAAGCGATCACGTTGCCGGTTGTGATCGGTGCGCCCCAGATGCAGGAACTGCTCGACCAGTTCATCGGCGACCTCGATCGCATGCGACAGCGGTTGGCCGACGAGGTCAGGGTCATCGAGACGGCGATCGATGAAACTCTGGAGGCCTTCGTCGCCGCCGATCAGATCTTGGCCGCTCAGTGGGACATCGGCTCGTTGGTACCGAGTCCAGCCGGGAGTGGGCGATGAAGACCTGGACCGAAGTGTTCCGCGTCGAGACCGACGCCATCGTGGGTTCTCCCGAGGTCTACCGCCGGCTCGAAACCGACCTTGTGGCCCAACACGACCGACTGGTTGATGTCGTCGACCGGATTGGAAGTGCCGTCACGACGCAGCCCGGATTCGAGGGAATGGCGGCTCAGGCATTCGCAGACCTCACAGCCGAGACGGCGCGCCAACTCGAGTCGACACCGCTCGCCATTGCTGCGGTGGCTGACGCGCTTGGCAGTCACGCCGAGGAGCTGGAGGACTTACTGATTCGCTCCGACCGTGAGCTGCAGGCGGCCAACGATCACTACGAGGAGGCAAAGCGGCTCCGCCGGACTGTTGCCGATCTGAAAGCTGAGCTGGCGATCGGCGGCGAGAGCAATGTAGCGACCAGCATCGATCTCTACTTCGCCGAGCAGCGACAGCAAGACGCAGACGATGCCATCGATCGTTCCCGTCGGGCCTATGACCAACTGCGGTCCGACGAGGACGATCTCAGCGGCCGAACCGCCGCTCTCCTGCGACGCCATCCGCTGCCACCGTTCGAGCCGTTCCGGCTCGTTGTTGGTGCTGCCCTTGGCGCAACCTTTGACGGTGTCGATCTCACATGGTCAGTGATCCGCAACGTCATGTTGGAAGCGGGCATAGACGTCGCGTTCCCGGCCGGGGCCGCGGTGTGGGCCGAGAGGCCGGAAGGAACGATCTGGACCGATGGCGATGGGCAGCCCCACGTCATGGTCGGTGGCCCCTACGGTGGCGACTACAGGGTGGGGAGTGACATTGGCTCCGACCTCAGCCCGGGTGTGTACGAAGCGGTGGCAGCTCTCCTTACCGGTGTGATCCCGGCCTCCCGGTCGTGGTCTTCTCTTGATGATCTGACCGATTCCGAACTCCATGCCCTCAACTGGGCATTCGGGTCCAACTTCGTAATGGGACAATCGGGGCAGCTCCAAGTGTCCGGCGTGAACGGGGCCTGGCAGAATTTCGTGGAGGGTGGCGACTACACCCCGCAACGTCTTTGGCCCACCGATGGCCTCCGGCTGGCCATGGGCTCAGGCGTGCCCAGCGGCGTTGGTGCCCAGGGATTTGTGTCGGCGATGGGATCGGTGGCTCTCGGAGCCATTGTCAACGACGCTAGGGAGCGCGAACGCTCGACCAAGCGAGACCAGCCACTACCACCGCGGGTCGAGATTGGTGCGGCCGGCTAGCCGACGGTGTGGCGGTTTGTGGCCCTGAGCCGGTGCTAGCGTCTATCCGGTAGCAAACCGCTGCGCAGATTTGCAAGTCGTGGCGCAGTAAATATGCTGCGCCACCCCCGTACGTCACACTCCCTGGAGGAGAACAATGAAAAAGCCCTTCAAGATCCTTGGCACGCTCTTGGCAATGTGCCTTGTAGCAGCAGCCTGCGGATCAGACTCAGACTCGAGCGACGGTGGTGCAGCCACCACCGAAGCTCCCGACACGACGGAAGTCGACGACACAGCGGAAGCCGACGACACAGCCGACACGACCGAAGCCGCCGACCCGGACGCAGGATCGGGTGGTGACGGAGCGATGGGAACCGAGGAGACCTTGGTGATTGGTTATGTGCTGCCGCAAACCGGCGCGCTTTCGGCCATTATCGACGCGCTGGTCAAGCCATCTGAGATGGCGGTCGAGGAGATCAACGCGGCCGGCGGCAACGTCTCGCTTATCCCCGGTGACAGCGGAACCGACGTGAACATTGCCTCGGCCACCGTGGATGCGCTGATCAACGACGACGTCAGCGTCATTCTCGGCCCAGCCGGAACTTCCGTCACCCTCGGTGTCATCGACAAGATCACCGGCTCGGGAATCGTTGAGTGCTCCGGTTCGACCACCGGTTCGGTCTTCAGTACCTACGATGACGGCGGCTTCTACTTCCGCACGTCGCCACCTGACTCGATCCAAGGCCCGGTGCTGGCCGACCTGATGACCGACGATGGTGTGAGTAGCGTCGGCGTCATCTACCGGAACGACGAGTACGGCGTTGGCTTCAACGAATCGCTCGTTGCTGGGCTTGAAGCAAACGGAGTCACCGTGGCCGCACAGGTCGCGCTCGATCCGAGCGCCACATCCTTCGATGCAGAGATCGGTGAGATCGCTGCCGCTGGTGTCGACAGCATCGTCCTCATCACCTTCGCTGAAGGCGCAGCCGTGATGCAGGGCATGATCGAAGCTGGCGTTGGTCCCGACGATGTTGCCGTCTACGTAACCGACGGCTTCAAAGACGCCGTGACTGCCGAAGGGGTCAACCCGGACGATCTGTCGGTGCTTGAGGGTGTCCGCGGTACCGCTCCGTCGGCTGCTCCCGCCGATGGCGAGCCCGGCTTCCTCGATCGTCTCGAGGCCTTTGCCCCCGGCACGCCAACCATCTTCTCGGGTCACTTCTATGACTGTGTCAACGTGATGGCACTGGCTGCGCTGGCAGCAGGAAGCATCGACTCGGCTGACATCGTCGGCGAGATGTTGACGGTCACCAATGACGGGGAAGAGTGCATCTCGTACGAGGCGTGTGCCACGATCCTTGCTGCCGGTGGCGACATCAACTACCAGGGCGCCTCGGGTCTGGTCGACCTGAACGACGTCGGTGAACCGACCTCTGGTGCCTACGATATTTACACCTACGATGCCGAAGGAACTGCCGTGACCGAGGATCAGATCTCGCTCACGATCGGCTAGTCGTTTCGAAACTCGAAACAGCAGATGGGTCCGGCTTTTGCCGGGCCCATCTTGTTTTTTTGGAACTCTCAGTCTTTGCCGAGGGTTCCCAGGTACAACGCGATCACCTTTGGGTCCTTGAGGAGCGCCTCGCCGGTGTCGGTGTAAGCATTCGCACCTTGGTCCAGGACGTATCCGCGGTCGCATATCTGAAGGCAGCGACTTGCGTTCTGCTCGACCATCACGATGGAAACTCCCGCATCGGCGATCTCGCGGACTCGCAGAAAAACCGTCTCCTGCAGCTTTGGTGAGAGCCCGGCCGAAGGCTCATCGAGAAGCAAAACCAGGGGGTCCATCATCAGTGCTCGGGCCATCGCCACCATCTGGCGTTCGCCGCCGGATAGGTAGCCGGCTCGCTGGCTGCGGCGATCGCTGAGCAGGGGGAAAAGTCCGGAGACGTACTCGTGGCGCTCTTCCCACGCCTCGGGCCGAAGGTAGAGGCCCATCTTCAGGTTCTCTTCGACGGTCAGCGAAGGAAAGACGTTCTCGCGTTGGGGTACGTAGCCAACCCCTTTGGCCACCAAGCTGTGCGCAGGAAGGGAGCTGATCTCTTCCTCGCGTAGCAGGATCGACCCTGATCGCACAGAGACCAGTCCGAACATCGACTTCAACAGCGTCGACTTGCCAGCACCATTCGGGCCGATGATTGCGACCAGCTCGCCTTCAGCAAGCGTCAGGTTCACACCGTTCAGGATGTTGATTCCCGGCAAATACCCAGCGACCACGTCTTCGGCGACAAGTAGCGAGCTCATTGGCTGTCGCCGGCGAGGTTCGATCCGAGGTACGCGTCGATCACCTTGGGATCTGCGGCCACATGTTCCGGACGACCCTCCGCGATCACGGCACCCTCACCCAGCACCACGACCCAGTCGCTGATTTCTTGCACAACGGCCATGTCATGTTCGATGAAGATCACCGTTCGCCCATCGTCGTCCCGTAGCGCCTTGACATGCTCGAGGATCGATTGGGTGAGAGCGGGATTGACGCCCGCCATGGGTTCATCGAGCATCACGACCTCGGGTTCCACCATCAACGCCCGGGCCATCTCGACCAGTTTGCGCTGCCCGCCAGACAACGAGCCACCGTATTCCTCGGTCATGTGCGTGAGCCCGAATCGGTCCAGCAGCTCACGGGCCCGGGCTTCGATCTCCGCTTCATGCTGGCGCCAGCCACCAAAGATTGCACCGATCAGCGTCTCGCCGCGGTTGCCTTGCGCCGCCAGCATGACGTTTTCGAGGACGGTGAGCCGTGCGAGCGTCTTGGTCAGCTGGAACGTTCTCACCATGCCTTTCCGCGCGATCTGATAGGCGGGAACGCCTGCCAGCCCGTTGCCATCGAGCGTCCACGAGCCGCTATCAACGTCGTCGAAGCCGGTCAGCAGGTTGAAGAAGGTGGTCTTCCCAGCGCCGTTGGGGCCAATCAGCGAGGTGATCGTGCCCCGCTGAATTTCGAGATGACGGACGTCGACGGCGCGCAGCCCACCGAACGTGCGCGTCAGGTCGCTCACGGTAAGAATCGGATCGGGCTTGGGAATACCGGGTTCGGGAGCGACGTGGTCGAGAGCTTCCATGGTCAGTTCACCGTTCTCCGACGAGCTGTTCGGAGCGGTCGCCGAAGACGCCCTGCGGCCGAAGTGTCATGAGGGCCATGAGACCAAACCCCACGAGAACGAGTTTCACCTGCTGGGCATCGGTGGAGTCGAGCGCATCACCAAACCAGCCCTGGGCCTGGGCCTGGGTCATGAAACCATCGAAGAAGAACAGCAGGAACTGGAACATCACTGCGCCAATAACCGGGCCGTAGATTGTTCCGGCGCCGCCCAGGATCACGATCACGTAGAGGAAGAAGGTGATTCTGGGAAGGAAGCCGTCCGGGGTTGCACTCTGTTGTTCGATTACCAGGAGCATGCCAGCCATGCCGCCGAGGGCGCCGCCGATCATGAGGCTTTGGAGTTTGAGTAAGAAGACGTTCTTTCCGACGGACCGCGCCGCATCCTCGTCTTCGCGTACGGAGCGAAGGGCCCGGCCCCAGGGGCTCTTGATCAGCCTCCACAGCAGGAATGTGGAAAGTGCGACCAAAACCCAACCGACCACCATCACCCACAAGGTGCGTCCTTGAAAGCGGAAATCACCGAACCCGTATCGTTCGTTGGGCCCGAAGGGATTGAGGTCGAAGAAGTCACCAGCAAACTGCTGAATACCGAAAACGCCGTTCGTCACCGGCTCGGCCCAACTCGACCTGACGACCAAACGCAGTATTTCAGCCGCCGAGATCGTGACGATGGCGAGGTAGTCAGCCCGCAAACGCAGTGTCGGGCCGCCCATGACGACCCCGAGCGTCATGGCGGCGACGACACCGACAAACAGGCCCAGCCAGAATGATCCTCCGGCCTCCACGGTGACCGCCAGACCGTATGCACCCATCAACATGAAGGCGACATGGCCGAAGTTGAGCAGCCCGGTATACCCGAACTGAAGGTTGAGCCCGAGCGCGGCCAGCGCGTAGGCAGCGGCAACCGGTCCAATGGCGGCAACGGACGCATCGATGAGTATCTCTGCCCAATCCATCAGCCGATCCTCTCTCGCGTTCCGAGCAACCCTTGGGGCCGCCACAGCAACATGATGATAAGTAGGCCCAGTGCTACCGCGTTCTTGAGTTCGGTGGGGATCCAGAACGTGCTGACCTCAACCGACAAGCCGATGACAAAACCCCCGAGCATGGCCCCGAACGCGGTACCAAGACCGCCAAGCACGACGGCAGCGAAGATCAACAGCAAGATCTTGAATCCTGCGTCCCACTGGATCTGCTCCGAGACCCCTAGGAAGATCCCACTGAGACTCGCCAGGCCTGCGCCCAGCACCCAGGTGATGAGGATCACCCGATTTACGTCGATGCCCGAAGATTCGGCCAAGTCCTTGTTGTCGGCCACAGCACGGACCGCCACACCGGCTCGGGTGCGCTGGAGGAACAAGCCCACAGCTCCGAGAATCACCACCGCAGTGCCGATGATGATGAGATTCTTGGGCGGTGTCGAGAAGCCGAGAAAGGACCATTCGTCCTGAATGAGAAAGTCGTCGTAATTCCGTGGCTCGCCGCCGAAGATCACGAGGACGAGATTGCGAACAGCGAAAGACAAACCGATCGAGATGACCAGCATGGCCACCGCTCCGGTTTGACGTCGGCGAAGCGGCCGCCATAGAGCGAGGTCGTTGGCCGCGCCGAAGCCCGCAGTCAGGATCATGGCCGGTATGGCAGCCACCAGAAGCGGCCAGCCAGGTCCCGAGTCAGAGACGTGAAAGAAATAGGCGAGGACCGCCCCGAGCGTGATCAGCTCGCCGTGTGCGAAGTTGACCAACCCAGTGACACCGAAGACGAGGGACAGCCCAACGGCGGCCAGTGCAATGATCGCACCGAGTTTTAAGCCAACGATGACGAGATCCTTGAAACGCTCGAACTCGCTCACCGCCGAGGTGACACCTGCGCCAAGATTGAACCGCACCGTCTTGTTCTGACCGTCGCGGACGCTGACATCATCCAGGCTCATCGTTGCGGGGTCGGTGGGCGCAACCCCATCGGGCAGCGAGTCGACGTCGAGCGTGACCTGATAGACGCCACCGGCCGGTACCGGAATCTCCCAAGACCCGTCGGCCGCCGAGTTCGCAGTGCCGACCTCGACTCCGTCCTGCTCGACGACGATGAGGACACCCTCCACAGGTTCTCGGATTGCGGCATCGATTGCCTCGAGCTGTCCCTTGACGCTGCTGTTGCCGTCCTGAGCATCGACTGGAGATGTGGACAGAACAAGCGCCGCGAGCGCAACGGTGAGCCCGCTGAAAACGAGGATGACCGTGCGCAACAAGTTCCGTCTCATTAGTGCTGCAGGACCTTAGCGAATGCGGTGCCTCGCTGTCTGATTCGCAAGCCTGATGGGCAAGCGAGCTGTGTCTAGTGCCGTGCCGGCGGTGGCGGCGTTCGAGGAGGAGGTGGGGCCGGCTTCGGTCGCCCCTTCGGCAAGACGATCAACACCGAGCCGACGAAGATGATGACGGTCATGGCAGTCGCCGCGAGACCGAGCTGCGCATAGTCAATCGTCGAAACGCTCAGAACGAAGAAGGCGACCCCGCACCCGATCCCTAGAACGACGGCGATGGCGGCGGCGCTGCCGCGCCGGACGAGCGACACACTCCTGCCCCGGTTGATCAGCAGAAGGAGAGGACCGAACAGCAAGAGTGACCACGGCAGGTACACCAGTGAGCGGAGCCACCGTGGACCCCAAAGGCTGGGCGGGCGAAAGATGCCGATGCCATGGCGTGTCCATGTTGATGTCGCAGGGTCGAGCCGAAGGACGCCCTGACGGTCCATGACGACCAGCACGATTTCGGAACCATCGAGTTCGGCCACCGTTACGGAGGAAAACATGCCTTCGACGCTGCCGAGTTGGTCGCAGCTGTTGGCTCTCAGTCGCATGCGTCCGACCTCTTCGTCGGTGTAGCGGAACGCGGTGACCCATTGGTCATCAGCTCGCTCCTCGACCCGATCGTTGTCGACGACTCGAAAGCACCGGCCATCGCGTAGGCACGCCTCGTGCTGCACGTTGTGTTCGGTCCTGATGCGGCTTTCACCTGCCGAGGCCGGACTCCACGTCCGACCACCATCGTCGGAGGTGAAGCGAACCCCGCCGGTATAGGCAACCAGGGCATTCGGGCCTTGTTCGATGGCCTCGACACCGGTCTGGTAGCTGTCGCAGCTCGTCGCGGTGGTCGTGACGAGCGTGACGGCGGCGACGACAACGAGCGCCGCTGGTCTCAAGCCAGTCGTTGGCTCGACACGATTTGGCCCACAATCAACATCTCGACCGAGAAAGAAGTAGGAGGGCACGACCATCATGAGAGCTACGAGGTCGGTCGGGTCGGTCCTGGTGACCCCTCCAAGCAGCGGTGCAGCGGCGAACGCCACGGCTGGCGCAGTCTTGAGAGCGCCGAACCCGATGATGGTCAGCGTCAGTCCCGCCACCCGATTGTTCAGCAAGACCGAGCTGACGATGGCGACAACGAAGACGCCGGCGACGTCGCTGAGCTTGCCGGTCACCAGGCCGGGCCATGCCGCCTTCAGTAGATGGTCGTTCACCGCGAGTACCGCTACCGCACCGGTGAACGCAGGATGGAGGAACGAGTCGAACCTGCGCACGAGCGAAGAGTACATCGCGGCCGACCCGGCGATTGACGCCAATCGCCATCTGCGAAAGTGTCCTGGTGTGACAACTTCAACGACAGGCCCGTCAGCTGCGGGCTCCTCAGCAGGACCCACCGCCTTAGTGATCGGTGGAACCGGTCCCACCGGGCCCAGTTTGGTGAACGGCCTCATTGACCAGGGTTACACCGTCACCATCCTGCACACCGGACGCCATGAAGTCGATGCCATCCCTGCGCACGTCGAGCATCTGCACACCAACCCGTTCAAGATCGAAGAGCTGGCAGCGACCGTTGGCGATCGCACCTTTGACATCGTCTATGCGATGTACGGCCGCCTGCGTGACATCGCCCCCTGGTTTGCCGGCCGCACCGGCAAGTTTGTTGCCGTCGGTGGCGTGCCTTCCTATCTCGGGTTCGCTGTTCCTGACTTGCTCTGGCCGCCCGGTCTGCCCGCCCCCACCAGGGAAGATGCCCAGCGCTCAGGAATTCAGGAGAACGAGAAGACAGCCAAGATGGTGGCCAGCGAAGACCTGGTCTTCGAACATCACCCCGACGCCACCATGTTCCGCTATCCGCTGATCTACGGCCCGGGCCAGATCAACCCGCGCGAGTGGCTGATCGTCAAGCGCATCATCGACGGTAGACGCCGAGTGATCGTGGCTGACGGGGGCCTGACGCTTCGCACCGCCGGTTACGGGCCGAATGTCGGCCACGCGCTTTCGCTCGTCGCCGGCCGGCCGGCCGAGTCGGCAGGCAAGACCTACAACGTTGCTGACGAGCACTGCCTGACGGCGACCCAAACCATCCAGGTTCTGGCCAAGGCACTCGACGTTGAAATGGAGATCGTGAGCTTGCCAGGCGAATTGGCAACGCCGGCCCGGCCGTTCCTGAGCGCCGAGCACACGCTGCATCAGCTGATGGGTATAGACGCCATTCGCTTTGACCTCGGATATCGCGATCCGGTGCCCGCCGTCGAAGCTTTGGCCATCACCGCCCGCGACCTGTTCGACAATCCTATTGAGCGAAACAGCATCACTGAGATGCGGCTCCAAGACCCCTTCGACTACCAGGCTGAGGATGAACTGATCGAGGCCTACCGGGCGGGCAGCACCGAGGCCCAACGATTGGCCGACGCGTACGATCCAGACTTCCGCGATCGTTATGCGCCGGGCTCGGACGACTGGCGGCTGGTCGAGGCCAAAAACTAGGCGTCATCGAGATGTCGTCCTCGAAGGAGGCGTGACCTACAAGTCGGCCGACCAGCGCTGCCGCGCCGTCTCGTACAGCGCCGCCGTGCCGGCCTGGGCGACGTTCAACGACCCGACCTTGCCCAGCTGGGGGAGGAAGCCGACCCGGTCGACGGCCGCCAGCGTGTCTTTGCGAACACCTCGGTCCTCATGACCGAGCACAAGGCAGACCTTCGCCCCAAGGTCCATGGCGAACAGCGGAACTGCGGTGTCGGTCAGCTCTATGGCGACCGTCAGGTAGCCAGCGGCTTTTGCCTCCTTCACCGCGGTGACGCCGTCGACTGTGATCTCCCACGGGATGAGCTTCTCGCAACCCAACGCCGTCTTCGCCACCTTGGCCGTGGCAGGATCCGGCGTTGGCGGAGCCAACCACATCCGTTCGACCTTGTAGGCCGCCGCTGAGCGGAAAAGTGACCCGACATTGAATGGATTCTGAACTCCGTCGAGGATCAGGCCCAGGTTCAGGTCTGTCTTGCGCCGCCATTCGCGGTGCAGGCGCTTCAGTTCGGTAGGAGAAAGCGACTTGCTCATCGGTGCATCACATCCAGGAGTCTGAACGATTTCCTAGACGCCCGACGGTTGACATCCCACCCCAGGCCTTCCAGTCGTTTGTGAAGGCTGTCGGCTCCGAGGTGCTTTTGTACAACCAGATGAGCTGAACCGGTGGGGGAGAGTCGCGCCAGCCATCCATCGAGGAGTTCGTGCATCGCCGCTTTCCCAACTCGGACCGGAGGATTCGACCAAAGGCGGTCGACTAGCAAATCATCGGGCACATCGTCCGGTGATACCACCCGCACATTCGCCAGGCCATTGGCCTCAGCATTCTCCGCACACAGATCCCGAGCCCGACCGTTGACCTCCACCGCCCATACCTGGGCATCGGGATTCCGCTTGGCCAAGGCCAGGGCAATTGGGCCGTAGCCAGCTCCGACATCGACCAAGACGCGATCGCTGGTGATCGGTCCGGGGCCATCGAGCAACAGCAGCTTCGTTCCAGAGTCGACGCCCCCAGCGCTGAACACGCCGCGATCGGTCGTGAACGAAAGCTGCAGATCGGGCAGTGTCAGCTCCACCTGTTTGCGTTCTGACTGCACGGTCGGCTCGGCATCAAAGTACTGAGCCGAAGGCTCGGGTGATGGAGCCGAGAGCTCTGTTGACGAGGATTCTGTTGATGAAGATTCTTGGGAGCGGGCCACTGAGACGACAACGCTAGCCTTAGTGATCATGGCGTCCCCCTACCAGATTCGCGTCTTCGGCGATCCGGTCCTCCGGCAGGTGGCCGATGATGTCGGCGACATCGACGGCAAACTGGCCAAGCTGGCCGAGGACATGTTGCAGACCATGTACGACGAGCCGGGCATCGGCCTGGCTGCACCCCAGGTCGGCGTACAACGTCGCTTCTTTGTCTACGACCTCGGCGATGACCCTCGAGTCCTCATCAACCCCGTCGTCCAGGAATCGGACGGCGAGTGGGTGTACGAGGAAGGATGCCTGTCGGTTCCCGGCCTCCACTGGGACATCGTGCGTCCAAAGCTGATCCATATCACCGGCTACGACCTCGATGGCAACGAAGTTTCGATTGAGGCCGATGAGCTCGAGGCCCGACTCTTCCAGCACGAATTGGATCACCTCGATGGCGTTCTGCTGGTCGATCGCCTCGACGAAGACACCCGCAAGGCAGCGATGCGTACGCTGCGCGAGCGTTTTCTTGATGCTCAGGAAGCAGCAGCGCCTGCTAACCCCATCGGTGGGTTGACCCTCCCTTGACCGACGCTTCTCCAGCGATCGTGTTTCTCCCTTGAGCCTGGCCGAACCTCCAGCCCACCCTCGCCGGTTGGTCTACATGGGTACCCCCCAGCTGGCTGTGCCTTCATTGATGGCGCTCCACGAGGCCGGCTACGAAATACCCCTCGTCGTATCGCAACCGGACCGGCGCCGCGGGCGAGGCAAGTCTCTGATGCCATCGCCAGTGAAAGCGGCTGCTGTTGAGCTGGGGCTTACGGTCACGGACGAGGTCGATGACGTTCTCGAGGTCGACGCGGA
Source organism: Acidimicrobiales bacterium (assembly GCA_047638695.1). Classification (GTDB taxonomy): domain Bacteria; phylum Actinomycetota; class Acidimicrobiia; order Acidimicrobiales; family SZUA-35; genus JAHECQ01. The sequence continues at coordinate 23,079 of JBLINY010000002.1, read as the reverse complement.
CCTAGCGGTGGTGGTGGCGTTCGGTCGCCTGATCAAACGCCACGTGCTCGAACAGGTGCCGATGGTCAACCTTCACTTCTCGCTGTTGCCTCGTTGGCGGGGTGCGGCCCCGGTCGAACGGGCGATCTTGGCCGGTGACGAAACCACCGGTGTATGCCTGATGGAACTGGCAGAGGAGCTCGACGCCGGTGGCATCTACCGGGTGGCCGAGGTCCCCATCGCATCGACGGCCACGCTCGATGGCCTTCGGAACGAGCTGGTCGACATTGGCACATCGCTGCTACTCGAAGCTCTGGCCAATGGTCTCGGCCCTGCCGCTCCTCAGGTCGGCGAAGTCGTCGTGGCCAAGAAAATTCGAAGCGACGAGCTGCGGCTCGATCTCGACAAGTCGGCCGACGAGCTGCATCGAGTCATCCGCTTGGGTGGCGCGTGGCTTGAGTTTCGGGGCAAACGGCTTCGACTGTGGGAGGCCGAGCCAGTTGCCGATGGCCCAGCACCGGGGGTCGTCGTCGACAGTGTGCTCGGCACCGGGCAGGGTGGACTCGAACTCATCAACGTGCAGCCGGAAGGTAAACAACAAATGACAGCTCAGGCATGGTTGAACGGTGCCCAGATGGAGTCCGATGAGCGACTCAACTGACGGCGTTGCCGCCAGAGAACTAGCAATCCGGGCGCTTCTTCGAATCGAAACTGACGGCGCGTATGCCAATCTGGTGTTGCCCCCGATGCTCGATCGATCGAAGCTCGCCGATCGCGATCGGCGACTTGTGACCGAGTTGGTCTACGGAACCACTCGAATGCGTCGGGCCTGTGATTTCCTGGTCGACCGGTTCGTGCTCGACGACGTTGAACCTGAGGTGCGTGCTGGGCTACGGCTGGGCGCGTATCAGCTGCACTTCATGAGGACGCCGCCGCATGCGGCGGTAGCGGCGACGGTGGGCGCGGTGCGCGGCCGCGGCCGCAGCGTTGTGAACGCAGTCCTCCGGCGCGTCGCCAGCGCCGAGGTCGAGTGGCCAAACGAGGCCACCCGGCTGAGCTACCCCGACTGGATCGTGAAGACCCTCGGCCATGATCTCGACCTGGCGCAAGCAACCGATGCACTCGAGTCGATGAACGATGCAGCAACCGTTCACACACGCGACGACGGCTATATCCAAGATCCGGCTTCGCAGCTGGTGACTGATGCACTCGACGTCAAAGCGGGCGAGCGATTAGTCGATGTGTGTGCGGCACCGGGAGGAAAGGCGACCTCGCTTAACGCAGCCGGCGCCATCGTTATCGCCGCCGATCTGCGTCCGAACCGGGCCAAGCTGATCGCCCGCAACGCGGCAAGACTCGAGCAACGACTTCCCGTCATCATCGCCGACGGTGCGGCGCCGCCACTTCGACCCGGCGCCTTCGACAAAGTGCTGATCGACGCGCCGTGTTCAGGATTGGGAAGCCTGAGGCGACGCCCCGATGCCAGGTGGCGAATCGATGCCGAAGCTCCCGCTCGGTTGGCAGAACTGCAGGTCAGGCTGGTTGTCGCTGGCCTCGAGCTCCTACGGCCAGGCGGCGAACTGACTTACAGCGTGTGCACGCTCACGAACGCCGAAACCACTGGTGTCCTCGGCACCGTCCGCCAACTGCGACCAGCGGTCGAGATGCTCCCCGTGCCCGAAGGCCCGTGGTTGTCCCGTGGCGCAGTCGGTCATGTCTTGCCGGCCGAGACCGATGGCATGTCACTGTTCAGACTGCGGGTGCCCGGCTAGTTGCGAGCGGTTTAGCTCACCAGGTGGCGGCTGCGTGCTCGAGGCGCTCTGCGAGCAGCGGGAAGTCGTCGGGCTCGAGATTGGCAAAGCTGAACCGAAGCCAATGGTCGTCGGTTGGTGTGAACGCGGTGCCAGGAATCACCAGCAGATCGTGTTCGAGAACCAGTCGCTCGACCACCGAGGGAGCTGCGTCGTCCGTGAACGGGTGACGGACCCAGCCGAAGAAGGCTCCGGAGGCCATGAGTTCGAATCCCCCAGGCTGGCCTTCCATCGTTGAGCGGAAGATCTGTAAACGGGCCCCGATGCGTTCGGCCTGGGCCCGACGCCAATCGCCGGCCAGCTGAAGACCGGCCAGGGCCGCTTCCTGCCCAACCCGCGGTGCACAAATGGCGACGCAGTCGAGAACCTTCAATGCCTCCGCGGTAAGGGCTTCGCTGCCAACGATGGCACCCACCCGATAGCCGGGAATGGCGAGATCTTTGGAGAAACTGTGCAGGGTCACCAGCGTCTGATCCCAGTTGGGTCGGCTGTAGAGCTGGTGTGAGGGCTCGTCGGTGCCGCGGAAGTTGCGGTAGGTCTCATCGAGGATCAACGCCAGGTTGTGGCGTTCGGCCAGCTCGAAGAAGGCGTCGATGGTGGCCGGTGGGACGATGGCGCCGGTCGGGTTTGCGGGCGAGACCAGCACGATGGCGCGGGTCTTGTCGTTAATGAGGCTCGCCGCCTTGGCAGGGTCGGGCAACTGGTCGTCGCCCGAGAAGAGGTAGCGGGGCACGATGCCCTCGAGCTTCAACCACATGTCGTGGTTGAAGTAATAGGGAACAGGAACGATGAACTCATCACCGGGCTCGGCCAGTGTGGTGGCGATGGCGCAGAACGCTTGGTTACACCCGGCCGTGATCTGGACATTGTTGGCGCTGAGCGGATTGTTCGCGCCGACTTCACTACTGAGGGTCTGCCGAGGTGCCGACACCTGGTGATCGGTGTTCAGCTCGTCGGCCAGGGCGGCACGTAGGTCTGGCAGTCCGGGGGAGGGGGCGTAGCGGCCTCCGTCGGCCGAGTGCGCTACTTCGGCGATCCGGTCGGCGATGATGTCGGCCGTCGGGTAGCTGGGAGCTGCCTGCGACAGATCAAGGAGCTGTTTCGTACTGGTACGGCGTGCGAGATGGGCGTACGCAGCGGCGATCGGAGAGAGTTCGACGGAGAGGGTGCGATCGAGCAGGCGCATGGCCGCCAAGTCAATCAGTGATCGAGCGAACGAACACGCCCGAGCGCACCTTTGGTTCGAAATAGGTCGACTTGGGTGGCATGACGAGGCCAGCGTCGGCCGCATCGAGTAACAAATCGATCGGCACAGCCCGGTTGACGCACAGGACTGACTCGCGGCTACGGAGGCCCTTCGCCAGGACACGAAGATCGGCCGTGCCTGCCCGGTACGAGATCCGTCGGCCCGCGTCCGTGGCGTCGATCCCGAGAATCGGCCGCAAGAGCTGTTCGTCGAGGCGGACCGGATCAAGGTTGGCGAGTGCCAGGGCGGGATCGGTGGCTCTGCTTGGTGCATCGGCCGAGCTTGGCGCGACGGCATTGCTCGGTGCATCAGCTGAGAACGGAAGTTGCAAGAGTGCCCACTGGCGGTCGCCGTAGAGCGCCACCTCATCGTGATCCCTTCCTTCGACGTCCTCGAAGGAGCATTCACGCCAGCGCAAACGACTGCCGACAGCCTCGCGCAGGGCGGAGAGTGACTGGCCCTTGATGACGCGGTGGAACGCCCGGTTCAACAGCAGATCGGTCGAGAACAGTGCGACCAGGATCAACCCCGACTTCTGGGTCTTCGTTGCGGCATGGTACGTCTGGCCAGCCGCCGTCCGGTGATGCCCGTCGACGATGTAGGTGGGGCTGTTGGCCAGGGCGGCGCTGATGGTTTCGTTGTCTGTCGGCTCGGTGATGGCCCACACGGTCTGCTCCAGGCCATCACCACCAACGGCAACGACAGCCGGTTCGGTGACAGTCACCCGAGACAGGAGGGCATCGATCGAAGCCAACGGACGATGGGCAACAGCGAGGGGGCTTGACTGGGCACCGACGACACCGAGATGCCGGGCCAGGTGAAGCGTTCGGTCGGCTTCCACTTGCTCGTGCACCCGTAGCTCGCCCGAGGTGTAATCGGTGAGGGCAATGCCACCGACGATGCCGGTCTGCTGGTGGTTGCCTCGGTCGGGGTTGCTCAGCCGAAGTCGGTAGGCATAGAAGCGGGGCGGGTGTTCGATGCCAAAGGTGGCTCGATCGATGAGGCGATCGAGGGCAACCCGGCCCTCGCTGAGAACTTCATCGGCCGAGCGGGTCTTCTCGCCGGGGGCAACGTCTTCTGGCGAGCGGGTGACGGTGAGATAGGAGTCGGGGTTGGCCTTGAGGAAGGTCCGACGTTGGTCGGGCGAGAGCGCATCGTGGGCAGGAGACGGGACTCGGTCGGCCCAATCGGTATCGACGAGACGGAGAGCCAGGGGCACAAAGGTGGTCATGATGTTTCCCCCGTTTCGATGGCTGAGATTACTTCATCGATGGCTTGCAACTGATCCAGCAACGCCCTGCTGATTTCGCCGTGCAGGTTGATGGTGGCCACGGCCGCGTTGCCCCCCTCAAAAACCTGGTTCTGCATCTGCTGCACGTTGAGCCCGCTTCTTCCGAGGACGTTGAGAATCTGGGCAAGAACGCCGACACGGTCGAGATGGCGAATACTTAGGCAACGGGCGTCCGTCGGGTTCTGCACGATGTTCAAGCAGTTTGGAGGATCACCAGCGATAAACGCTTCGATCACCTCAACGACACCATCGGCCACGGAGGCTTGAGCTTGCCGGGTCGATGCTCCGATGTGGTGCGAACCCACGACACTTGGGTGGCTGGCGAGGGGGGAAGTCCAGGGACCGGTAGGGGTGGTCGGTTCGTCGGCGAACACGTCGAGTCCGGCTCGGAAACCGCGTGTGTTCAGCGCGTCCAGCAATGCAGCCTCGTTGATCACATCGCCACGCGAGGTGTTGAGGACGATTGCACCATCCGGCATGGCGGCGAGAAACTTGCGGCTTACGAGGCCGGTGGTGTCTGGCGATTTCGGAACGTGCAACGACACGACGTCAGCCTCGGCCAGCAGCGAGTCAAGGTCGTCGGCAAGGCGTATGCCGATGCCCCGGATCTTGGCTTTGATCGCGGGTGACCGTTCGTCCTTACGGATGACGCCGATAGTCATGCCGAAGGCCTTGGCTCGTTCGGCGACCGCCAGTCCGACGTCGCCGAGTCCAACGATGGCCAGGTGTTTGCCCGAGAGGCCATCGGCTGACCCATAGCGGGTTTTGTCCCATCGGCTTGCACGGAGATCAGCGACGCCGTCGGGAATGTGCCGGTCGACGGCCAGCAGCAGACCCAGTGTGAGCTCAGCGACCGCTACCGCGTTTCGCCCGGGGACGTTGCACAGGTAGATGCCGGCGGCGGAGGCGCTCGCTCGATCGATGTTGTCGATTCCTGCGCCGGCTCTGACAATCAGCTCCAGGCGGTCGGCGGCCGCAATGGTGTCGGATGTGACCTTGGTGCTGCGGACGACGAGGGTGTCGAACCCGCTGATCTCTCCTGGCAGCTCGGCGGCGGTGAGGTTCTCAACGACGCAGTCGTGCCCGGCAGAGCGGAGTCGGCCAAGCCGAGATTCGTCGATTGGATCGGCGAAAAGGACGCGCATGAAACTCTCTCCAGTTCGAAGCCCGGCATCGGCGGAGCGGATGGCGGGGTCGTGAACCGGTGAGGGTACCGGTGCTAGGTCAACCCGTCGAGGCACTGCAGGAGGTCACGCCACAGGTCCTCGACGTGTTCGATACCAACACTGAGTCGACACAGCGTTGGCGCTATGTGCTCTTGTCCCATCAGCTTGGCTCGTCGCTCGATGGTCGATTCGACCCCACCCAGACTTGTGGCGGTCGTGATGAGCCTGAGCCGTGACAGCCGCACATCGGTACTGGTGTCGGAGCCGGCGAGTTCGAAACTGAGAACAGCCCCCGGACCTTGCATGGTCGAGCGCATCAAGTCATACCCGGGGTCGGTCACCAGGCCGGGGTAGTGCACCCTGGACACGAGGCGGTGTTGAGCTAATCGTTCGGCAATAACGAGAGCGTTTGCCTGTGAACGCTCCAATCGCAAGGGGAGCGTTCGGAGGCCACGCAAGGCCAGGTAGGCCTCGAGCGCCCCCGGGGTTGCTCCGCCGTAGGTTCGTTGCCGCTGGACGGTCTGCTGTAGATCGGCCGATTTGGCCACCACGATGCCCGCCAGAAGATCGCTATGTCCGCCGATGAACTTGGTGGCGCTGTGCACGACCAAAGAAGCTCCGAGGTCGAGTGGTCGCTGGAGAAGTGGGGTGGCGAAGGTGTTGTCGACCACCGCCGGGACGTTGCCGGCCTGCGCAGCCGCACACAGGGCTGGGACATCGGCGATCTCGAGCATTGGATTCGACGGCGACTCGATCCATACCAAGTCGGCGCCAGGAATTGCCTCGAGCCAGGCACCAGTGGCAGCTGTGGGGAGCCGCTTCACCTTCCATCCCAGTCGTTCAGCTCCGTCGGCCAAAACGGTTGCCGCGCCCTGATAGAGATCGTCGGGCGCCAAGATGCGGGCACCCGGAGGAAGCGGCCCAAGGACGGCCGAGATGGCACCCATGCCGGACGCGAAAGCGACGGCATGACCACCCTCGAGAGCCCCGATGGCGGATTCGAGACCTTCAACCGTCGAGGTGCCGTCGCCTCGGCTGTACTCTCGGCCCCCGGCGACGGCCTGAGGGTCGCTGATGAAGTTCGAAGCGGGGGTCACCGGCCAATTCACCGGCTGTCCCACCCCGGTCGGGCGCCCGGCAGCCACAGCAACCGAGTCAGGATGCAAGTCGTCGTACGGGGCGTTGCTCACCCGACAAACCCTAGAGTGCAGTGATGGCACTGGTTGCAAAAGTGATCACCGCGTCCGACGGCGTCATCGCCGGCACTCGGGAAGACCGTTCAGGTGATGCGCTGGCCGCTCGCCTGGTCGAGGCCGGATTCGAAGTGATTGAACGGCGCCAGATTGCCGACGGCATCGAGTCTGTTCGTGACGCCCTCATCGAACTCGCCGACGGATTCAGCGGGTTGATCGTCACGACCGGCGGCACCGGGTTCGGTCCCCGCGACCTGACCCCCGAAGGGACACTCGAGGCAGTCGAGCGGCAGGCCCCCGGCCTGGCCGAGGCCATGCGCCTGTGCAATCCCGACGGTCTTGGTCGACTCAGCCGGGCGCTGGCGGGTACTCGAGGCCAAGCGCTCATTCTGAACACTCCCGGTTCAACAAACGGCTGCGTGGAGACCCTCGAGGCTGTTCTTGACGTGGTGCCCCACGCCATCGATCTTCTGGCCGGTGGACGACCACACTGAACGTGGCTGCGACGAACGAACACGAGCAGCATGGCGCTGCCATGGCCACCGCGATCGAAGCTGCGGCCCAGAGCCGACTGATCAGCCCGCCCAACCCGTGGGTCGGGTCGGTTGTCGTGACCAATGACGGAACCAGGCATACCGGTTCCACCCGTCGTCCCGGCGGCAACCACGCCGAGCGCGAAGCGTTGCAGCGAGCCGGAGCCTCGAGCCGGGGGGCAACGCTTTACTCGACCCTCGAACCGTGCAGCCACCAAGGCCGCACCGGTCCATGCACAGACGCCATCATCGAGGCGGGGATTGGCACGGTCGTTTACGGCGTCGATGACCCCGATCCTCACGTTGCCGGCAGTGGTCGGGCGCAGCTGGAGGCGGCGGGCATCACCGTGGTTCGTGGCGTGTGCGAAGCCGAGATTGAAGCTCAGTTGGCACCTTATTTGCACCATCGCCGGACGGGCCGTCCCTATGTGGTGCTGAAGCTGGCGAGCACCCTGGATGGCCGTACGGCAGCTGCGGATGGAACCAGCCAGTGGATCACGGGCCCCGAAGCTCGTGCTGACGCCCACTTGGTCCGAGCCCAGTCCGACGCCATTCTGGTGGGTGCCGGGACCGTGCGGGCCGACAATCCACGCCTCACCGTCCGCGACATAGTCGCGGGTGACGGCCAGCCGCTCCGAGAACCGCTGCGAGTGGTCTTGGGATCGGTGCCCGACGCAGCAGCAGTCCATCCTTGTCTCGAGATGAAGGGGTCTCTCGATGAGGTTCTCGACGACTTGGGGGCTCGCGATGTGGTCCAGCTCATGGTGGAGGGTGGGGCCGCGGTAGCCGGGGCCTTTCATCGGGCGGGGCTTGTCGATCACTACGTTCTCTACCTGGCGCCGGCCCTGATGGGCGGAGACGATGGCCACCCGGTCTTTGCCGAAGCCGGAGCCTCGTCGATAGCGGAGCTCACGAGAGGGCGAATGGAGACGGTCGCCCGGCTGGGCGACGATCTTCGAATTGACTTCAAGAGAGCTTGAACTTCTATCGTCATCGTAATGTTCACCGGAATTGTTGAAGAGCTCGGCTCGGTCCAGAGCCGTGACGGGGCCAAACTTCGTCTGAATTGCACTGAAGTCCTTGGAGACATCTCGCTCGGGGCTTCGATCGCCGTGAACGGATGCTGTCTCACCGTGGTCGCCTGGGACGTCAAGGCGGGCTGGTGGGAAGCCGACGTTACCGAGGAGTCCTACGACCGCACGCAGCTCGGCGATCTGCAGCCCGGTGACCCGGTTAATCTGGAGCGGCCGGTAAGGCTTGAAGACCGTCTCGGCGGCCACCTCGTCCAAGGTCACGTCGACGCGGTCGGCGAGATCGTCACGCCTGCCCCCGACCTGAAAGTGAACGTTCCTGACAGCCTGCACCGCTATTTGGTCGAGAAGGGCTCGGTGACCGTCGACGGAATCAGCCTGACAATTGTTGATCCTGCGGCCGACGGCTTTACCGTTGCGGTGATTCCGCACACCACGGAGGTAACCACTCTTGGTCACAAGGGTGTGGGTGATCGGGTGAACATCGAAGTGGACGTGATGGCCAAGTACGCAGAAAAACTGTTGGCAGGCCACGGGCCGACGGCAGGAGAGAGCTCGTGACCTCAGTAGATCAGAACCAAGACGCCGATAGCCCGTTCGACTCGGTCGAGGACGCCATCGCGGCCATTGGCCGAGGCGAGATCGTTGTGGTCGTCGATGACGAAGACCGCGAGAACGAGGGCGATCTGATCATGGCGGCTGAGTTCGCCACGGAAGAGAAGATCGCTTTCTTCGTGAACCACACGAGCGGCGTCATCTGTGCGCCCGTCACTGAAGAGCGGGCCGACGAGCTCGACCTTCGTCTGATGGTGGCCGAGAACACCGAAGTCATGCGCACGGCGTTCACCGTCACGGTCGATCTGCGAGCTGGTACCAGCACCGGTATCTCGGCCCACGATCGGGCCCTCACCCTTCGAGCCATGGTCGATCCACAGACCACAGGCGCCGACCTGGCTCGGCCCGGGCATATCTTTCCGCTCCGGGCCCGCGAAGGCGGCGTCCTGAAGCGTGCCGGCCACACCGAAGCCGCCGTCGACCTGGCTCGCATGGCCGGTCTCAAGCCCGGTGGTGTGTTGTGCGAGATCGTCAAGCCCGACGGCACCATGGCCCGGGTTCCCGACCTGGTTGAGTTCTGCAAAGAACACGGCCTGGTGTTCATCTCGATCGCTGACATGGTTCGGTACCGACGTCGCCACGAGAAGCTCGTGGTCAGGGTCTCCGAGGCTCGGATTCCTACCGATCATGGAGAGTTCAAGGCCGTCGTCTACGAGTCGGTGCTCGAACCGGAACAGCACATCGCGTTCGTTATGGGCGACCCTGATGGGAAGTCTGATGTACTGGTGCGGGTGCACTCCGAGTGCTTGACGGGCGACATCTTCGGCTCACGCCGCTGCGACTGCGGCCCGCAGCTCGACAAAGCGCTGCAGCAGATCGCCGAGATAGGCGAAGGTGTCCTGGTCTACCTCCGGGGCCACGAAGGACGCGGTATCGGACTGGGCCACAAGATCAGGGCTTACAGCCTCCAAGACGAGGGTTTCGACACCGTCGATGCCAATCTCGAGCTTGGCCTGCCCGCCGATAGTCGTGAGTACGGGGTCGGCGCTCAGATGCTGGTGGATCTCGGAATCACCAGCATGCGACTGCTCACCAACAATCCGGCCAAGTATGGCGGCCTCGACGGTTTCGGCCTCGAGATCACCGAGCGAGTGCCGTTGGAAACCGAGCCGACGCCCGAGAATCTGGAATATTTGCGCACCAAGCGGGAACGCATGGGTCACATCATCGGAAATCTCAGCGAAGAAGCCGGCAGCAGCTAGAGGACGACCCTCGGGAGGGGCAGTACCCGGCACACCACGGCGGTAAGTCAGGCGTTCATCGTGAAGAGCTGTCGGCCGGTGATCCGTCGGCAGCGCAGATCGCTCAGTAGCTGCGGAAAGCCTCCGGTCAGGACATCAATAAGTCGGCCCCGAGTTTTGTCGTGCAAGATCCCGTAGCGAATGGTGATGGTCTCGTCGAAGGCTTGGTAGGTGCCGAACATCCGGTCCCAGACAATGAACGAGGCGCCGAAGTTCGTATCGAGGTACTCGGTGTTCGAAGCGTGGTGCACCCGATGGTTCACCGGGGTCACGAAGATCTTGTCCAGCACACCGAGCGAGCCCACAGTCTCGGAGTGTTGAAGCTGCCCGAAGATCAAAGCCAGCGCTCCGAGGGCCGCATACATCATTGGGTCGAACCCAAGTAGTGGCGCCCACAGCACAATCACCGGCTTGTAGAACATCTCCATCCAGGGCATCCGTACGGCCGTCGTGTAATTGAAATCTGTGGACGAGTGGTGAATCGAATGGGATGCCCAGAACAGCCGGGTTGAGTGCTCCATTCGATGAATCCAGTAGTAGGCAAAGTCGCCGATGACCCACAGGACAAGCCACGACCACCAGGTGAAGACGGGAATGTCGAACAGTCGGTAGTTCTCCCACAGCCAGATGTAGAGCACGAAAATCGAGGCCTTGGTACCGACGATCTTGCCGATGAGGTAGGCGAATCCGGCGAGCGCAGATCTTGCTGTCTGGCTGCGATCGATCGAACGGCCGCGGGGCAACAACCCCGCGGTCTCGACGAGGAAGATGCAGCTGATTGCCGTGACGAGCAGCTGGAGGTTGTTATCGAGCAGCCAGGTCGTGGCGTCGCGAAGCATGACAAGAGCTTCGACCCTCGGGCCTTGTCAAACGATCGTGGGAATCCCCCAAAGTCTGGTGGGGGACCCTGTAACTGACGGGTCCTATTGCGCAGCCCCGATGGCTGGCAGCCGGTACGCGGCGGCTGCTGCGTCGTGGAATAGCCAGGTTTTTTCGGCGTCACTGCGATGGGCCGACATCTTCTTGAAGGCATTCCAGAGCACCGCGTAATCGATGCCGATCTTGTCGACCGGAAAGTTCGACTCGAACATGCACCGTTCGGGGCCGAATGTGTCGATGATCCAGTTGAGATGGTCACCCCACCGTTCGACCAACTGGTCCGATGTTGGTCGCTGCTCCATCTTGTTCCAGGCATCGCCAAACAGGGACATGCCGATGCCGCCGACCTTCATATAGACCTGTGGCATCTCGGCGAGCTGACGCAAAGGTTCTTGTGTGGCCGCTAGTACCTCATCTCGCATGCCCTGGTATGGACCGATCCCGACCGGACCGCCGAGGTGGTCGAGTATCACCGTTGTTTCGGGATGCTCGCGGGCCAGATCGACCAACTCCGAAAGCTGGGGGTGATAGAGCCAGGCGTCGAACGACAGGCCCATCCGGCCCAACACATCAAAACCGGCCCGGAAGTTGTCGTGTCCCATGAGGCCTTGCGGGGGATTGGTGTGTGCAGGGTGCAGGTCAGGACTGGCATCCCACGAGGTGACATGACGGATGCCTCGGAATCGTCCTTCGGCGGCAGCAACATGTGCCGCGAGCACCTCTTCAACGTCGTCGCCGAGCGCCAGATCGGCGAAACTGACGATGGCCGCAATGGTGGCCTCGTCGCTGGTTTCGCTTCGCTTTGCCGCTTCGGTGATGAACTCGGTCTCGCCCACGGGACGGAGTGCCTCGGGTCCGTCGGTGCGATATTCAGCGCCGCAGTCGACGAACACGGTGCTCACGACGTTGTGACCCGAACTGGTATCGCCGTGGAGATCTTCGAGTAGGTAGGGCCGCTTCGGATGATGCCAGTAATGGTGATGGGGATCGCAGATTGCCCGGTCGGCCTCCAAGATTTCTTCTGCGGGAGGGGTGGGAGAGGAAGACTGCGTGACACTCGACATGAATCGGAAGCTAGTAGGTCCGGTAGCGTGAGCGCATGTTGAATCTGGTACTCCCCAAGGGGTCCCTCGAGAAGGCCACGCTCGCGTTGTTCGAAGATGCCGATCTCACGGTCAAGCGCAGCTCCGAGGTCGACTACAAAGCCGATATCAACGACCCAAGAGTCGACTCGGTCCGCATCCTGCGTCCGCAAGAGATCCCGGTCTACGTCGCCGAGGGCATGTTCGACCTCGGTATCACGGGCCGCGACTGGGTGGAGGAAACCAGCAGCGACGTCGTTTCGCTCGGGGAGCTCAAGTACTCCAAGGCAACCTCCAGTCCGGTACGACTCGTCGTCGCCGTTGCCGGAGACTCGCCCATCGAGTCGATCGCCGATCTCAAAGCAGGCGTTCGCGTGTCAACCGAGTACCCCGAGCTGACGGCGCGTTTCTTCGCCGACGCTGGCATTGACGCCGACATCCGGCTGTCGTATGGCGCGACCGAGGCGAAAGTGCCCGACATCGTTGATGTTGCCGTCGATCTCACCGAGACGGGTCGCGCCATCCGTGCCGCCGGTCTGCGGATCATCGACACCATTCTCACCAGCTACACCGAGTTCATTGCCAACCCGGTCTCCTATGCCGATCCTGAGAAGCGGCACGCCATGGAACAGTTGCTCACGTTGCTCCAGGGATCTCTGGAGGCTCGCACAAAGGTGCTGGTCAAGCTCAACGTCGATGATGGGGGAGCGCTGAGCAACGTCATCGATCTCTTGCCGTCGATGAAGGCCCCGACGGTCAACGAGTTGCACGGAGGAGCTGGCTACGCGATCGAGACGGTTGTGCCGAAGCAGGACATCAACGTGTTGATTCCCGCCCTGAAAGATGCCGGCGCCAGCGACATCATCGAGCTGGCACTGGCCAAAATCGTCCACTGATCATGCTGCATGCCTCGATGCTGGTGGTCGCCAAGCGATGCTGATCGTCGGTGAGGTTGTGGCCTTCGACGAGCATGTTGGGCTGGGGACAGTCGGCAACGGCACCGACTCGTGGTCGTTTCATTGCACCGCTTTGGCTGACGGCTCCCGTCGAGTCGATGTTGGGCAGAAGGTGGCCTTCGTGGTACGGCCCGGCGCACCCGGTCGCTGGGAGGCGTTCGAGGTCACCTCGGTCTGAACGTAGCGCTCGATCGGGCCCGCAGCGGTCGTTCCCTCGACCAAACCAGCAGGTAGGACATGCGCTGGTAGGTAGCCGGTGAGGGTCCGCTAGGTAAAGACTGCCTGCCGGGTGCCGATGAGGACTAGGTGAAACCCACCGATGGCGACGCAGGCGATGCAGTGGCTGCAGCCTTCGACGTGCCAGGTGCATCGGGCACGGGGCTTCAGCGTTGGATGGCTCGGGCTCCACTGTCGATTGTGGTCGTCGGGCTCGGTATTGCCCTGTCGATCTTCGCCTGGCAAGGCCTTCGTTCTGTCGAGACATCCGAGGCCCGCGTGGCCTACGAGCGTGTGTTGCTGGCCCAGAGTTCGGAGCTGCAGGTCGAGCTTCAGGCCTATATCAACGGAATGGATGGCCTCGGCGCCGCCCTCGAAGCCTCTCGAACGGCCCGGTCAGTAAGTGCGACCGACAACCTCTTTAGCGATTTCGAGCCGCTAAAGGACCGGCAGGCGATCTCGAGCATCGCCCTGTTCGAGATCATTCGCAGCGCTGGGGAAGAAACGGCGCTGCTTGGACGAGAGCGGAGCTATCTCACCCCAGGTTTCGCCGACCAGTACGACGGATCCCCCACGACCCGGCCGAACGTCGTTCTCACCCGCCTCTTCGGGGTGAACCAATCGACTGAACTATTGGGTCAGGACCTGGCATCGATCCCGGCACTCAAGGCACTCGTCGACCGGTCGGTGTACACGGATCGCACAATGGTCGCAGACACCGCCGCGTCGGCTCAGATATTCGCCGCCATCAACGGCGCCGGTGATGCATCGGAACGGTCAGGCCTCGTTTTGGTGGCCCCGATCCGGTGGTTTGACGATGCCGAAGAACGTACGATCGAAGACGCGGTCGACGGTCTTCTCGTTGGACAGCTCTATCTGGACCAGCTGCTCGCTGCGATGAACTCGATGACATCAGGTGAACCGGCTGCGCTCGAACTTTCGGCCGACCAGCAGCCACTGGCGGCAACAATCTCCAAGGACGAGCGTGGAGCTCCATTCGGTGAGCCCGTCGTCTTCTCAGAGGCCGATGTGACGTGGTCAATTCAGGGTTTCGAGGCCGGTCTTGAGATCGATCATCGGGGATCGTGGGTCGCACTTTTCACCGGCCTGCTGTTGGCAGTCACTGGCGGGTTGTTCGCCAACTCGGCACGGCGCCATGCCATAATTTTGGGCCGACTCGAACGGAGCGAATTCGATGCACGTCACGACGTGCTCACGGGGCTGCTGAACCGGGCCGGGCTGACAGAGGAACTCGACAAGCGTCTTGCTGACCGGCGAGACAAAAAGTACGTATCTGTGCTGTTTCTCGACCTCGACCGGCTGAAGGTGGTGAATGATTCGATCGGTCACAGCGCGGGTGACGAAGTGCTCAAGCACGTCGGTCGTCGCCTGGAGGGCATCCTGCGAGGGCCCGACATTGTTGGTCGCTTTGGTGGCGACGAGTTTGTTGTCGTGGCATCGGGCCTCCAGTCGATCACCGATGCAGCAACGCTTGCCGAGCGTGTCCTCGACGCGTTCCGCGAACCGGCGACCCTAAGCGACGAGTCGACGCAGGTGATTTCGGCGAGCATCGGAATCTCGTTCGAAGATGGCGAAGATACGACGGCCGAGAGCCTGCTTCGCGATGCCGATCTGGCCATGTACCGGGCCAAGGAAGCCGGTGGATCTCGCTACGAAATTTTCGACAGCGAACTCCGCGCCCAGGCGCTGGCTCGCCTCGAGGTCGAGCGTGAGTTACGTCGGGCGATTCGTACCGGTCAACTGGTCGTGCACTATCAACCCATTGTCGATGTCACCACCGGGATGGTTGATCGGCTCGAGGCGCTCGTCCGCTGGCAACATCCGGAGCGAGGGATCGTGCTGCCGGCACAGTTCCTCTCGGTGGCGGCGGAATCAGGCCTCATTGTCGATGTTGGCGAACATGTGTTGCGAGAGGCCTGCAGGCAGGCGGCGCTGTGGCAGGCGGCCGCGGGTCGCTCGATCATGGTGTCGGTTAATGTGGCCGAGCGTCAGTTGCTCGACAACAGCTTGCTGGCCAGCGTGAAGCGAGTTTTGGAAGAGACCGGGATCTCGCCCTCGCAGCTCGAGCTCGAGCTAACGGAAGAACTCATTGTCGAGAAACTCGACAATCGACTTACGATCCTCCGTGAACTCGTTGCGATGGGCGTCCAGCTGGCCATCGACGACTTCGGTACCAGCCGAGCCTCACTGAGTCAGCTGAAGAGCCTGGACATGGTTGCGACCCTCAAGATCGACCGGGCCTTCGTGACCGACGTTGCCAACGATTCGGTCGACCGGAAGATCATCACCGCCATCGTTGCGCTTGCCGATTCGGTTGGGATGGAAGTTGTGGCCGAAGGGGTGGAAGACGCAGATCAAGTGGTTGCCCTCCACGAACTCGGCGTCGATCTCATCCAGGGCTTCTACTTTCAGCGCCCGGCACCAAGTGAGCAGATCATCGGTCTGCTCAGAAAGCCCTTCGAGATTCCCGAGGGCTCCGTCGCATAAGGGCTCAGTCGTCAGGGTTTAGCCTTCGGAGGTCTCAGTCGATGTTGTCGCGCCGTCCGAACCGGCGCTCTCATCCGGTACCTGGCCCCCGTTTTGTGAACGCTGAACGAAGGCCATGCGAGCGCTATGAAGCGCTTCGTTGAGGGTTTCCTCGTGCTGGCCCAGCCGGCCTGGGAGCCCGTCGACAAGAGCGCCGAGGGCATCGACGGCAAGGCGAGCAGACGAAAGGTCTGGTTCTTCGGCCGTGAGGTGAATGGCCGCGAGTTCGTACAAACCCATGGCGTGATTGGCGACGAGGTCCGCAGCATCAGCCGCCAACAGCTGGGCTCGGGCGTCGGCCATTTGTTTGGCCATTTCGCGCGCCTGGTCCTGTTGCTCAGGCGTCAGTTCCGCCTCCGGCGGGCGGTCGGCGGGCGCTACCGCTGGCTCTGGATCGCGATTGACTGGGCGTTCACCGTCGGGGGTCCACAGACTGCTCATCGTCGAAGTATGCCGTTCTGCTTCCCCGACCGGCTATCGTTGTCCTTTGTCTGAACAGGAAGTGGGCGTTTGCCCCACCTGGCCGTCACGGTTAGCGCCGGCGATGAGTCCAGGTCCATGTGTGAACTAGGGCGTCTCTTTCGGGAGACGTGGCTAGAGCGCCTCCTCTTTCTGGTTTGACTGAATAGTCCGTCCGCGCCAAGAGGAGTTGCGCCTGCATGAAGAGTGATCAGCGATAGCTGCGCCACAAGAACCACGGATCAATGAGAAGATCCGTGCTCGCGAAGTCCGGGTGATCGCCGCCGATGGCGATCAGCTTGGTATCAAGCCACTTCCAGAAGCACTGAATCTCGCCCGTGAACTCGACCTCGACCTTGTCGAGGTCGCAGATCAGGCGAATCCGCCCGTTTGCCGAATCATGGATTACGGCAAGTACAAATACGAGGCGGCTCAGCGTGCGAAGGAATCCCGGAAAAAGGCCAGCCAGGTAACCGTCAAAGAGATGAAGTACCGACCCAAAATTTCGGGCGGTGATTTCGAAACCAAGACCCGCAGGGTCGAGCGCTTCCTAGAGGAAGGGCACAAGGTCAAGATCACCATCATGTTCCGAGGTCGCGAGGTTACGCATCCCCAGTTGGGACGCAAGATTCTTGATGACATCTCCGCACGAGTCGACGATTTCGCAAAGGTCGAGGCCTACCCAAGGCTCGATGGTCGCAACATGACCATGGTGCTGGGCCCGGACAAGACCAAGAAACCGAGAAAAAAGCCAGAGCAGGTTGCTGAGACCGAGGCCGAACCGGCCGAGGTTCCCGCAGCCAAGGCGCCTGTAGTCGAAGCTCCTGTAACCGAAGCTCCAGTAGCCGAGGTGCCGGTAGTCGAGGCTGCTGCGGCCGAGGCCCCCGTAACCGACACCAGCACCGAGAGCTGATCTCTCTCCAGGAAAGAACGTTATGTCGAAATCCCCAAAGATGAAGACGCATAAGGGCGCCAAAAAGCGCTTCAAGGTGACAGGCTCGGGCAAGATCCGGCGCCGTCAGCGAAACCTCAATCACTTCAACACGAAGATGTCGAGCCGTCACAAGCGACGTCTGTCCGGACCTGAGCTTGTCGATAGTTCCGACATGCCAAAGATCAAGAAGCTGCTGTCGAGCTGATCGCTCGTCCGTCCCCGGACATCCGTCCCCAGAGAAGAAGATCTAGCAGAAGGAGGTGCCGTTATGGCACGAGTGAAGCGCTCCGTCCATTCTAAGAAGCGCCGTCGTACTACGCTCGCGCGAGCAAAGGGCTACTACGGCAACAAGAGTCGCAGTGTCCGGGCCGCCAACGAGCAGGTCATGCACTCCGGCAATTACGCATACCGGGATCGTCGGGCCAAGAAGGGCGAGTTTCGTCGCCTGTGGATCCAGCGAATCAATGCCGCGTGTAGACAGAACAACACGAGCTACAGCCGGTTTATCGCCGGCCTCAAGGTCGCTGGCGTCGAGGTAGACCGGAAGGTCCTCTCCGACCTGGCAATTTCCGATCCGGCCGCATTCTCGGCTTTGGTTGTCGTCGCCGAGGGCGCCTCGTCGGCCACTTCCGACGCAGCCTGAACCACGAGCGTGGGCGGTGGGCGCCATGGGCCACTCAATTCTTCTGAGCACCTGAGTGCCAAGAACCCTCGCCTGAAAGTACTTCGTCGTCTCGTCTCGCAATCAAAAGCGAGGCGAGACGACGGTGTTTTGGTGGTCGAGGGTCCAACGCTGGTTGCCGAAGCCCTCGCGGCCCAGGCAGTGGTTCGCGAGATCTTCGTCGACGACCGATTTGCCGACGAGCCCTCGGTGGCACTTGCGCTCGACCGGGGAATTGCCGTGTACACCCTGAACCAGGGCGTGCTTGAAAAGATTCTGTCGACCGTGACACCGCAACCGATCGTTGCCGTGATCGAGCGTCGGCAGGTAGTCATCGATGACCTGGCGGTCGACCGCCCCGTTCTGATGTTGGTCGACGCCCGCGACCCGGGCAACGTCGGCACGCTCTGTCGCACGGCGGAGGGCGCAGGAATGGCGGGGCTGATACTTGCCGGGGAATCGGTCGATCCGACCAATCCCAAAGTGGTACGGGCCGCAGCAGGTGCGAGCCTTCGGTCTCCCATCGTCGAGTCGCCTGATTACGCCGTTGCCTGCACAGAACTCCGAGCTCAGGGCCGCCGCATCGTCACCACCGGTCTCGGCATCGAGGCGAGCCACTACGACGCCGTAGACCTTCGCACGGCCGTGATCGTTCTCGGCAATGAGGCCCACGGTCTCGACCCCGACGTGTGCGCTTTGGCCGACGACAACGTCGCAATCGAGCTTGACGGTCCCACCGAATCGCTGAACGTCGCAGCCGCCGGCGCCGTGCTGGCCTTCGAGTCGCTACGGCAGCGACGAAATTCACTTGCCCGCCCACTCTCACCAGGCCAGGTTGTTAGCCAATGATCGATGAACTTCCGGACCTCACTGCGGCTGCGTTCGCTGCCGCCGCAAGCTCGTCGTCAACCGACGAGCTTCGTGAGGTGGAACATGCACACCTCGGAAAAGAAGCACCGCTTCTCCTTGCTCGCCGGGAATTGGGATCACTTCCGAAGGAAGACCGCAAAGAGGCGGGTCGGGCCCTTAACGAGGCTCGCGAGGCAGTTGAAGGCGCGATCGAAGCGCGACGTGTCGAGCTAAGCGGTAGCGAACGATCCCAACAATTCGAAGCCGAACGCCTAGACCTCACCGAGGTTCCCCCCGCCAGTGCACCGATTGGTCACGCCCACATCGTCACGCAGGCTTGGGAAGAGCTCGAGGACGTCTTCGTGGGCATGGGCTTCCGAGTCGCTGAGGGGCCAGAGGTTGAGACCGATTGGCACAACTTCGATGCGCTCAACATTCCTCCCAGCCACCCTGCCCGGGATGGTTTCGACACTATCTACGTGAACCACGGACAACCGGGCAGCACGCTGCTTCGGACACACACGTCGCCGGTGCAGATTCGGACCATGCTGGAGCAGGAACCGCCCATCTACGTGATTGCTCCGGGACGCGTGTTCCGACGAGACACCGCAGATGCAACTCATATGCCGGTCTTCCACCAGATCGAGGGTTTGGTGATCGACCGAGACATTTCGCTGGCCGACCTGGCAGGCACCATCGAAGCCTTCACCACGGCTTACTTCGGTGAGGGTTTTACGTCGCGCCTTCGCCCCAACCACTTCCCGTTCACCGAGCCCTCAGCCGAGTTCGACATTCAGCGCCCGGATGGCACCTGGCTCGAGCTTGGTGGTTGCGGCATGGTGCACCCCCACGTACTTCGTGCCGGCGGCGTCGACCCTGACGAGTGGTCTGCTTTTGCCTTTGGTTTCGGTATCGACCGCCTCGCTCTGATGAAGTTCGGCGTCGACGATCTGCGGGAGTTGTTCACGAACGACATCCGCTTCCTGTCCCAGTTCTGACTTCGGAGTTCGTACGTTGAAAGTTCTTCTGTCCTGGATGCAACAATTCGCCCCGATCGAGGGTGAGTCCGACGCGCTGGCGGCGACGCTCACTGACTTGGGTCTGGTCGTCGAAAGCGTTGCCACGGTAGGCGCCCAATGGGATGGCATCGTTGTTGCCAAGGTGCTCGATCTGCGCCCCCACCCCGAGGCTGACCGAATTCAGCTCGTTGATGTCGATACCGGCGGCGTCGCTTCGCCGGCGGGCGAAGCCCTCCAAATCTGCTGCGGCGCGTTCAACATGGCCGTCGGCGACCTGGTTCCGCTGGCAACTCTGGGCACCGTGATGCCAGGCGGTCTCGAGATTGCCAGACGAAAGCTGCGGGGCGAGTGGTCGAACGGAATGATCTGTTCGGGGGCCGAGCTCGAGTTAGACGATGACACCGACGGCATCAAAGTGCTCGACTCGTCGTATCGGGTCGGGCAGGCGCTCGTCGAAGCCATGGGTGTCGAGAGCGATGTGCTGTTTGATATCGACGTCGAGGGCAATCGGCCGGATGCCTTGTCTGTCGCTGGTGTTGCGCGAGACCTGGCGGCCCGTCTTGGCGTGCCGTTCGCGTTTCCTCCATCAAGCTTCGTCGAAACCGAATCGGCCACGGCCTCGCAGTCGTCGATTGACATACAGGACAAGGCGCTTTGCGCTCGCTTCGGACTTCGTGTTCTCGAGAACGTCACCGTCGGCACCTCGCCTGGCTGGATGGCCGCGCGCCTCCAAGCGGCCGGAATGCGGCCCATCAACTCGATCGTTGATATCTCGAACTATGTGATGCTCGAGCTGGGAGCGCCGAACCACACCTACGACCTCGACCTCGTCCCCAACGGACACCTCCGGGTTCGAATGGGTCGAGTGGATGAGACACTCACGACGCTCGACAGCCAGGAACGACAAATCACCGAGGCCGATGGCCTCATCTGCAACGAGAACGACGAGCCCATCGGGCTTGCCGGCGTGATGGGGGGTCTGTCAACGGAGATCACCGAAGGTACAACTCGAGTTCTTCTGGAGGCCGCGGTCTGGGATCGGATGACGATCGCCAAGACCAGTCGCCGGCTCAACTTGCGCTCCGAGGCGTCGACTCGCTTCGAGCGCGGCGCCGATCCCCTGGGGATCGAACGCGCTCTCGACCGGTTCGCCGAGCTGGCCGTCGAGCTCTGCGGCGCCACGGTGAACCAAGGTGCCCTCGTGGTCGAGGGTGGGTATGCACCAACACCTGCCGTGCTCGTCCGACCTGCGAAGGTCAACCACCTACTCAACACCGAGCTGAGCACAGGCGAGATAGCGAGTCTGCTTCGACCTATTGGCTTCGAGAGTCAAGCTGAGGGTGACAACCTGCTGGTCGCCGTTCCCTCGTGGAGACCGGATAGTTCAATCGAGGAGGACATTGTCGAAGAAGTCGGGCGACACCATGGCTACGACAAGTCAGGCCGAAGGGTCCCAACGCCAGCGCAAAACGGGGAACTCACCCCGAACCAACTTGGTCGGCGTCGGATTCGTCGAGCCTTGATGGGGGTTGGCTTTTCCGAGGCGATGCCAATGCCGTTCCTGGCGCCCGACGATCTCGTTCGGGCGGGGCTTGCCGACGACGGTATTACCTTGGACAACCCGCTTGTCGCCGAAGAGTCTGTGCTTCGGACGTCGTTACTTCCAGGGCTCCTGAAGGCGGTTGCCTACAACCAGTCGCACCGAAACCCGGCGGTGCAGCTGTTTGAGCTGGGCCGGGTCTATCTGGCCAATCCCGATGCCGACGCCGCCCTGCCCATCGAGCCCGAGTGGGTGGCAGCGATCATGGCCGGCCACGATGCCGGCCACGCTACGCAGATGTTGCATCAATTGGCGCAACTCTTGCGGCTGAATGGCCTGACGATCAAGAACGCCGAGCGTCCGGGTCTGCACCCAAGTCGATCAGCCGAGGTGATTTTCCGTGGCCGGACCCTTGGTGAGGTTGGCGAGGTAGACCCACGAGTGCTCGAGGCCTTCGACATCGCAGGCCGGGTTGGGTGGCTTCAGCTTGATGTTGCCCCGATCAACTCCGCTCTCGCCAACAACGCGAAATATCGACCGGTGTCGCTGTACCCGTCCAGCGACATCGATTTGGCCTTTATCGTGGCTGATGATGTTGCCGTGCCGAGCGTGATCACCACCCTGGAAAAGACGGGCGGAACGCTGCTGCAATCGGTGCGTTTTCTCAATGCATTCCGCAGCGACCAGGTCGGCGAGGGTGTCCGATCGCTGGCATTCGGGCTGCGGTTCCAGGCCACAGATCGGACGCTTACCGACGGCGAGGTCGCAGAGCTGCGGCAGAAACTCATCGATGCGGTCGTTGCGAAGAACGGTGCAACCTTTCGCCAGTGACGCTTCGGTTGCCAAACCGCCTCGGCCATACAGCTCGGGCCTTTGCTTCAGCTAATGCGCTCGATCAGACACGGACCGGTACACGGCGCCGGGTCTGCATCCAGCCGACCGTGGCCACCGTGAGCAGAGGCATCGTCACCAGCAAGATCACATAGACGACGGCCACTGGTCCGTTGCTCGCAGGAGCTTCCGGCGACAGCGGTCCGAGCGGAGCCGGTTGAGTTGTTTGGGCGTTGGTCGACTGGCTGGCCGGGCGGGTTTGCACCACACCACCCTCAAGCAGGCTGACACTCGGTGTTGAGGTGCCATCTGAGGTTGGAGGTTGTGCCCATGCGGGTGTCGTGAGAGCGAGCGCGAAGACCAGGATCGACCCGGCGACGAAGGCCCGAAGTGTCTTGGATGCGAGTTGCACACCCTGCCCATCGGTTCGAGCGCAGAGGATTTGAGCCCATCCCAATCTCCTGCTCACCAGGTGCCATCATTTGTCTATGAGTGCTATCGATTTGCAGATGAGTAGCAGCGGCGACGAGGTCGAACGTGACCTTGCAGCTGCCGACGTTGCATGGGCCATCGACGGTCTTCTACCTGCAGGGAAGTCGGTCGATGATCTCTTGGACGAGGCCGATGTACTCGCCGACGGCGTCGGATCGTACCGAGGTCGCGTCGCCACGCTGGACAGCTCCGAACTGGTCGAACTCATGACCACACTGGCCACCATTGGTGAGTTCGGCAGTCTCGCCGGTCATTACGCGATGTTGCGGTTCAGCGAAGACACCAGTGATCCCGAACGTGGCGCCGCGATGCAGAGCATGCAGGAACGTTCGACGGCCATCAGTACCAAACTCATCTTCGTCGACCTCGAGTTCGCCGCTGCCGACGATGAACATGTTGCTCTTGTGCTGGCGGACCAGCGGCTCGAGTTCTGTCGCCATCATCTCGAGAATCTCCGGCGGAATCGTCCCCATCTTCTAAGCGAACCCGAGGAAATGGTTCTCACCGA
>JBLINY010000001.1:0-131734 GCA_047638695.1 Acidimicrobiales bacterium | reverse complement strand
TCAGACTGCTTCGCGGTCTCTGCTACCTCAGACTGCTTCGCGGTCTCTGCTACCTCAGACTGCTTCGCGGTCTCTGCTACCTCAGACTGCTTCGCGGTCTCTGCTACCTCAGACTGCTTCGCGGTCTCTGCTACCTCAGACTGCTTCGCGGTCTGCTGCCTGGAGTCGGCTGCGGAGCTGGAGGACGGCCTTGGTGTGGATCTGGCAGACCCGACTTTCGGTTACGCCTAAGACATTGCCGATCTGGGCCAGGGTCAGGCTCTCGTAGTAGTACAGCGTCAGCACGATCTTCTCGCGCTCACCCATGCGATTGATGGCGTCGCCGAGAAGCTGGCGCATCTCGACCCGCTCATATTGACCGCCAGGGCCGTCACGACGGTCGGCGAGCGTGTCGCCAAACGACATCGTGTCACCGCCGCCAAACGACAGCATCTCGTCCATCGCCACCACACCCAACGAACTGATCTGGTTGTAGATGTTGTTGAGCTGCGTCATCGACATGTCGAGCTCTTCTGCGATTTCCTCATCGGTGGGCGCTCGGTGATGAACCGATTCGAGCTTGGCCATGGCCCGCTCGACCGACTTTGCCTTTGCCCTGACCGACCGGGGAACCCAGTCGATCGAGCGAAGCTCATCGAGAACCGCACCCTTGATGCGACTGATTGCGTAGGTCTCGAACTTGAAGCCGCGCTCGGGGTCGAACTTGGTGATGGCATCGATCAAGCCGAACATGCCATAGCTCACCAGGTCTGACTGGTCGACATTCTGCGGCAACCCGGCCGCGATGCGACCTGCCACATACTTGACCAACGGGGCGTAATACAGGATCAGTTGATCGCGATCTCCCTGCTGGTGTTTGTCTTTGTACCGAGCCCACGTCAAGTCGAGCTGAGAGTCATTACTAATTTCCGCCACTGATCCCGCCAAGGTGTGTGGTCCGACAGATGAAGAAACAACTGATGAGGCCGTGCTGTGTGCAAGGCCCTTGATCAGTCGTTCCCACTCTCCGTCGGCGCTCAGCCACCCAAAGTGAGAAGTCTCGGCAGTCTTTTCCGGAAATTCTTGGTCGAAGCCGGGATCAGCCGCTTGTTCAGCGGAATCGGCAGGACGGACGATTGGCTCCGACGTGGTTGTCGCGTCATCTTTCGAGGAGCCGGAAACCCGATTTGGCTCGAGAGAATCACGCGAGCTCTCACTCTCTGTGAGATCAATGCCGAGTGCTTCGAGGTACCTGGCGCGGGTTTCAGTCGTCACCGTGAGCACGTTAACCGCCGCCCTCAGCTGATAGGCCAACCCAGTTGCCGTCGATCTCCACGTGACCCTCGGTGGCCAGCCGACGGACCAGCGACAGGACCTCGACAACACCCAACCCCGTGGCCGCAACGAGGGTGTCGACATGAACGGCACTGGCGCCGACCTCGGCCAACACGACCGCTCTCGCCTTGTCTCGTTCCGTTACGGGGTTTGGCGCAACCCCTTCCCGCTCCTCTGATTCGCTCGATTCTCCTTGGATGGCCAGTGCCAGTTGCTCGATGGGCGGAACGAAACCCAGCATGTCCAGGACATCGCCGGCATGGCGTACGGGTGCAACACCGTCGAGCAACAGCCGGTTGGTGCCGTCCGAAGCAGCCGACATCACCGAGCCCGGCACGGCGACGACGGGAACGTCGCGATCAGCCGCCTCATCGACGGTGAGCAGGGCGCCTCCCGAGCCGTGGCTCTCAACCACTACCAAGAGGTCCGACAGGGCTGCGATGAGCCGGTTGCGGGCTGGAAAACGCCACCGTTCGGGGGCGACCCCAAGCGGCGCCTCGCTGACCAGCAACCCCTGATCAAGCAGCTGTTGCCAGAGTCCTCGATTCTTCGGCGGATAGATGTGGTCGAGTCCGCCGGCGACGACGGCAATGGGAAGAGGTGGAGGTGTTGCTGATCCTTGACCGATCGGTGCCTCACGGATTCTGGTTAACGCTCCCCCATGTGCCGCCCCGTCGATGCCCAGGGCCAATCCGCTCACCACGCTGATCCCGGCAGCAGTGAGATCGGCGCCGAACGACTGCGCCACTCGTCGACCAACCGAGGTGCATCGGCGGGTTCCCACCACACCCACTCGGCGCTGCGATCCGAGCGCCGCCAGATCGCCCTGAACAAAGACCATCGCCGGTGGTTCCGGATCATCGGCGAAGGGCCAAACATCATCGCCGGGGGCGAGCACGCCGATGCCGGCTGCATGATGCCGCTGCAACAGCGCGTGTGGGTCGCCGCGACGGCTCGCGGTGAACCACGACGAGGCAAGATCGCTGGTTAGACCCCGGGGTCGCGGCCCATGATCGGGAAGCCGTTGCTTCTGCAGCGAAACCAGGACCGCTGACGGCTGGCGATCGCCGACAAGCCACCGCAGACGGGCGGGCCCCATGCCCTTCAGACACAACAACGCCAACAGCGCCGCTCGGTCGTCAGCGCTCATCGTGGCCGAAGTAGTCATGGCGACCCCAACACGGACAACGGCATCGCCCGCATCGACAGGGCAACGCAGATGGCATCAGCATCGAGCTCGGCCCGACCGTCTTGTAGATCGGCGACGGTGCGGGCGACGGTTCGAACCCGACGAAGACCGCGACCACTGAGCTCGCCCGCCTCCAACGCTCTCTCGACAAGCGCCCGGCCCGAAGGAGCAAGCGGGGCCACCCGCTCAAGCTGCTCGGCCGAAAGCTCGGCGTTTGCCCGCACCCCTCTCTCGCGGGCCAATACTCGCACCCGAGCGACACGGGCGGCAACAACTGCCGTGGACTCCTCGACCGATGCCTCGAGTAGTGAGCGATGATCCGGTGGAGCCACCTCGATCCGGAGATCGAAGCGGTCGAGCAACGGCCCCGACAACCTGCGCGCGTAGCGCGACCGAGAAACATCGGAGCAGCGACACTGACCGTGCGTTGCCCCTTCGCCGCACGGACAGGGATTCATGGCTGCCACCAGCTGAAATCGGGCCGGCATCAAGGCAGAGGCAACAGCACGACTGATGCGAACCACTCCCTGCTCAATGGGTTGGCGAAGGGCTTCGAGCACGGTCACCGGGAACTCTCCCAGCTCATCCAGAAAAAGTACGCCAGCATGGCTAAGGGAGATCTCGCCGGGACGGATCGCCGTCGAGCCACCGCCGATCAGCGCCACAACCGACGCACCGTGATGGGGGTTCCGATAGGGCGGCCACCGCACCAAACCTCCCTCGGGCAAGGGCACTCCTGCCACGGAGTGAATCTTGGTTGCCGTCAGGGCATCGGCAGGTTCGAGACTCGGCAACAAACCAACCAACCGATCCGCCACCATTGTCTTGCCAGAACCCGGTGGTCCCACCATCAACAGGTGATGACCACCTGCGGCTGCTATCTCCAACGCCAGCCTGGCCATCGGCTGGCCCTTTACCTCCGCCAGTTCTTTGCGCTGCGGCGGTGTTGCCGGCTCCGCAGGCGGGTCAACAAGGGGCGGCAGTGGGCCCTCGCCGGTGAGGCCATCAACAACCTGACGGAGATTGGCAGCAGCCCGCACCGAACCCGGCCGGACGATGGCAGCGTGCTCGGCGTTTTTCTCCGGTACCACCAGATCGGTGCACACCACCGCATCAGCCATACTCACCAAACCGGCCACCGGGCGTAGCGACCCATCCAGCCCCAGCTCGCCGATAGCCCCAACACCGGCCAGTTGCTCTGCCTCGAGCTGACCCGTCGCAGCCAAGAAACACAGGGCGATCGGCAGATCAAGACCGGCGCCCGTCTTGCGAACATGACTGGGCGCCAGATTCACCGTGACCCGCTCCGGGGGCCACTTAAGACCGGACGACAAGATCGCTGCCCGCACCCGATCGCGAGCCTCGCGACACGATGTGTCCGGCAACCCAACAATGGCGAACGCCGGCAAACCCTGCCCCGAATGCACCTCGACCGAAACACCGTGCCCATCGACACCCAAGACAACAGCCGACGCCATCGTGGCCAAACGACTCGCCATCACACACCTCCACCTGAGGCGCTGTTTCAAACAGCGCTGACTCTGGAGGAGGCCGAGGCCTCGACAACCAGCTCAGAAGCCGATCGAGAACCCGACCCTAACCGGCGACACCCGCACTCACACCGCGCTGAGGCCCCCGTCGACCACGTATTCCGAGCCCGTGGTGTACGAGCTGTCGTCAGAAACCAGGAACAGGGCGAGCCTGGCAACTTCTTCAGCTTCAGCAACCCGGCCGAGCGGCACGAGCTTGGTCATGTTGTCCCGCACCTTCTGGTTGTCCGGAAGCATGGCGGTATCGATGAAACCCGGGTGAATCGAGTTCACTCGAATGCCCTGGGCACCCAATTCGTACGACGCCGTCTTGGTCATCCCGGTCACCGCGAACTTCGATGCTCCGTAGGCGAACGAACCCGGCGCACCGCGTAAGCCAGCCACTGAAGAGATATTCACGATCGATCCACCGGCAGCCTCGGTCATCACCGGCGCAGCAGCCTGCATGCCAAAGAAGACACTCATCACGTTGATGTCCAGCATCCGACGCAGCTGATCCTCGGTGGTATCCACCAGACGATTGCGCTCGAAGATGGCGGCGTTGTTGACCAACCCATCCAGCTGGCCGTGGTCGGCCACCACCCGTTCCATCACCGTGGCCCAATCGGCGGCCGAGCTGACGTCATGGGTAAGGAAGGTGGCGCCGATATCGGCAGCCACCGCTTCGCCCAAGGCCGCGTTGACGTCGGTCATCACCACCGTCGCCCCTTCGGCCGCGAACAATCGCGCCTCTGCCTCCCCCTGACCTTGCGCCGCCCCCGTGATCAGCGTGACCTTGCCTTCGACTCGTCCGGTCATGTGCTCCCCTTTGGCTTCCTGGTGAGAATGCCTCAGCTTGGTCAGGCGGCGCCAGAATGGGAGCTAGCTGCCGTCGAGGATGCAGGTGAAGGTCAGCGTGGCCAGGACGGTCTCTTCGTTAGCCGTTGCGACCACACCCGGGGCCAGCACCTCTTCGCCCAGCTGTTCGATGGCACCGTCGACGATGCATTCGGCGACCGGCCGTTCGACGCCAGCCTCGGCTATCAGCTGCTCGATCGAAAGTTCTCGATCGAAGGGCCCGGTCGCGCCACGGTCGTCGGCCACGGATGTCTCGGTCGCCGCCTCCACCGAGTCGTCGTCGGCCGGGTCGGCGGGCAGACTTGCGCCCTCAACCGGGGCATAGCGGACAACGGCAACACGGGAATCGAAGCGGCCGGAGAACCACACCGTCGCCTCACCCGACCCGCCCGGTACGACAACCGGCCCCCGGCCGCAAAATCGATAGGGAAGGTCTTCAGTACCGCTCGAGTGGCGGCGTCGACCTGTTGCACCGACGACGCTTCGTTCGGCACCCAAAGGTAGGCACCGTCATAGAGAGGCGTGAGCGGATTCGGATCGACACCGACGAAGTCGCCGACGGTGCCGGTTGCAGGATCGAGCGGCGCCAACGCACTGGCGCCGAACAGAGGGATCCAAATGGTCGAGCCGTCGTAGACCGGCTTTTGTGGCTGACTGCCGGATCCCAAATCGACCGTTGAGCGAGAGAGGTCGGCGACATCGATCACCGTCAGCGTGCCGCCGTCGACGTTGGCCACGAAAACCTGCCCGCCAACAACCAGAGGTTGCTGTGGCAAAATTCCGACGGGGATAGTCGCGAGCACAGTGCCGGTATCGGCGTCGATCTGGCTGACAGTCGAGCTCCATTCGTTGGCCACCCACACCGACCCAGCCCCGACGACAGGAGTGGACGGACGTTGCTGCACCACGATGGTGCCAACGACATCGCCTGCCAGGGGATCGACTCGGCTGATGTTTCCACCGGCCAAGTTCGGGACCCACAGCTGACCGTTCACGACAGCGGGAACGCCGGGTTCAGCCCCAACCGTCAGCACGGCGACGACCTCGGCGGTGACTGGGTCGACCTGGGTGAGCGTGCCCTCGAGTTGGTTGGCGATCCAAACCGATCCGGCAGCGAACACCGGGGTGACCGGACCGTCGCCGACCTCAATGGTGTTCACGATTCTCTGGGTGGTCGGATCGACCACCATCACCGTGCCGACATCGAAGTTGGCGATCCAGACCGCGCCGTTAATGAGCGCTGGTGTTTGCGGCGCCGCTCCGACATCGATGACCGACACGGTCGACTCCGTCGAACCCGCGGCATCGTCGGAATTGCTCATGTTGTCAGGACCCGCAGACCCATCGATGTCACCGGCGGTGGAGGTGTCTCTCGAACCCTCTGGGTCGCCGGCCTTCGCTGGTCGAGGTCGTCGTGCTCTCGTCGCCACCTTGCTGTGTCAGGGCCCAAACCCCTCCTCCACCCAGGACAAGCACGGCCACGAGGGCGGCCAGGACTGGCCAACGATTCTTTGCCTTCGGCTCCGAGTCGAGGACAGGCGGCAATGCGGTTCCCGTCGGATTTACCGGAGCCGGTGATGGTGGGACCACAGCCGAAGGCTGCGCTGGTACCGACGAAGGCGGCACCAGCTGCGCTGGCACCGACGAATCAACTGGTCGTGGCTCATCGCTTCGAAGGTCGAGACCGAGGGCGGCCCGGTCGATAGCCGTAGTGCGAGGCTCGGTCGGCTGAGCGACCGGTGGCGCCGCGCTCGTGCCCGATGCAGCTGCTCGTAGCCGATCGGCAAAGGCACGGGCTGACTGCGGACGATCTTCCGGTCGCTTAGCCATCGATTGTTCGATGACCTGGGCCACTGCGGCGGGAACACCATGTTCTTCCAGTCCGGGCGGCGGCTCGGTGAACACACGGGTGATAAGGGCCCCGATGTTGGCATCGTCGGGCCGGGCGAACGGCGGATGCCCAGCAACCAGGTGATGAAAGGTCGATGCCATCGAGTAGACGTCGACGGCATCGGTGAGCTCGCTGCCTTGAAGCATCTCCGGTGGACTGTGCGACACGGTCATGGTGGCACCGGTCGCCGTGGTGTTGCCGCTGGCCAATGACGCAATCCCAAAGTCCGAGAGTTTGGGCACCCCGTACTGCGACAGCAGGATGTTGTCGGGTTTGATGTCGCGATGCCGAATACCAACCTCATGGGCGGCCTCTACTGCGCTGGCCACTCCGGTGATGGCGTCCAACGCTTCGCTCCACGGCATTGGCCCATCGCGAAGCAGTCGCTGGCCGAGCGAGCCACCTGATGCATGCTCGAGGACCAGATAGGCCTCGCCCTCGGCCGTCGTTCCCGACTCGAAGACAGGCACGACGTTTGGATGATTCGCCAACTGTCCGACGGCCCGCCGCTCGCGATCGAAGCGTCGTTGTTCATCGGCTGACAGCGCGCCCGTGAGCACTTTGATCGCCACCGAACGACCGTGGGCGACATCGGACGCTCGATAGACGGTGGCAAACCCACCACGCCCGATCTGCTCTTGAATCTCGTAGCCGTCGAGGCCGTCGCTGCTGATGGACACGGAGTGGCCAGGTTAGTGGCCGACGCCTACCGCTTCGGGAGCCCGGGCAGGTTCGGCGAGGTCGGCGACGGGCAAAAGCCGATCCGCACGGCGTTCGATGCTGTTGGCTACCGCGGCCAGAACCGTGAGCACAACCATCACGAAGTAGATGCGAGGGAACGAGAAGATCCGATCAACGACCCCGGTTGCGATGGCAGGAGCATCGAAAAGCCGTTCGGTCATCCAGCCAAGGCTCACGATTACCAGGCCAACGGAACCAACAACGAAGAAGGGCTGGTAGAAGCGAGTCCGGCGCAGCAGGAACAGGGCTGGGAACGCCGCCAGAACTACCAGCGACTGTCCGATCTCGATGCCGACATTGCGACCGAGCAGAGAGACCAGCTGCGTGCTGCGGCTGACGTCGAGTCCAGACACCAGCGAGGCGAACCCCATACCGTGAAAGAGGCCGAAGGCAAAGGAAATCACCCACTCCCGGTTGATGGCGATGGGACGCAGGTTGTGAAGCGCCGCGGCCGCGATCGACAGGGCAATCACCGTCTCGGTGAGACGGGGGCTCGGCAGCGGAAGGATGTCAAGGCCAGCCAGCGTGAACGTAATGGTGTGGGCGATGGTGAACATCGTGACCACCTTCAGCACCCGCCACAATGACGACCCGAAACTGGCCGTCGGTTTCCACCCGGAGCTGAAAATAAGTACGGATGGCAACAGCAGCACCAGCACGAACAGAATGTGGTCGGGGCCAGTTTTGATGTGATCGAGGCCCAGGGCGATGCTCGCCTTGAAGTTCTTGAACCACGACGCGTCACCAAGGTCAACCGTTTGTGAACGGCTGTTGGAATCGAACCGCAGCAGGGACTCTTCAGGATTGTCCAGCACCCCACCGGCCCAATCGTTCCCGATGAGCAGCAGCGCATCCCGCTCGTCAGGTAGCTCGTCGAAGAAAGGATCGAACGTGACGTCGAACATCCGCGGAATCTGGGCGACCGGCGGGGTCGTCACGAAATTGACGATCGCGTACCCAAACTCGGGGTCACTGGTGACCTCAGCATCGAGTCGCTCGACCTCAGTAAAGGTCACCGGCCAGGCCTCGCCATTGGATCCAATGGCAAAGTGCGATCCGGCATAGGCGCTGAGTTGATCGGCGTTGGCTTCCAACTCGGTAAGGATCTCCTGGGGTTCACCCCGCAGCTCGAGGTCGAGAAACTGGCGAAGGTCGGCAAACGGCATCTCGACTCGACCCGACAGCGTGGTCTCGGTGACGTCGAGATAGAGATACGACTGGTCGCCAGTGTGAGCGCCAGCCGGCATTACCGACAGAAGCAGCACCACGAGGCTGAGGGCGACGAAGGCCAATCGCTTCGACAAGGCTGCTCGCCTCGCAACGACCGGACGGGTGCCAACAAGAGTGACATCCCTGGGTATCGAATCAGCTCGCTTCACGCCGGTCTCGTTCATCATGCTTCCTGGCTTCATGCTTTCTGACTTCATGCTTTCTGGCTTCATGCTTTCTGGCTTACTTCCTGGCGTCATGCTTCCTGGCTTAGCTTTTACTCGGTTTGCCGTTCTTTGGTTCGTCGCCCGGGTCGATCGAGATGCAGCAGTCCGGCCACGATGTTCCGAGTGACGTCTACCGTTCCGCTGTAGGCCAGCCCGCCCAGCGCATCGCGTACCTCGGCTTCAAGGCCTACCTCGACCGTGTACCCGCTCGCCCCGAACACTCGCATTGCATCGATAGCTGACTCCACGGTGTTCTCTGCGATCTGCAGCTTGGCCAGTGCGGCGGCCAAGCCGATGGGCTCACCCCGATCAATCAGAGCAGCTGCTTTGTAGGCCAACAGCCGGGCCGCCTCGTGCCGCACCTTCATATCGACGATTCGGTGCGACACCGCCTGATGCGAGCCAATGCTGCGACCACCCTGCTGGCGGGTTCGCGCCTGCTCGGAAGCTCGTCCTAGGACCCGTTCCATGGCCCCGAGTTGCGCGGCGTAAAGGAAAAGCCGCTCGGCCTCGACCGTCCTGTTGAAGATGGCAGCACCCGATCCAGGACGTCCCAATACCGCTGAGGCTGGTACCCGGCAATCGGTCAGGACCAGCTCGCCAAACGGACAACTCCGAAGCCCCATCTTCTCGACCGCCGGACCCCTCAGGAATCCGGGAGTCTCCGCATCGATCAAGAACGCGGTTGTCCCCCACGTGCCCTTGTCGGGGTCGGTTGACGCAAAAACAATGGCCACGTCGCACACGGGGCCGAGGGTCACCCATGCCTTCGTTCCGTTCAGCACATAGCTGCCGTCGGGCTGCTCGACGGCCAGGGTCGCCAGCGTCGAGGTGTCAGATCCGGCGTCTGGTTCGGACATAGCGAACGAACCGAAGGCGTCGCCGGCGAGCAGGGCGGAAAGCCACCGATCGAGTTGTTCATCGCTGGCCGAACCGACAAAGGCACGTTGCATGGCGAACACCTGTGACGCCAAGGCGAAAGTCAAGCCGTTGTCATCGGTGCCACTGCCCAGACCTTCGAAGACGAGCATTGCGTCCACGGCGCTGCCACCCGAGCCACCGCGCTTCTCGTCGACCAGTAACCCCTGCACCCCTGCCTCGGCTGCCAGCTTCCAGATCGCGCGGTCAATCATCCCGTCGACCGCTGGTTTGACGAGATCGGCGGCCCACGATCTGGCCATCTCCTTGATCGGATGGTTCAGCATCAGGAGGGCATCGAGAGGATCGGCCGTCTCACGGCCAGCGAGCAGGCGCACAGGAAAAGCTGTAGCACCGAACTGCATGCTCGCAACAGCAACGAATCGCCCAGCCGACCCGGATTCCGGTGGGCAAGAGACCTCCTGCACCTGAAATCAGATGATCGGTACCATCAGATGAATCGACGTCTCGTCTCTCCTGCCGACAACTCCCCTCCCCTCTGCTGGGCTGCTCAGCGACGTCTTGCCGCTGGCCGTCACTGCCGCGGCCGGTCATCCGGACGCAGGCCTGGTGGGCCTCGACGGCGTCACCCTTGCATGGCGCGATGTCGAGCTCGCAACGGCTGCCGCAGCTGCCGCGCTGATCGACGTCGGCATAACCCCCGGCGCCAGGGTGGCGATACTCCATCCGAAGTCGACCGAGTCATTCCTCGCTGTCCACGCTGTGCTTAGGGCAGGAGCCGTTGTGGTGCCTCTCGATCCGCTCGGCGCGTCGGCTGCCCTTCAGTCGATTCTCGAGCAGATCCAGGCAGCGGCCGTTATCGGTGCGGCTGATGCACTGGCCCGCAAGCTCGGTCCGGCGCTGGCCGCATCGCCGGTTCCGATATTTGCAACCGGGTCGCTCGATCCGCTCAACGATCTCGGCATTGACCCCGACCGTCTACTCGACTGGCGGCGAGCAGCTGACAGTCGTCGAACGACGACGACCAACACAGCTCAGCTCGAGCTCCCGCAGGTCGATCCGGAAGATCCGGCATACGTGATCTTCACCAGCGGTTCGACAGGTGTACCGAAGGGCATCGTGCACAGCCATCGGAGCGGCTGGGCTTATGCCGTCACCGCCATTGAACATCATCGGCTCCGGGCCGGAGCCCGGGTGGCGGGCATTCCCCCGTTGCACTTCGACATGTCGACGTTCGAGCTCTACTCAGCCCCGCTCGCAGGTGCGTCAGCGGTGACCATCAGCGAGGCCGAGCAACGATTTCCGGCGTCGCTGTCGCAGCGCCTAGCCGACGAAGGGGTCACCCATATCTACGCAGTGCCGTTTCTCTTGCGCCAGCTGCAGGAACGCGGGGCTTTGGCCGACCGCGACCTGTCCGCTCTCGAACACATCGGCTATGCTGGCGAGGCCTATGCCCCTGGGGCGTTGGCCGAACTCATGACCGCACTTCCTGGCGTACCTGTCACCAACTTGTACGGCCCGGCCGAGACAAACGTCGTCACCAGTTACGACGTCGACGTTGCGCCCCGGGCAGGCGTCAACGTACCTATCGGACGCCTCTGGCCTGACTGCGATTGGCGGCTGGTGAACGAGCGCGGTGAAGACGTTGCTGAAGGCGAGCCCGGCGAGCTTATTGTCTCGGCCCCAACCAGCATGACCAGCTATTGGCAATTGCCAGAGCTCACTGCCGCTCGTCTCACCCCCAACGCCAGCGACGCTTGGCCGTGGTATGCAACCGGCGACATCGTCGAACGCCATGGCGACACCTTTTGGTACCTCGGGCGCCGCGATCATCAGGTCAAAATCAGAGGCTTTCGTCTCGAGCTTGAGGCGATCGAGGCGACGCTCACCGATGCTCCGGGGGTTGAGCATGCCGTCGTGGCCGCCATCGAAGATGCCGACCGATCGGGCGAAATGCAGCTTGTGGCCTGCGTTGTGCTCAAGGATGGCGCAGCCCTCGATGTGCGGGCGATAAAGCGCTGGTGTGCTGGGCAACTCGCTCCCGTGGCCGTGCCAACCAACTTTCGCCTGGAAGCGACTCTCCCGATGACGGCCAGCGGGAAGATCGACCGAGCGGCAGTACGGAAATCGCTTGCCGCATCTGCTGGCTAGGAAGAAGACGAAACCCTGCTGATGGACATCCGCCACGACCTTCTGAAGATGATCAACGAGGACATCTCGCTCGACCCAACGGTTGAGATCTCATCGGACACCGACCTGCTGCTGACTGGACTCGTCGATTCGCTCGGCGTCGTCGACATCGTGGCCTGGATCGAGGATCGAACCGACGTCGTGATTGAGCCGACCGACATCGTGCTCGAGCACTTCCAGACCGTCGACTTGATGATCAGCTTCGTCGATCGAACCTTCGGCAGTCAGCAGGCCTAGCTCTCTTCTGAACCGCTCTCCTCTGAACCGCTCTCTTCTGAACCCATTCGGTGATCAGCGACAGAGTGATCAGCGATCGAGCGGTCGTCGAGACGGATCAGCCGATCGCACGAAGCCAGAGCTGCCTCTCGATGCGAGACGACAACGACGGCACAGTCCGCTCCGAGGGCATCGATTGTTTGATTCACCACAGCCTCGGCCGCCTTGTCGAGGGCGCTGGTGGGTTCGTCCAGAACAAGCAGACTCGGGCCTCCGAGCAGGGCGCGAGCGATACAAATGCGCTGTCGCTGGCCACCCGAGAGCGCTCGCACGCCTCGCCGACCGATGAGCGTGTCATAGCCCTCGGGCCAATCAAGGATGTCATCATGAATGCCAGCAGCCCGGGTGGCGGCCACCACCTGTTCGAACGTGTAGCCCGGTCGATGGAACTCGACGTTCTGCCTCACCGAGGCGGTCAGAATCAAGGGCTCTTGGGGCACCGTGGCGACCTGCGCCGACCACGAGGCGGCCGTGTAGTCGAGGGCTGGCCGGCCGTTGACCAAACACCGCCCGGCACTTGGCTGGTAGAGCCCCAGCAGGATGGTCAGAAGGGTTGACTTTCCTGAGCCCGAATGTCCCAGCAGGCCGACTTTCTCGCCTTTGGCGATGCCAAGATCGATCTCACGCAGCACGTCACCCGACTCGTCGTCGTAGCGGAACCCGACGCCTTGCATCTCGACCCGTTCGACCGGCCCCAACACCGCTTCACCTCGCTGCACCTGAGCAAGCCCGTACTGCTGAACCCGTTCGTCGATCTCCTCGACGAAGGGGACCCACTCGGCCGCGGCCTGGGTATAGGAGGTGAGGTTCTGGCTCGTCATGAGGGCCCGCACCAGCAGCAGCACAACGGTGCTCGCCGAAGCGAAGTCGGTGACCGATGAGCCAGCAACCAGAGCACCAAGGCCCACGAGCAGCAGACCCAAAACCAACGAGCGGTAGAGGTTGGGCGTGAATTGGGTGCTGACCTTGGCCATGAAGATCTGATGTGAGACCAATTGGCCCTGGCGGTCGAGCTCGTCACCCACCACCCGCTCGGCGTTGAAGAACCTAATTTCAGTTGCGGCTGCTGTCGCCTCGGCTGCATCGGCCGCATAGCGGAGGCTCGACTCGTTCTGCAGCCGTCCGAAGCGCTTTGCGATCCGCTGGAGCGGCAGCAAGACGACGAATAGGACGACGACGACCCCGACGATCACGCCGAATGCCTTGAGATCAACGAAGGCCGCCGCCGCTGCCAGCACGAGGAACATGGCCGCCGCCGCCACCGCAGCTGCGATGTAGTAAACAACGAAGCCCGCTCGTTGAACATGGGAGTTCAAGAGATCCTGGAGCTCGCCCGCTCGCTCGGCTTGTTGGCGCCGATGATCGGCACCCAGATAACCACGCAGCAATGCGTCTCGCATGCGGTTGAGGGGCAGCGTTCCAATGCGCGCAACCAAGATGGCCTCGAGCGCCCGGAGGCCAATACCCAACAGCACGAGAACAAGGCCAATACCGACCAATGTCCACGGCCGGAACGAGCCGAGAAGCGACACTTCGACCGTCTCGACCGTTTCATCACTGGTAAGCGCCGACGTGAGGGGGCCGAGGAAAGCCAGAACTGCGGCCTCGAGTACCCCGACCGCCAAACCAACCATGGCCAGAGCGCCGAACCACAGGCGGTAGCGACGTGGAAGGTAGGGCCTGAGCAGCCGCAAACTTTGGAGCAGCGGTGAGCTCTTGAGGAACGTTGGCAGCATTCGGTTATGCCCGGGCCGGAACTACGGTGACGGCGGTGACAACGTGCCGGTCACGGATGTCAACACCAACCGAAACCGGCCACTGCACGGCATCAAGAGCCTGCAGGCCGGTAACGCGGTGGGCCCGAGCCCCGCCAGTGGTGCGTTCGATACGAACATCGGTGAAGCTCACCCACGCCTCGGTGATCGGGTACTGCGCTTTGTAAAATGCCTCCTTGGCGCTGAAGGCCACAGTGGCTGCGTCGGCTTGTTCACCGATCGGCAGGCCCTCAATGATCTCGATCTCGATCGCAGTGAACAGCTTTCGATAGAGCTCGGGCCGAACTCGGGCGCGCTGCTCGACATCAACGCCGATACGTCTACCGGCTAGATCCTCGGTCAGGGCGACAACAGCCACACACAACCCATCGGTGTGTGAGATCGAACCTTCAGTGCCGGCCGGCCATAACGGTTGACGATTATCCCCCGTCATTACCGGTTCATCGCCCCGGCCGAGGGAGCGGAGGCCTGCTCGTGCGCACGCCCGGCCGGCCGCGAAATGCCGGATGCGCTTGGCCGAAGCGTTCGCGACCGCCCCCTGTTCGTCTGGATGCAGGTCGATCTGCCCGTCTAAATCGGACACCTCATGAGCAACTACTCCCAAGCCACTGAACAACCCATGTATGACGCGGGACTCGGTGGGAAGCACTTCGATACGTTAGGCGTGGTGAAGAACGTGTCGGACATCTACCCCCTGGTCCCGACCCAGGAGGGCATGCTGTATCACGCTCTTCGAGAGCCTGACCCGGAGCTCTACTTCGAGCAGGTCCGATGTGATCTGGTTGGCCCGCTCGACCAGGAGCGCTTCAAAGCGGTGTGGGCCGCCGTTTTCGCCGAGCACCCAGCGCTTCGAACCGCGTTCGTCTGGAGCGGAGTCAGTTCACCGGTTCAGGTGGTGCGAGAAACAGTCACCCTGCCTTGGGTCGAGTGCTCGGTTGTCCAATCGGCAGGGAGTGGCGAGGCCACGGACTGGGACAGAGAGCGGGACAGAGAGCGGGACAGAGACAGAGACGCGCTGGAACTCGACGAGATCGCCCGCCGAAACCGAGCCGAAGGGTTCGACCTTCAACGGGCACCGGTGAGCCGTTTCACGTTGGTAGCGATCAGCGACGAACGCTCGCATTTCATCTGGGACTTTCACCACATCCTGCTTGACGGTTGGTCGGCCACCATGGTGTTCGACGAAGCGTTGAGGCGCTATAACGCGCCGGGAGCGCCGGAATCGGAGACCGGTACGTCGCCCCCTTTCCGCAACTACGTCGAGTGGCTAGCGAAGCAAGACAACGCGAGCGCCGAGCGTTACTGGACGGGCCTGTTGGCCGAGCATCACGGGGCGCCCGAAATCAAGCTCTCGGCCCCTGACGCGGCTGCGACCAACGAGCCCGCACGGCTCGAGCGAACGATCGACCGGGTCGATGTGGAACCACTGCAGGCATTTGCCCGGGCCAACCGGGTCACGCTCAACTCGCTGGTCCAAGGCGCATGGGCGGCAGCTCTCGGCCGCTTCAGCGGCGCCAACGACGTCACCTTTGGTGTTGTCACTTCTGGACGACCGGCCGACCTCGCCGGCGTCGAAGACACCGTTGGGATGTTCCTCTCGGCCCTACCAATGCGGCTGAACACCGATGACGACTCGCCAATGACCGAATGGCTACAGGCGATCTTGCGTCAGCAGCTCGACTCGATCGAGCACCAGCACGCGGCGCTGGCCGATATGCACCGCTGGGCCCGACTCCCAGCCGGGCAGAGCTTGTTCGACTCGGTCTTGGTCTTTGAGAACTTCCCGACGGCCCAGCCCGCTTCTGACCCCAGCCTTGCGGTGGCCGACAAGACCGTGTTCGAACAAACCCACTACGGGCTTACGGTCATGGTGCGACCCGACGACCACTTACATCTCGCCACACTCTTCGACCCGTTGCGATTGTCGGCCGCAGATGTGGCAGACATCATCGAGCTGTTCGTCACCATCCTGCGGGCCATACCAACAGCCACCGCTGGTCCTCGTCAGCTTCCGCTGACGACCGAAGCAGATGAAGCCGCCTTACGGCAAGTCAATGCCACCGGAGCATCACTCGACAACGACACCACGATGCTTGCGTTGTTACAGGACGCAGCAGCCGCCAACCCTGACGGTCTTGCGCTCGTCCAACACTCTTCGGTAGGGCACCACGAAGCGCGGATCAGTTTCGCCGAGCTGATGGAGGGAGCCCAGCT
This sequence comes from Acidimicrobiales bacterium, assembly GCA_047638695.1. Classification (GTDB taxonomy): domain Bacteria; phylum Actinomycetota; class Acidimicrobiia; order Acidimicrobiales; family SZUA-35; genus JAHECQ01. Next base: position 115,442 of record JBLINY010000001.1, on the reverse strand, counting down.
GGTTGCTCATGGGCTGAACTTGGCAGGCATCAAATCCGGCGACGCCGTTGGCGTCTCGTTGCCTCGATCGATCGATCAGGTCGTTGCTCTCCTTGGCATCTGGACGGCGGGGGCGGCGTATGTGCCGATCGACCCCGATCATCCCGCCACTCGTCAGACCCAGCTCCAGAACAGGGCTGGCGTCGAGGTACTTCTTACCCCCGATCGGCTAGCTGAGGTTGTCCGTGCTGGTCAGTCGGCGGGCAACGCACCAGTCGCCGACACGATCGGCAGGAAAGTCGACCCCGACGGCGCCGCATGCATCATCTTCACATCGGGTTCGACCGGTCTCCCGAAGCCGGTCGAGATTCACCACCGGGGCATCATCAACCGCTGCCGATGGCAGCTGTCGGCCTTTCCAATGACGGACGACGAGGTTTGCCTGGCCAAAACAACGTTGAATTTCGTCGATCACCTTTGGGAACTGTGGGGTCCACTTATCGCCGGCCGAAAGGTGGTGCTGCTGGACGACGCTGATGTCACCGACCCCAACCTGTTCGCAGCTGCCGTCGCTCGACACAAGATCCGGCGAATCACGCTTGTGCCGTCCCTCCTCGACGTGCTGCTCGACGACCTTGCCCTCGCCCAAACGGCCTTGCGCTGGATCACGGTGTCCGGCGAGACGTTGTCACGCCGGCTGGCCGACCGTGTCGCCGACCAGCTTCGCGGCGTCTCGTTGCTCAACTTCTACGGCATGTCCGAGTGCACGGCCGACGCTACCTGGTGCGAAATTACTGCTGACGCCGCAGTCGCCTCCGGAGGTTCAGTTTCGATTGGTCGACCGTTGGCGAACATGACGGTCGATGTTCTCGACAAACAGGGCCGGCCGGTCCCCGTCGGCGTTGAGGGCGAGATCTTCGTCGGCGGTGCCGGTCTCGCGACCGGCTACCGGGGATCGCCCGAGCTCACCGAAGCCGACTTCGTCTTCCTTGCCGACTCCCCCGACGGTACGCGGCGCCGCATGTACCGCACGGGAGATCTTGGCCGATGGAACAGGTGCGACGAATCGTTGCAGTTGTCGTACCTCGGTCGTCGAGACCGGCAGCTGAAGATTCGCGGCGTGCGGGTTGAACCCAGCGAGATCGAGGGAGAGCTCGCCCGTCATCCGCTCGTTCGCGAGGTGGTGGTCAGCTCCGTCGGCGACGACACCCGGCGCCAGCTTGTGGCTCACGTCGTGCCAGTCGACACCGACGATGCCATCGACCCCCCGACCATTCTCGACTGGGCCCGGGACAACCTGCCGACAGCCCTCGTGCCATCGAGACTGTTTGTGCTCGAGCGTCTCCCGCTGCTGCCCACGGGCAAGGTCGATCGCGGCGCTCTTGCCGAACTCGACCGCGACCCACAACAGGAGCCACAACAGGACCCACGAAAGGAACCACGGCGAGCCACGGCGACCACCGAGGTCGAGAAGACGATGGTCGGCTTGTGGCAGGACGTCCTCGAGAGCGCACACGCAATTGGGCTCGACGACGACTTCTTCCTGATCGGCGGCGACTCCCTACTGGCCGTTCGCCTGTTCTCTCGCATCGACCGCGAGTACTCACGTGATTTGGCCCTTGCCGAAGTCTTCGATGCCCCAACACCAAGGGCGATGCTTGATCTCCTCGGTCTTGGCGAGAGTTCAACCTCCTCGTCGGCCAAGCCGCTGTACCTCCTCAGGGCGACTGGCTCACCTCACGAGAGCTCGCCGTTTGAGACGCTCAGCCGCCGACTGGCGGGATCGGCCAACGTTGTCGAGATAGAGGTTGGCAACGAGGTCGAAGCGACAGCCGCCCTTGTTCGAACGGCAAACGGCAGCACCGGTGATGCAATCGATCTGCTCGCCCATGGCGAGGAAGCGGCCCATGCCATTCGAGTAGCGCGCCGACTCGCCGCAGCGGGCTCGACCGTCGGGCTGGTCGCCATCATTGACGGCGCTGTCCAGCATTCAGACGTTGACGCAGTGGACACTCGCCTCGCGGCGCAGCTTGTGTTCTTCGAACCATCGGAGACCGACGGCAAGGTGCCGCTTCTGCTGGCACCCGAACTGAAGTCGCGCCTCGATGATCGCTCGCGATGGTCACCTGTCGCTACCAAGGTCGACACCGTGGTGGTACCTGGAACCCCCGACAACTTGTTGCTCGAACCAAACGTGAGCTGGCTCGCGCACCTCATCGAGGAACGCCTCGAATCTGAGGGTTGGCGCTATCTCGTGCCTATCAGCGATCCCGAGGGCGCTAACCGGCGCTTGTTCGCGGTTCACGGCGAGTACGGCAATGTGGTGGGCTACCGCGATCTTGCCGTCGCCCTCGGCGATACGTGGTCTGTCGTCGGGATCCAGGCCAGCGGAGTGCACGGCACTCAGCCGCTGCACCGTTCGATAGAGGAGATGGCGGAGGCCTACATCGAAGAGATGCTGCAGATGCAACCCGCAGGGCCCTACTTGATCGGTGGCTATTCGGCAGGCGGCACCGTGGCCTACGAGATGACCCAGCGTCTCATAGCTGAGGGGCACGATGTCCTCCCAATGGTCTGGTTCGACCACTACAAGCTGGGAGCGGTCAGGGAAGAGAGCCGCAGCCATCAACTGTTGCGAGTCATAAGCGGTCGGGCCAAGGCACTCGCCGACCCGCAGGCGCTTCGAGAGGGCCTCACCCGGCGCGAGATACGCCGCAAGGTCAACCTCATTGCGGCCGATGGTTCCGACGACGACGAATGGTGGTGGGCCATCACCAAGGTGGCCAAGGATCGGGCGGAAGCCGAGAACCTTCGCGGCCTCAAACTACGCGACAACATCCGTGGTGCCCGCAGCCGCTACGACCACGCTCCGTACTCGGCTCAGATTGTTCTGTACGAGGCTCATGTCATCGATGCGTGGCGCGAGCCCGATCGAGGGTGGAGCGACCACAGCTACCGGTTGGAGCGGGTCCCTGTGCCCGGAGACCATTCATCTCTGCTGTTGGCACCCAACGTCGAAGCCATCGCCGCTGACCTACGCCAGCGGTTCCCTGCCCCTACCTCTGGAGCCGCTACGACCGATCAAGACATCTGAAACGGGGAACGGCTCGCTCTAGTCGTCGAGAGCATCGAGTACATCGCCAAGCGAACTCAACTCCTCGGCGCTCAGATCGACCAGGTCGAACGTTGCTGTATCCGAGCCGGCGGCAGGAGCTGGTCCATCGCTGGCAGCGATAAACCTGAGAGCAGCGATGGTGCTGTCGGCTAGGTCAACCACGACGTCCGTCGGCACCTGTTCTGGATGGTGATCGAACACGAGGGTGAGCGTGTCGTTGCTCACCGATGCCATCACCCCTAGCCGGTGGAGCCGCTGATTGTCGGCGGCGATTCCTGCCGCGAGCGGACCAACCGAGGTGAAGACATCAGTGGCGCCAGTAGCCCGGTCGATTCTGCCCAGATAGTTGACCAAGACAGGAATATCACCGCTCGCGGGATCGACGGTGAGGCCATACGCCAACCCCTTGGCCGCCGCTGGTGTCACCTCGAGCAAGGATTGGAACGTGCGCCCAGCGTCATCTCCCACCGCAACTTTCACCGGACGGTGGGTGGTAAACCAACCAACCGTTCGAGAGAGATCGGACCCGGGGGCGATCTCGCTCTGGCGACCGTGGCCTTCGACCATCAGGGTCGGAGACGGTTCGGATACCACCACCCCGAGTGCGTGACCCAGCGCGGCAACAATCCGTTGCTCGGCCGCCGACTGGACCACGTCCGATCCGACCTCAACCGTCACAAAATTGGTGTCGGCCTCGACCATGGATCGTCCACGATCAACCGTCAGACCTGCCGCCAGCTGCTGCCACTGTGAGCGCTCAGCTTCGGCCACAGGGCTCGAACCCCATGGGCCAAGGCTCTCAGCCCACTGTCTGACCGATGTCGTCTTCTGCGGCAACGCTCGGGCCTGATGGAATTCGGTCCAGTCTTCGAGCAGGGGGACCCACGAGACGGCGTCGATCACGAGGTGATGGACCGTCACAAATACCTGGGCCGGCTGGCCTTCTGCCGCCGCGAACCCCACCGCCGCCATGACCGGGCCATCCACGAGATCAAGAGTGGACTCAGCCGCCGATGCAAGAATTCGACGCTGGTCGGTATCAACAACCCCGGTGTGGAATTCGGTGTGGATCGGCGCGTCGTCGACCAAAACAGCAACGGGCTCCTGTGGCACCAGCAACGGTTCAGTGGGCGGTCGAAGACGCAACCGAAGCGCATCGTGCTGGGCCGACAGACACTGCACTGCGCCGAGGAGCTTTTCGAGGTCGATGGTTGGTGCTACTTCGAGCCATCGCGACTGGTTCCAGTGGTTTGGCTGGGTAAGACCTTGGGCCAGGAACCACCGCTGTATGGGCAGCAACGGCACAACACCTGAAGCCACAACCTGATCAGCAGCCTCGGGGTGCGTCGAATCGGCATCAGTCGGATCGGCATGAACTCCGATCGAGCTCAGCGGTTCGACCCGCATCGCCAGTTCGGCGACCGTCGGGTACTCAAAAACATCTCTTGTCGAAAGCTGCCAACCGGCGCGTCGCAGCCGAGAAACGATCTGGATGCTCATGATCGAGTCCCCACCCAACTCGAAGAAGTCATCGGCAAGCCCGATCGCCTCGACTCCCAGGACTTCCTCCCAGATGGCCGCAACTGTTTGTTCGATCCCCTCCTGAGGCGCAAGCTCTTCGGCATCGCTACTAGCCACGACACGCCGGGGATCGGGAAGCGCCTCGCGATCAATCTTCCCATTCGGCGTGCGGGGCAAACGATCGATCAAGACCACATGCGCCGGCACCATGAAGGCGGGGAGATCCCGAGCCAGTTGCTTGCGCAACGACACCAGATCAGCCGCTCGGTCGGCGACAGTGGCGCTGCCACCCGCGCCGGCCCGTACCCCTACCCAGAGCGCCAGCTGCTTGCCCCCGGCTGGGGTTTCAATAGCGGCGGCGACCGCCTCGCTCACCAACTCCGAAGCCTCGGCGATCGCCTCAAGCTCACCGAGCTCAACTCGATAGCCGCGAACCTTTACCTGATGATCGACCCGACCGAGAAACTCGAGATCTCCCGAAGGAAGCCATCGAACAAGATCGCCGGTGCGGTAGTGCAGCGTGCCGTCATCGAGCGGGTCGGGTAACCGCACGAACGACTGCCGGGTCCGTTCGGGTTGCTTTAGGTAGCCCTGAGCTACGCCAATCCCGCCAAGATAGAGCTCGCCAGGCTCACCGATCGGCACCGCTGACTGATCAACTGACAGCACATTGGCAATCATGTTCGGGATCGGTTTGCCGATTGGGACCGGAAGAGCCCCGTGATCTTCGTCCGATGCAGACGAAGGAACAACTCGGTAGGCGTGGCTCCACACGGTGGCTTCCGTTGGGCCGTACTCGTTCCACAAGGAGGCATTCGGACATCGGTCGGTATGGGCCGCCGCAAGCGTGCTCGGGCAAGCCTCGCCAGCCACGATCGCAGTGGTCAGAGAAGCCAGTTGATCCGCTTCAGAATCGTCGAGAAGAAGCCGATAAAGCGCGGGGAGCGCCAACAGGTGGGTGACTTGCTGGCGCTCCACAAGATCGGCAAGGTAGGGCGGATCTGTGTGTCGCCCAACCTCGGGGAGCACCAGCATTCCCCCCTCGGACAAAGACCAGAACAAGCCGACCATCGAGCTATCGAACGCGAACGATGACAGCAACAAGAAGCGCCGAGCCGGTTCGACGTACACCCGTTGGCGGGCCGCCGTTGACTCGATGATGTTGCGGTGACTCACCATCACGCCCTTCGGGCGCCCGGTCGATCCCGACGTAAAGAGCACATAGGCGAGCGATTGGTCGTCGCGAACGATCGAAGGCGGGCCGGGGTCCGATTCGACGGCGACAGCCTCGGCCAGAAGCCCATCCTCGGGGCTGAGGACGAGACGAGTCTGGGCGTCCTCGGTGATCTGGGCGATGCGGGCCGGCGGATAATCGGGATCAATCGGCACGTACACGGCGCCCGCCTTCAACACCGCCAGAGCGCGAACAACCGTGTCGGGACCTCGGCGAGCATCAACCCCAACCCGGTCACCCGGCTCTACCCCCCGATCGATCAGCAGGTGAGCCAGGACGTTAGCCCGCCTTTCGAGTTGGCCGTACGTCAGCGTTGTCTCTCCGCACACGACGGCCAGGGCGTCAGGCGTCGCTGCGGCATGCCGTTCGAAGGCGTCGTTGACGGCGACGTCGGAGCTGTAGGGCTGAGCCGTGTCGTTCCAAGAATCGAGCTCCGGCATCAGCTGTGCCGCCGAGACACGATCCTCAGGCCGCTCGATCGCCGCTAACAGAAAATGATCGAACTGCCCGAGCAAGGCGATCGCATCGTCCCTCTTCAGGAGCGCACCCGAATACTCGAGACCCAACGTCACGTCGTTGCCTCGGCCTTGCACGAAGAACGTGGCATCGGTAACCGCAGACCCGCTTGCTAAGACCGCATGCTCGGCGACGAGTGTTCCGAGTCGAGCATTCGCCAGCTCCTCAAAGGCCAGGAGCATGCTGGCCGATGGTGGCGGCAAATCGAGACGGCGCCGATCCCTAACCATGTTGGCAAAGGGGTAGGTCCGGTGGCCAAGGGCCCCGGCAATCAGCGCGCTGCAGTGCGACCCCAGTTGGGCCAGGGATGCGTTGGCATCAACGGTCGCCAGTAGCGGCAGAGTGTTGAGGTAGTAGCCGACCAAGTTCTCGGCGGTGGCGTGATCGCGGGTCGATGCCGTGATCGACAGAGCGAGCCGGTCGCCGTCGGCATGCTGTCGAAGCGTTGCTGCAAGGGCCGTGAACGCGGTGGCAAAGGGGGTGGTGCCGGCACCGGCTCGCAACCGATCAAGAGTGAAGGAGGCGGGTTGTTCGACATAACCGTCGGGTTCGTTGGCAGAGCCACCGAAGTTGAGAAGCGACGCTGTTCCCGCTCGCTCAGCATCCGACCAGTACTCGGCATCGCTAGCCAACCGCTCATCTCGGCTGCGCTGCCAACTCGTGTGGTCGGCATAGTCGATCGCCTGAGTTTCGGCGCCGAGCAAATCGGCTAGCGAACCACCGCGATAGACATGGTCAACCTGTTCCCACAAGTCGTCAAACGTTCCGGCGTCAATGGACGCGTGATGAAACACCAGGGTGATGCCGGTAGCCCCACCCTCGAGTGCCTGCACCAGACAACGACCGAGAGGACCGTCGTCGAGGTCAAAGGCCTGGGTGTGGAGAGCCGACGAGTCGCATGCAAACTGATCGAAGGAGATGGGACCAAGTCGGACCGATACCGACAGCGCCTCCCGGACAGACAGCTTCCTTCGAGGCTCGGAGAAGGTCCAGTGCAGCGGGACATGGCGCAGCATCACCACCTGGACGGCATCGATAAAGCGATCGGCGTCGACCGATCCGTCGACGCGATACCGCCTCGCAACGTTGTAGCGAGGGTTGTCTGCATCGCTGTAGTGCTCGAATAGAATTGCCTCTTCGCCACTCGACAGCGGCGGGCGCTCGGATTGCCCTCGGCGGGTCGGCTCCGGCGGATCGGCAGCCACAGCTACACCCTGACCAACTGAAGCACCGGCGAGGCTCGGTGCCACCGCCTCAGCCAAAGTCCGCGGGGTCGAATTGATGAACGCCACTTCTTCCCGGATGGTGGTGCCCAGCTCAGCGCTTAGTCCAACCACCATCTTCAAGGCGGCCAGGGAGTCACCGCCGAGCGCGAAGAAGTCGTCGTCAACCCCAATCGGCTCGACGCCGAGCAACCGTTCCCACACGGACACGATCGAGGCCTCGAGGGGAGACTGGGCCGAAACATAGAGAGATGGTCCGGCGCGGTGCACCCGTTTGGGTGCTGGCAGACGGCTCGCGTCAACTTTTCCGTTGAGGCTCAGGGGAATCTCGTCGACAAAGACAACGGCGGCCGGGACCGCGTGTGATGGCAGTCGCTCGGCGAGCAGGGTGCGCAGTTCGTTGACGTCGAGCGACTCGTCACCGGATGTTTCAAGCCAGGCCGTCAGCAAACTTCGCGGAGCGGGCTCGTAGCCGATAACGCTCAACATGTTCGAAACATCGTCGAGGTCGAGATGGTCGGCCAGCTCGTCCATTGCTTCGTGCCGCGTCTTGTGGCCAAGCCGTACGTCCCAGGCGTACGGCTCCGCGTAGTTGTGAAAACCCTGCTCGGTTATGTGCGTATGTATCCCGGCGGCGTTGACGAGACAGTTGGTTGAGCGTCCGGTGTCGGAGGGACGAATCCAGGGAGCTCGGTTGTCCAAGAAGTCGAACATCTCGGCCAACTCGACGTCGATGTAGCGATAGAAGTCGACGTAAGCGACACGATCGAACACATCGCCGGTCTCGTAGACATCGGGCCCAAAGACGGTCGTATCAAGCAATCGGTTCGTGCCGTCGTCGAGCCGGTGGTAAGCCCGGCGGGCCTCGAGCGTCGCCGCGTCAATGGCATCAGGATCGAAGCGGCCCTCGCTGAACTGCTCGGGAATCAGACGGGTCTCGAAGAGCTGGCCGCGGGAGAGGCCGGTGACGATCATGGGAGCACCGACCTCGACGGCACGCTGGGTCGCCAGGGTGTAGATGGTCTTATAGCAACCGTGACAAACGTTCGAGAAACGATCGAGGCTGTCGCGAAACACCTCGTTCATCGTGTCTGAGGTGAGCAGTTCGAAGTCGACGCCAAGGTCGGCCGCCGACCGCTTCACATTGGCGATTGCCCCATCAGAGATGAAGCCGTTGTCGAGCGTCAGGCAAAGCACGTCGAAACCCAGCTCGACCAGTTTGTAGAGGGCGAACGTCGAATCCTTGCCGCCGCTCAGCAGATGAACGGCGTCGTAGCGACCAGTCCGATCCGCCCGAGCCTTCGTCTTCAGAGCCAGCAGATCGTCCTGGCCGCGGAACCAGGCATCGGCCTGATGGCGAATGGCCTCATAGGAATGGCACGTGCTGCATACTCCGTCGTCGTCGAACGATGACCCGGGGACGTTGTCGGGGAGTCCACAGCGAACGCAGTGCATCGTGGGGTTCGAGCCAGTCGGTTGCCACAACCGCACGACGGCACGTTGCACCGCTGGATGAGCGACGAGCGCATGCTCGACCTCGGTCGGATCGAGTCGGATGCCTCCGACTTTCAACTGTTCATCGAGACGACCGAGGTAGCTCAGCGTGCCGTCATCACGTAGCCGAACCAGATCGCCCGAACGATAGAAGCGCGTACCCTCGATCTCGACGAACGGCTGGTCGCTCCGATCATCGGTATCGAGATAACCCGATGTAACGCCCCGGTGGGCGATATGCAGCTCGCCAGCGGCTCCCATCGGTGTCGGTTGGTCGTAAGAATCGAGGATCCGGAGCTCGACGCCGGGGGCGGGCCCTCCAATGGGAACATCAGACCTGCCGGCAACACTGGCGGGTGTTGCTCGATGAATCATGCAACCAACAACAGCCTCGGTTGGTCCGTACTCGTTGAAGACATCTACGTCAGGTAACGCAGCCCAGAGCTTCTGGGCCAGCCGACTGCCGAAGGCCTCGCCGCCGACGACCAGCGTGCGAAGTCCGTGCGTCGACGAAGGATCGAGCAGACGCACAAAGAGCTCGAGGTGCGAAGGAGTCGCCTTGACCCACGTGATGTCGTCGCGATCGGCCAGCTTCCTCAGCCCGGCGGGGCCGTCGGGCTGAATCACAACCAGTCGGCCGCCGGCCACGATTGGGCCGAAGAGCGAAGTGACCGTGAGGTCAAAGGTAAGGGCCGTGAACAGGGCGCCGACCGGACGGTCCTCGCTCTTCGGGATGTACCGATCAAGCGCGAACGCGAGATAGTCGGCGAGCCCGCGATGAAGGATGGGTACGCCCTTTGGTTCGCCGGTCGATCCTGAAGTGAAGAGCAAGTAGGCCTCATCATCGCCAGTCGGCAAGGGCCAATCAATCAGTGGCTGACCGCTGGTGTCGATTGCGGGCAGCTCGTCCAGCGTGAGCATGCAGCCAGCGCGCTCAACCAAGCGGCGGCGTCGTTCCGTTGGATGGGCTGGGTCGAGTGGTACATACGAGGCGCCAGCGAGGAGCGTGGCGTAGATGGCAACGACCGCGTCATTGGATCGCGGCAGGTCGATGGCCACCCGGGTTCCCTTGCCAACGCCCTGCGACCTCAGCCAACGGGCGTAGGCGACGACTCGTCGCCAGAGATCATCGGCTACAAGACATTTGCCGTCGTGGTTGAGCACCTCATGATCGAGTCCCTCAAGAGCGCTCTCGAGTCGCGGGCAAACCAACGGCGGGTCAGCAGAAATCGAGTCTCCTCTGGCCCAGTCGTCAAGTGACGATAGCTCCGCCGCCTCCGGCAGCACGACCGAACCAATCGTCTGGTCCGGGTCGGCGGCCAGGGCCGTGAGTAGGCGACGCATGTGGCTCGTCGCACGGCTGTGCTGTTCCGGGGACGCAGCGGCTTCATTCAGGTCGAGGAACAACTCGGGCTCGGACCCAAATCGGGTGAACTGAACTCGCATGAGGTGCCCGGGGTCGGTCGCGCCGGGATGAATCCAGCTGACCTCGGCCGGGCACCCGGCAAAGAACTGTTGCTCGGTTTCCGGCAGCAAGTTCATCACTACCCGATAGTCGGGGTTGGGCGGTGGGGGAACCGGGGCAGCGTGTTGAAGCGTGCGGATCACAGACCGAGCGATGCGCGAGTACAACGACCGGAACGTGTCATCTGCTGCCACGTGGACGTCGACCGGGTAGACCTGCATCACCGGGCCGAGAACCTCGCGTGACGCGACGTCATTTCGATGATGCACCGGCAATCCGACAGCGAAGTCAGCCAGTCCTCCTACCCGATGCAGCAAGGCCGATGTCGCGGTGAGCAAGAGCGTCGACCAACCCAAATCGGTGCTCAGCAGACGGAGATCGTCACGCAATCGCTCGGCCAGCGAGTCGAAGACCTCAGACGACACATCGACCGGAACTCGGTGGCTCACCGGTGTCGACGGATGATCACCGGCATAGAGCTGGCCTAGCGATGGGGCGGTCGGCCGATCGCGCCAATGGGCGCGAGCTCGATCGGTCCGGCGGTCGTTGGTTCCGGCGTCCATCCGGTGGTCGGCCCATCTGTAGTACGAGTCGAGCTCCACCTCACTGCCTGCGTACGCGTCGGCTGTCTTGTTGAACACCAGCGCCGAGCTCGTGGCGTCGGTGATGATGTGGTGCAACCCCAGATACCAGGTGATGCTGTGGTCGTCGTGGGTCAGCAGCACGCTGTCATATCCGCAGATTCCCGTGTCAATCGGTACCCGCACGCGCGCGTAGCACCAGGCCTCCACATCGGCCCGCGAGATCGGCAGAATCTCGGTGACGGCGCGCTGCGAAGGCGGGTCAACGACAACGCGCGGCTCGCCAGCCTCGACCGTGACTCGTGTACGCAGAACGTCAGACGCGGCCACAACGGTGGCGAACGCGTCGGCCAGCCGATGAGCGTCGATGGCACCGGTGATGTGGGCCACCTCAGCCATGTTCTGCAGCGGCGATGTCGGGTTCTGCTGCTGGGAGATCCACAGCCCGCGCTGCGCATGGGTCAGCGGCCGTCCGGAGCGGAGCAAAACTGCCGTCTCAGAGACGCTGGCTGGCGATGAGCTATCAGTCGAGTTCATTCGTCGTCTTCTTCGCTGCCAGCTACCACTTTGGACGCACCCGCCCCGAGGGTATCTTGACTGCTCCGGACCGTTGAGAGATGGCAGCCGGCGACCCCGAGGAGCGCACTTCGTGAGTGAGCAGCTGACAATCAACGACGTGGCCTCCCAGGCCGGTGCAGTTCTCGATGAGATCGAGAAGGCCGTTGTCGGCAAACGGACAACGCTCGAACTGATTATGGCCGGCCTTCTCGCCGACGGACATGTGCTGCTCGAAGACGTCCCCGGTGTTGCCAAAACCCTCATCGCCCGATCGATGGCGACGGTGACGGGTCTCGACTTCAGCCGCGTCCAGTTCACCCCCGACCTCATCCCCAGCGATCTCACCGGCTCGCTGATGCCAGCGCCGAACGGTACGGCCCGGTTCGTTCCCGGCCCGCTGTTCGCCAATCTGGTACTAGGTGACGAGATCAACCGGGCGCCCTCGAAGACGCAGGCCGCCGCACTCGAGGCCATGGAAGAACGCCAAGTCACCGTCGACGGTGAATCGCACCCTCTTCCCAAGCCTTACTTCCTGTTGGCGACGCAGAACCCGATCGAGACCGAGGGCACCTATCCGCTACCCGAGGCCCAGCTCGACCGCTTCCTGCTCCGCACCGGCATCGGCTACCCCGGTCCGGAAGCCGAACGTGACCTCCTCCGTCGACGCCTCGACCGAGGTACCGACCAGCCAATGCTGCTGCCCATCACCAACGCCGATGGCGTGCGGGCCATGCAGGTGGCCGTCGAGACAGTCGAAGCCAGTACCGACATCGTTGACTACGTCGTCAACATCATCGAGGCCACCCGCGAGCACGACAACCTTGAGGTTGGCTCCAGCCCGCGAGGCGGGCTGGCGTTGCTCAAAGTCTCACGAGCGAAGGCCGCTCTGGCCGGGCGCAACTTCGTGACACCCGACGATGTGAAGTCTCTCGCCATACCAACGCTGGCCCATCGCCTGGTTCTGCGCACCGAAGCATGGGTTCGCGGCGTCCGCGAAGACAACGTCGTGAGCGAATGCGTCGAGAAGGTACCGACACCGGCGTCGCTCACCGATGCCGACCGAGCGGCGTCCGGAGCTTGAACCGGCAGGTCACTCCCCGCTATCTCGTCGTCGTTGGCCTCGCCTGCGCCGGACTGTTGATGTCCGTGATCGCTGGGTTTCCCTTTCTCGCCCTCTTGATCAGTCCGCTGGTCGCGCTGGCCATCATCGGGGCCGCGCTCCATCGGTGGCCCGACCTCGAGATCGAGCTGGAGGTGCCGCAGCGAGTCGTTGAAGGCGACGAGATCGACCTCATCATCCATGCTGGCTCCAAGGTTGGCATTCCTTGGCTGCAACTCGACCTCGATCTGCCGCCTGATCTGGTCCCGATCCAGGGCACCTCACGAACGATCATCACCATCAAGCCGGGGCAACTGGTGAAAGTGAAGGTGCCGGTTACTGCCAACCGCTGGGGAGTGAGCCGACCGGGTCGGGTCAATGCCACTGCCCGCGACCGTCTCGGCTTCTTCGTCTCCTCGCGCGTACATCGCCCATCGGATCCCATTCGGGTTCATCCCGGTAGTGGCGCCCGCCGTACCGTGCTCGCACCCAGCCGACTGCGTGCTCGGGCCGGAAATCACCGCAGTCGCAGTCATGGCGAAGGTTCGGATTTCGCGGAAATCCGTCCTTACCGCAAGGGCGATCCGCAGCGCTCCATCAACTGGCGGGTCACGGCAAGAAAGGGTGAGCCGTGGGTCACGGTCCGTCACCCCGATCGATCCGGCGACCTTGTACTACTTCTCGATAGCTTTCGCGACCTCGGCCCACTTGGCGATCGCCTGGTACAACGAGCCGTTCGGGCCGCCCTCGGCCTGGCCGAAAGCAACCTCGGTCAACACGATCGGGTTGGGCTGCTTGATGTCGGTCGGAACATTCGGTGGTACCGGCCACGGCTCGGCCGACTCCATCAGGCTCGGCTCATCGACGCCCTGCTCGACACCCAGGTCGAGCCCGGCCTACGGGCCCACGAAGTTCACCAGCTGCCGCTACACGAACTCGATTCGGGCACGCTCATTGTCTTCATCAGCGGGCTCATCGACAAAGACGCAGCCCAGCTACCCATCGAGCTGCGAAGCCGTGGCCACGAAGTCGTGGTTCTCGAGTGCAGCCCAGATGCCCATCTACGAGTGAAGGGCAAGAACGCCGAACTTGCAGCCCGGCTCTGGCGGCTGCAACGAGCGGCCGAACGCAAGGCAATGTCAGAGCGAGGGGTTGCCGTTGTCGAGTGGAAACCCGATGATCCGCTCGAACTTCCGATTGCTGCGCTCGAACGACGTCCGGCGGCTTTCCGATGAGCACCACTGACGTCAGCACTTCTGCCACCCGTCAACTGGCTGTGTTGGCCACCGTGGCGGCCATGATCTCGATGGCTGCCTTGCTTCTTGGTACGGCCCTATCCGGTGTGGCCTCGGAGAACTCGGGGCTGGTCATCATCACGCTCGGCGCGCTCTTCCTGGGCACAACCCTCACCATTGGTTGGGTCCCCGGCTTGTACCTCGGCATTCTGATGGTGGCCATCGGCTCGATCTTTGTCGGCGACGAACTCCTCCTACCGAGGGCCGCGATCCTCGCCATCACCATTGTCGTGGTGCACGAAACAGCACGGTTCTCCCTTGATGCTCGCAAGCCAACTCGACTCGGCGCCGGTCTGCTGCTGCGAACATCGCTTGGTGGAGGGCTTGCCATCGTTGTCATCGCCATCGTTGCCCTCACTATTCGGGCCATTGTCGAAACAAGTCCCGGACTGATTTGGGTTCCCCTCGCCATTGCTGCAGTCTCAGCCCCGCTCTACGCAACTCGGGCTTTCGAGCTCATCACTGAGCGCGTCGATGTCCCACCGATCGCGGCGGCCGCCCTTGGCACCGTTGTCGCCGTCGTGGTGGTCGCGACCGTGGCAGCCGGAGCTCAGAACAGGGAGGACGTCACCGAAGGCTTAGGCGAGTCGACCCCGTCCGGCGCCTCCTCCTCGGTCGACGAGCTACCGCCAGCGTTTGACACCGAAGCCCTGTCGGGGTCCTTGGCCACGCTCATCGGCATGTTCGTCGCCGCTGGAGTTCTCGGTCTGCTCTACGGTGCCTTTCATCGCCAGCAGATCCTGCTCGAGCAAGATGACATCGAACTAGATCTCGACGACTCTCGATTCTCGCTGTCGCTTCCCGACACGGCCGAGGTCGAGGACGTCGGGCTCGACATCGAGGCAACCCAAACGTTGCTCGACGACCTCGTTGGTGACCTCGAAAGCGAGCCCGACCCCGGTCGAGCAATTCGCTACGCCTATGCCAAAGTCGAGCAACAGTTTGCCGCTCTTGGCATCCAGCGCATGGAGAGTGAGACGGCCCACGAGTACATGAGTCGGGCTCTGCCCGTACTCGGAGATGGCGGCTCGCTCCATCTGCTCACCGGTTTGTTCGAACGAGCACGCTTCTCGGAAAAACCGGTGCCGGAAACGATGCGAGACGAGGCCCGGCAGGCGCTCGAATCACTCCGAGCCCAGATCGCCGACGCTCCCCGCCCCCAGACCGGCGACGAGACCCAGGGGACGTCGGCATGATCGTCGCTGCAGTGATCGTCGCGGTGCTCGCGGTTGCCTTTGGCACCCAGGTTCTGGCTCGGTATGTGCAACGCCACGGCACCGACCTCCGGTCGGCCGGGCCCCTGCTCGACTTGCGTCGTACCGAGGTGCCAACCATTCAGCCCGCCGACTTTGATGAGCTCGAGGGGCTCGTTTCCGATGGTCTGGTCAGCGACGCCTATATGAGCCGAGAACTCCTCCCACTGCTCCGATCCCTTGCTGCTGAGGCGCCAAAGGGGGCGATCGTTATCGAAGCACCCGGACGGCTGGGCCGATCGGCCTGGCTCAACCGCACCTTGGAAGAGCTCGAGGCAGGCTGGGAGATTACGCCACCGACCTAACGCGGTGGGGCGACCCGCACTACTCGATGCTGTCTTGATCAATGCTGGTCTAGGTCCAGTCCCTCTCAGCTGGGCAAACCTGCCCCAATTCGCCAGCTGCCCTCAACTTTCAGCGATCAACGGTCGACATTGGGGCTGTGAACGACACACTGAAGTTCCCCGGTTGGTACCTCGATGAGGGCGACCCCAGCTGTGAGCGCTTCTGGAACGGCGCCTCGTGGACCGCGATGCTGCGTCCCGCTCCTCGCCTCGAGGACTACCTCGGACCCATCGAACCTTTGCTTATCTCGCTGCTCGGCGTCTCAACCGACGCCGATGTCGGGATCAGCGCCGACCACTTCGCCAGTCTCGCCTAGTTCGACAAGGCCTGCTCGTCCGAGAGAATCTCACGGGTGTACCGAACCACCGCCCCGATCTGAGAATCGGTGAACCTTCCGGCAAAGGCCGGCATGTTGTTGCGGCCCTCGGCAACGACGGCGATCTGATCCTCGATCTGCGGGTACTTCTCAACCACCCGCCCCTCATTTAGGGGCAGGCCCCGCCCACCTCCGCCCGCTGGCCCATGACACTGGGCGCAGGTTCGAATGTAAAGATCGCGGCCTTCGATCAACACCGGGTCGCCATTGGCGACTTCGGGAGCGCCAGTGGCATTACCGGCGCA
Organism: Acidimicrobiales bacterium; assembly: GCA_047638695.1. Taxonomy (GTDB): domain Bacteria; phylum Actinomycetota; class Acidimicrobiia; order Acidimicrobiales; family SZUA-35; genus JAHECQ01. The sequence continues at coordinate 99,143 of JBLINY010000001.1, read as the reverse complement.
ACCACCCAGCGCGAGAAGGGCGAAAGCCAACCCAACGGGAAGCCAAGTAGGCGTCATCGTCATAGGTTCAAACCATACTGTTGCTGTGGGATTTGATCCGAGACGTAGCTACAAGCGAACAAGGTTCGACTATGTCTTCGTCGCGGCCGGCAGCTTGGCCGCCGTAGGTCTGCTCGGCTGGGCTCTACTGGGCTGATGGTTGCTCGACGGCGGGCCTCAGAACAACGCCGCTCCGAGCAGGGTAAAGAAGGCCGCTCGTCTGCCCGGAGGCCGAAGAAAAAGGGCCAAAAAACTCTTCCTGACCCGTCAGACCACCCCGAGAGCACCACTCGCTTCGTGCAGCCCTACGAAGCCACCAAGGCCTATCTTTGTCCGGGCTGCCGACAGGACATCCCAAAGGGACAGGGCCATCTTGTCGCCGTGCCCCCCGACGATCCGGACCTACGCCGGCATTGGCACCGGGGCTGTTGGAACAATCGAAAGAGTCGCCGATGAGCTTCCTGAGTCGGGAGCTTCCAAAACGTGAGCTCTACCAACCAACGACGTCCGCCACCTACGTCCGGTCAAAGCTCGCCGCGCTACTCGTCATCGTCCTCGTCGCCACCGCCCTGGCGACGTCACTTGCCTCTGTTGGGCCAGTCGCGGCAGCCGACGACACAGCGGTAGCCAACGAGACAGCGGCAGCCAACGAGACAGCGGCGGCCAACGACACAAGGGCCGACTTCGACCACATCGCTCACCTCGACGAACTCACCGATGCCCACGCTCGAGTATTCCGCCTCTACTGGGCCTATTTCGATCGTCGGCCCGACCCGGCGGGGGCGATGTTCTGGATCGACCAGTACGAGAGGTGCCGGGGACTGCGGGCGATCGCTGCGTTCTTCACCGATAGCCCCGAGTTTGCAGCGTCCTACGGTCAACTCAACGACGACCAGTTCATCGAACTCGTCTATCGAAACGTGCTCGACCGTGTGCCCGATGCCGATGGCCTGCAGTATTGGCGAACTCGCCTAGCAACGGGCGAGATCGACCGCACTCGGCTGATGCTCGACTTCTCGTTCTCGGCCGAGTTCGTCGACGCTCACCCCCTTCCATCCGACGGTGTTGGCGGGCGACCCTGCTCCCAGAGCGTCTCGTCCACCTCGCCTCAGACGTACCAACTCCAGAATTGGGTGCCCTTCGCGACCGTCGGTCCCGTCACTCTGACCCACCCATCGGCCGCCGTTGCCTACATCGGGTTCCACCAGTCCGGCCACGATGGTGCTCAGCAGCAGATGCCGGTCGACATCGAGACACCGGTCCGCACCATGGACAGCCGCGGCCGTGGGACAGCTCGCCGATCTGCGGCCGATATCGCCGTGCACCCATACCTCGACATCCGCTCGCCGGTCACGGGTACCGTGCTTCGCTCCGGCGGCTACATCCTTTACTGCCAACACCGCGACGACTACGTGGTCATCGAACCCGATGCTCACCCCGGTTGGGAAGTGAAGGTCCTCCACATCAGTGGGGTTCAGGTAGCGCCCGGTGATCGGGTAGAGGCCGGAATCACCGTGGTTGCGCCCGCAGCCACCGTGTTTCCGTTCAGATCTCAGATCGACGAGTTCACGGCCGAACCCTCATGGGGCCACGTGCATATCGAGGTGGTTGACCCCTCGATCCCTGATCGACCATCTACCGGCAGTTGTTGAAACCGACCGGGCACCCGTTCACCCGGTTGCAACCACGCTGATCTCCATCAACCAGTCGGCGTTGGCAAGTGCCGGCACCGTCACCAACGTCGAGGCGGCCCTGTGACCGCCGAGCACTCGATCGCGTGCGGCCATGACCTCAGTCAGTCCAGACATGTGGTCGACCACGACATAGGTAGTGACGGACACAATGTTCTCGGGTCCCATTTCGGCATCGACAAGCAGGGTGGACAGGGTCTGCCAAATCACTTCGGCCTGCTCGGCAATCGTCTCCGGAATGGTTCCGTCGGGGCGAGTTGGTACAACGCCAGACGTGTGGAGCATCCGCTGGACGTCACTGGACAGCACCGCATGGGCGTAGTTGGCGGCGGGTGGTGCAAGATCGTCCGGCCTGAGTTCGCGTCGCATCGTCCGATGGTGGCACGATGCATACATGAGCACGAGCCCTTCGGTTGATCTGTTCCGACTCGACGGCAAAGTCGCCATCCTCACCGGCGCCAGTTCAGGACTCGGGAATCGGTTTGCCAAGGTGCTCAGCGATGCTGGCGCGACCGTCGTCCTAGCCGCCCGTCGAGCTGATCGGCTGGAGGGGCTGACGTCGACGTTGCCCGATGCCATTGCCGTACCCGTCGACCTGACCAGCCCGGGAGCCACCGACGATCTCGTGCAAGCCGCCCTGCTCCAGTGTGGCCAGATCGACATCGTGGTGAACAACGCCGGCATCTCACGGGTGCTCGCCGCAGTCGACGACGACATCGACGGCTACCGGCAAGAACTCGAGATCAACCTGATCGCTCCCTATGAGCTGGCACGAAAGTCGGCCAAATGGATGATCGACAACGGGCGCGAGGGTTCGGTCGTGAATGTCGGTTCGATTCTCGGCGCCGTCGGAGGTGGCCGTCTGAAAGTACCGGGTTACGCCTCGGCAAAAGGAGGCCTGCACAACCTCACTCGCGAACTGGCATCACAGTGGGCCCGCAAGGGAGTGCGTTGCAACGCCATTGCCCCTGGCTGGTTCGAAACCGAGATGAATTCCGAAATGTTCGGCTCCGATGGCGGCATGAGTTACATCACCGAGGGCGCTCCTATGGGTCGTCCGGGGCAGGAGGGCGAACTCGACGGCGCGCTCCTGTACCTTGCATCGAACGCCTCGAGTTACGTCACCGGACAGGTTCTGTTCGTCGACGGGGGTTGGACAGCGGTCTGACCCGGTAGGACCCTCGGCCGATCGTGTGTCTGTTGCACTCCCCGCGATAATGAAATTGGCGCGGTGATCGCGCTCTCCTGACGAGGTACATTTGTCGTTCTCCATGGACGCGTTCCTGATTCGTCACGCCCAGGCCGGACACCGAAACGGCGATTCTCATGATCTGTATCGTCCCCTCACCGACGATGGACATGCACGAGCGGCCGAGCTCGCCGACCTCTTGGCCTCACCTGCGATCGGCCGGGTGCTCTCGAGCCCGGCAACTCGTTGTGCTCAGACCGTTGCGCCTCTCGCCACTGCCTGTCGGCTCGAAGTCGAAGAGCACCCCGATTTGTTCGAGGGCAGCCGCGTCGATCACGTACTCGCCTTACTCGAGTCCTTCATCGACGAGAGCCTGGTGGTTTGTTCTCATGGCGACGTCATCCCCGATGTTGTCGATGCCCTGGCCAAGGCCGGCGTCGAGATCACGGGCCGGGGCTGCGAGAAGGGTTCGGTCTGGAAGCTGACCCATGACGGCACCCGCTGGACTTCCGCATCCCGCTACCCGGCTACCTAGTCCTGCGGCGTCGTAGCTAATTCGGATTGACATGCGAGACGCTCGGCCAGGGGTGCAACCAGCTGGGTGATCATTGGGGGCGGATCGCCGGCCGCCAGCACGGCCAGCTCGGCACACGCCAGATCCGTCTCGCCTTGGCGCTCGAAGACAATGGCCCGGAACGCCCGGGCATCGGGAAAGCCGGGGTCGACGTCAGCCGCTTGAGCCAGCAACCGCTCACCGGAGGCCAGTAGCTCGGCTGCGTCTTCGGTCTGACCGGCCTGCGCAGCGGTGCCTGAGGCCAACACGACGTACCAGCCCCGATAGGTGAGGGCCGTAACGTTCTGAGGGTCGCTGACCAGCACTTCATCGAAGCACGTGAGCGATTCGAGCAACCGCGACGGATCAGTGCCGAGCTGCTGGCAACGCAGAACCTGGTCGCGCACAGACTCGTCGATCGAGCCGGTGATCTGGCCGTTGATTCCGCGTTCGCCCGCGGCCTTGGCCATACCGAACCCGGCCAGCAGGCCAAACACAACAACGGCGCCAGCCCACATGAGTCTGCGCCTCGGGGTCGGCATCCGCCCCGATCGCTCCGTCTCGGAGATTGCGACATCGAGCTCTCGGTTGTGATTATCGATAGAGCGGATGGTCTCGGCCGCGCGAACTGTGTAGTCGTCCTTAAGTTGTGCGTAGTCGTCGAGATCAAGATCACCGGCAGCCAGCTCGACCTCGAGGTCATCCAGGGAAGACAGCAGAAAGTCGCGCTCCTCTTCGAGCGCAGCTAGCCGATCGGGATCGTGAACTCGCTGACGGTCAGCTGCCATCGGAGCCATCCTCATCGATGTCCGTGCTCCCGCCGGTGGCAGCGTTGCCGTTCAAAGCAGAACGGCGGGCGCTAGCCACGAGCGCTGCATCGTCGACCGATGCCGTTCGCGTGCCATCACCACGGCCGAAGATCACAGCTGCGACCCCGGCAGAACCAACCACCACCACGAGAACGGGCAGCAACCAGACCAATAGCGAGATGCCGTCGCTGGGCGGTGTCAACAGCACGTCGGTGCCATAGGACCGCACCAACCGGTCTCTGATCTCGCGATCGGTGGCTCCGCTGGCAACCTCGAGCCTGATGTCCTCGCGTATGTTGGCCGCTACGGCAGCATTCGACTCGGCAACTGACTGGCCGTCGCACTCGGGACAGGCAAATGACGAACTAAGGGCCTGTACCCGCTCGGCATCGTTGCGAGGACCGGTGTCATCCACCGCGGCGAACGTCAGCAGGCCAATGGCCGCCAGCACCACCACAACCCAGCCGACCTGGCGCTGCCTCATCCGATCTCGGCGATGATCTGATCGGCTCGCACACCGCTGATGAACTGAGCGACCACAACACCATCGGGGTTGACCAAGAAGCTCTCAGGAACCCGCCGAAGCTGGAAGTCAACAACCGTGGCCGGTGCGTCCATGACCGGCCACGATCCTCCAAGTTCGGCAAAAAGATCGCTTACATTCTGCGGATCGTCGTCGAAGACAATCGACAACAGTTCGAGCTGACCGGTCTCGGCCCCCCATGCTTCAAGCGCCACCAACTCTGGGTGTTCAGCCCGGCAGGGGGCGCACCAGGTGGCAAAGAAATTGACGAGGACCCACCGACCGCGAGCGTTGTCGATGTCATAGTTCGCTCCATCAAGCGTTGGTCCCACGAGCACGGGAACCTTCTTGCCCAACAGACGGTTGGCCTCGACGTCGTCGAAATCACCACCACCAGAAACGGCGAGCAGCGTGATGAGAGAAACCACGACAACTCCAACGGCTAGTGCGGCGGTGCGAACACGATTACTGCTGCCCTCCACCTCAGGATCCTTTCAAATCAGATAGGCGCAACTCAGACACCCGTAATTCAGAAACACTCACCTCAGACACTCGTAACTCAGACACTGGCAACCTCCGTCGCCTCGGCCTCCGGAGCGTCATCCTCGACCGAGGCCGACGTTGCCTCGGTACCGCGGCGTCGACGTCCCGGGAATATTGCCAGCAGCGTTCCGAAGCCCATAAGGAGGCCTCCTCCCCACAACCAGCTGATCAATGGACGGATGATGACCCTCAGCCGTACCGGGCCCGTTGGGTCGTCACGCGGCACATCGTCGAGCACCAGGAAGAGGTCTTCGGTAAATCCCGATCGAACCGATGGGGTTGCCAACGGGGTGCCCATCTGACTGAAGCGGGTGATAGCCGGCGCGTAGACGTCACCGCCGTCGATCTCGACCAGCGCAAACACCCGCTGTCGCCGAGCATTTTCATCAGCCCCGAGCTCGAGGTAACGGAAGACGTGGTTGTTGACCGTCATCGTCTCACCGGGAAACAACGTCGCCGTCTGGTCAGTCTTGTAGCTCTCGCTCGCGCCAATGCCGACCGCCACGATGACCACACCGATGTGCACGATCATGCCGCCGTTGGTGCGACCAACCAGACCGCGCCAACCCTGACGTCGGGTTGCCAGGACGACTTGGCGGAGGGCGGCACCGGCCGCGAATCCACCCAGACCGAAGGTGAGCATCGGATACAAACCCCGACCGCCCAAGATCACGGCGAGGAACATTGCGGCCACGCCGGCAACAGCCGGCCAGAACAACCGCTGGGACAACAGTTCGGTGGATGCCTTACGCCACGGCAGGACCGGAGCCGCTGCCATGAGGAACAACATTACGAAGGCCAGCGGCCGGCCAAGAGAATCGAAGTATGGCCGTCCAATCGTGAGGCGAGTGCCATCGAACGCCTCCGCCAGTAGCGGGAATACGGTGCCGAGCAGGACCACGAACGCCAGGGCACCGAACAACACGTTGTTAGCCAAGAACCCGGCTTCCCGAGACAGCGGCGAATCGATGGCCCCGGGTGACCGCAATCGGTCACCCCGCCAGCCGATGAGACCGATGCTCGATACTGAGACGATCGTGAAGAAGACCAACAGCCACGGCCCAACGGCGCCATCGGCAAACGCGTGCACCGATTCGATCACGCCCGACCTTGTGAGGAAGGTTCCAAGCACCGTGAGGCTGAATGTCGAGCACAACAACGAGAGATTCCACACCCGCAACATGCCGCGACGCTCTTGGACCATCACCGAGTGCAAGTAGGCCGTACCGGTGAGCCAGGGCAGCAGCGACGCGTTTTCAACCGGGTCCCAGGCCCAATAGCCACCCCACCCCAACACCTCGTAGCTCCACCACGCGCCGAGCACGATGCCGAAGGTTAGGAAACCCCACGCAGCGACGGTCCATCGACGAGTCTCGACCAGCCAACCTTCGCCAACCCGACCCGTGATGAGGGCGGCCATGGCGAAGGCGAACGGCACGCTGAAGCCGACATAGCCGAAGTAGAGCATCGGAGGATGAAAGGCGACCAAGACATGGTTCTGCAGCAGCGGGTTGGGGCCAGGGCCGACAAACCCGAGCGGAACGTCGACTTGGGTGAAGGGGTTCGCTGGTCCGGCCATGAGAGCGAAGAAGAATCCGCTGATCATTAACAAGATGACGATCGCCCAACCAAGCAATGGGTCGTCGTGCCGATCACGGAACTTGATCAACACCGCCCCGATGTAAAGACCCAGCACGAGGGCCCACAAGATGATCGACCCCTCGAGCGCCGACCACAACGCCGCGAAGTTGTAGAGCGGCGGGGTGACATCGCTGCCAACCCGCTGCACATAACTGACCGAGTAGTCACGTTGAAAGAGGGCGACCTGCATCACGGTGAAGGTGCCGATGCCGCCGACGAGGACGAGCCAGGCCCACTGCCGAACCGTTCGCAGCACGCGGGGTTTGTTCCGCACAAGGGCGTAAACGCCAGCTAGGGCGCCAACGATCGATGAGCTCAGCCCGAGCATCATGAAGAAGAACCCGAGAACAGAATTCAAGTCAGCTCTCGTCGAGTTCGTACTCGACCCTGTCCCGGTTGTCCTCGACGTATGACTCGGAGTGCTTCACCAGCAGTTGTTTGCTCTCGAACTCGTCGTCTTCCCAGTGGCCTTCAGCCACGATGGGAATTCCGAGCTCGAAGAGATCAGAGGGTTCTTCACCGACATGGCGCACGACCACGTCTTGACCCCCGAAGGCGACCGTGAAGACCATGGCGCCATCAGCCCGCATCTCTGGTTCGGTGACCACCGTGCCCTGAAGCCGGAACGTGCGATCGCCAAGTTCTGTTCGCTCGGCGACCGCTTCGTCGGCATTCTTGTAAAACACGGCGGCGTTCGTGATGGCCTGGAACAACACAAAGGCCAACACCGCCGCCAGTGAGCCAACGATGGCCCAGTTGCGCAGCCGCCGTCTCTCGGCAGACGGTTCGTCGGCGTCCCTTGGCGTGAGGTCGATCTCACTCACTGAGGAACCGCCGTCGTTCCGGCTCAACTCTGGCCGCAAGTGTTCTGGCTCGTCGCAACAGTTGACCGGTGTAGGCACCCAACCCGACGAACACCACCAGATAACCGGGAATCACGTATTGCCAATGCATCAATTGAGCCCTTCGTAGCTACCGGCTTCGGCCTGGCGTTCGACGATGGCATCGCTCAGACGCACGGCTTCGATCTGACGCTCGAGCCAGGCCACTCGGAAGCGGTGAATCAGTAGCCAGAAGAAGACCATGCTGAAGACAATGAGTCCGAGAAAGAACGAGAACAACATGAGACCATCGATCTGACTATCGACCGGGTCGAGTGTGCTGCCCTGGTGCAGGCTGCGCCACCACACCACGGATTGCCGAACAATCAACACATTGAGGAACCCGATGACGCCAAGGATGGCTGCTCGGCGCGAACGGACCGTCGGATCGAGGTCGAGGCGGCGGACAGCGAGGTAGCCGACAAAGAGCACGAAGGAAATCGTGGTGCTGGTGAGGCGAGGATCCCAGTGCCAATAGACCCCCCAGGTGGGCTTGCCCCACAGCATCCCGGTTATCAGGGTGAAGCCGCAGAACAGCACACCAATCTCCGCCGAAGCTCCGGCCACCAGGTCCCAGAATTCTGAGCCCTTGCGAAGGTAGATGATGCTGCCCAGAGCCGTGATACCAAAGGCCAGATAGAGCCCGACGAGCGCAGACGGGACGTGAATATAGAACAACCGCACTGCATCGCGCTGCGTGACTTCGGGACCGGAAAGCACGAGGGCGAACAGGAGAAAGACACCCAGGCCGACCAGACAGGCGACGCCGAGGGCGCGACTGCGGAACGTGCTCGTAGACGCCACGGCATCGAAGGACGCCGGCAACTCAGTTGAGGTCATGTTTCCTCCAGCAGCGCACCAAATGACAGGATCCCCGCCCCGAGGTAAAGCAGGGCGAAAGCCCCCAAGAGTCCGGCCCACGGCCAGCCGTCACTGGCCGGGCCAAAAAGTGCGGCTTCGGTAGCGAGAGTGGCCGCCAGCAGGACGGGAGCCAGCACAGGCAGAACCAACAGCGGAACCAGAGTTTCCCGCACGCGGAGGCCCGAAGCCAGTGCCGCGTACAGAGTTCCGGCCGCCGCGATCGACAAGGTCGTGACGACCAAGGTGACGAACAGTAAACCAACGTGCTCCAACGGCGCCCCGTACAGCAGCAACGCACCTGCCCCGAGGACGAGCTCGAGCGCTGCCAGCTCGAGCGCCACCGCCAAGCCCTTCCCGAGAAAGAGCCCGCCCGGGTCAAGGCCAGTCAACTTGATCGCATCCAAATTGCCATCAACGGCTTCGATGGCAAATGATCGACCAAGGGCCAGCAGGGCCGACAGCAATACCGCGATCCAGAACAACCCTGGCGCCACTTGCTCGAGCACCGATCGATCGGGCGCCTCGACCACGCGTCTATCAGGGGAGATCCCGAAGCCAAAGAGGATGAGCACGATAAATCCGAAGGGAAGCACCTGCCCGCTGAGCACACGCGATGATGCTTCAACACGGAGGTCCTTGGCCGCCACCAGCCAGGCATCACGAAGCATCGAGGCCTCCGAGTGCTTCGTGAACTCGACCCCCAGCGATGGTGACCACCCTGGTGGCCAAACCGGCAGCCCGTTCGATCTCGTGCGAAGACAGCATGATGGTGGCTCCGGCCGCAGCGGCATCGACGATAAGACCGTCGATGAGGTCGCGGCCGGCCCGATCGAGGCCGGCGTGCGGTTCGTCAAGCAACCACAGCCGAGGTCGGCGACAGACGATGACGGCCATGGCGGTCCGTCGGCGCTGCCCGGCGGAAAGTCCTGACACCGGCACCGTTCGCAACCGGTCGGCCAAGCCAAGGCGCTCCATTGCCGGCTCGATATCGACCCCTTCCGACCGATTGGCGCGTGCCCAGAATTGGATGTTCTGTTCGACCGTCAGATCGTCGTAGAGCGCAGTCTGATGGCCGAGCAGGCCGACTCGCCGTCGGACCTCTCGTCGGCCCCGCCGGGTAGCAAGATCGGCGCCCAGTACCGTTCCGCTACCTCGGTGCAGCGAGGCCAGCCCGGCACAAAGACGCAGAAGCGTCGATTTGCCAGCGCCATTCGGTCCTTCGAGCAGCACGATCTCGCTTTCGGCAACCGCTAGATCGGCCCCAGCGAGGGCAGGAAAGTTGCCGAGCAACGTGATGGCGTCCCGGAGCTGGACCACGGCGCCGCCTTTTGCGGTTGGCGCATTGGAGAAAGAACCCACCACGAACGGGAACGATAGGCCCCACTCCCTGGGTTGAGTCTCACAGGTGCACCGAATCCGACGATAGTCAGTTCTACGCTCATGACGACTCTCGTGCGGACCCCGCTCGAGCGAAAGGCCAGACGACAAGCCCATGGAAAGCCGTTTCTCCTCCATTATCGGTGGCATTGGTCGCATGCTGATCGCCCTCGGGCTCATCGTGTTGATGTTCGCCGGCTATCAGCTTTGGGGCACTGGCCTCCATGAAGGCAGGGCTCAAGCCTCTCTTGAAGATGACTTCGAGGCCCGTAAGCAAGCCCTCGCCGAACTCGGCAATGTCACAACAACCGCTGCTGCACCCACCACCACGGTGCCGAACAACGATGGGGCCGCTCCCAGCACGACGGCGCCGGCGCCGAACCTGCCCGTCTCGATTGCACCAGCCTTGGCTGCTGAACTCGAGCCAATACGCGGCGAGTCGATGGGCGAGATCCGAATTCCTGCCATCGATGTTCGGAAACAGGTGATCTCGGGCGTCGGGCGCGACGATCTGAGAAGGGGCCCCGGCCACTATCCGTCGACACCGATGCCAGGCCAAGCCGGCAATGCGGCTATCGCTGGTCACCGCACCACGTACGGCCAACCGTTTCACAATCTCGACTTGCTAGAGCCGGGTGACACCATCGAGGTCGAAACGCTGCAGGGAACCTTCTACTACGAGGTCATGGGCCACCCGAATGCCGAAGGCGATCAGATCGGCCACTTCATCGTCGAGCCCACTCGCACCGACGTGGTCGACTATCAGGGCGACAATCGACTCACGCTCACGGCCTGTCACCCCAAGTACTCGGCCAGACAACGAATCGTCGTCACCGCGTTGATGGTCGGGGCACCGGCGCCGTCCCTTCCGACGACAACAGCGCCAAGCGAAATCCAGTTGGGCGCGGACGAAGACGATCCCGAGTTCGCAGCCGGTGGTTCCGGCGACGGTGAGGACGAGGGCAACACCGTCGGCATCGAAGAAGAATCTCTGGAAGAGTCACTGGGGTGGCACTACGAAGAGCTCAACATCACGCTGGTCTGGTCGGCATTCGCCCTCCTGGTCGCCTTCGCTGGCTGGCTCCTCGGACGGGCCTGGAAGAAGTGGCCGGCCTATGCAATAGCCACCCCGGTCTTCTTTCTCGTCCTGTTCGTTACGTTCGGTCACCTCGATCGGATGCTGCCCGCACTGTGATCGGCTGCACCACTGGCCGTGTGACCGGCTGCACCACCTCGCTTCCTCGCACCCGAGGTCGCAGTTGAAGCACCTCGATGTGATCGCGCGGGCGCTGGTCATTCCGATTCTGGTGGCAACATCGTGCTCTGGCTCGAGTGATGGATCTAGCGATGGGAACACCGCGTCCTCATCGAACAGCGCCGCGACCTCGACAACCGAACTTCCCGTGATTCTGGCCATCGCCCCCAACCTCGGCCTCTCTCCCGACCAGTGTTTCGCCGAAGTTCCATTGGCTGAGCCCACGACGACAACGTCAGAGGCCGTCGTCACAAGCCCTGACGAGAACGACCAAACCACCACCCAGGCAACGGCTCCGGACACGCTGCCGGAGACAACGACCATCCCGCGCCCCCCAACCGTTGCCGTCGTCGACTGTGCCGGAACCAACCTGGGACAGGTTTACGCCGTCTTCTGCCTCGGTGATGACGAAGATGACCCTGGGAACCTCACTTCTCGTGTCTGTCCAGGCGACACCGAGCTCGCCTATCCGGGCGACCGAAACATCCGACGAGCGGCCGCCCGAGCGTGCCTTCAGCGGTTCGCCGAGGTCTTTGGCGAGCAATACGCTGCGTCGGAACGGGTGGCACAGGAGTTCACACCAAACGAGGGAGTATGGGGGCAGGGAGACCGCCGCGTGGTCTGCCACGCCAGCAACGTCTGACCCGCCCAACCGGCAGTAGGTCCCCACGGCTAGTTGCTCGATTCCGAAAACTGACCCTCCATCGCTACTGTGTGGACCACGATGCCTGAGTTCCTTCAGACAGTGATCGACGGGACCCTCCTGTCTGCGGCCGCGATTATCGTTGGCGCCGCCCTCGGCATCGTCCGCGGTGGGAGCCTTCGAGCAATCCTCGGCAGCCCGGTCCAGTACTGGCCCGTGCTTGCCGTCGGCGCAGTACTGCAAATTCTCGCCGAACAATTCGCTATCCCCGGACGGACATCACTCCTTGTAATCGGTTCGTTCCTCCTCGTGCTGGCAGCGCTCCTGAACCTTCACCTCAAGGGCGTCGCCGTCACGGGGTTTGGTGTCACCCTCAACTTCGCCGCCGTAGTCGCCAACGGTCACATTCCGATTCGCTTCAGCTCCTTGGTCGCCGCTGGGGAAGTTCCCGCCGGCGTCAGCGCTGATCGCGTCAGCGTCGGCGGACTCTGGCAACTCGAAACGGCTGACACATCGCTACCCCAGCTCGGCGATATTGTTCCCATCTCCTTCCTTGGCGACGTCGTGTCGTTCGGCGATCTCATTATGATCGGCGGCCTCACCGTCCTCACCATGAATCTCGTTCTGCACCGCCGACGAGTTGGGATCGATCTCGACGAACTTCTCGGTGAGCCGCTGGATTCGTCGAATGTCGATATCCGCGATCTGATTGATCTTGAGGAACTACCAGTGCACATGCCGGCAACTCTGACCCCATCCGCCGAGCGGGCCGATTCGGTGAGCGAGGGGCAGCAGGCATGACCACCGAAAGTGACCCCGTCCGCATACAGCGAGCCAAAGTCGCCGACCTTGTTTCCAAGGGCCTCCGGCTTGGCACCGCGCTCTATGTGCTCGCCAGCGTCATCTTCTTCATCGGCTTCATGACCGGGTTCACCTCGACCGTCGTGACCCTCGTCATCGGACTGCTGGTTGCGGGGTCGGCCCTTTTGGCACCGGCGCTCGTGTTCAAATACGGAGTTAAAGCGGCTGAACGAGCCGATCGCGACGACAGCTGGTGAGTACCGCTCGGTTACCCGCACCGGAGCGACGCGAGCAACTGCTGGCCATTGCCCGTCGAGTCTTTGCCCGCCGGGGCTTTCACCAAACATCAATGAACGACGTCGCCGCCGATGCGGGTGTCACCAAACCAGTCCTGTACCAACACTTCTCATCCAAGCGTGATCTTTACAAAGCCGTCCTCGAAGACGTCGGTGATCGTCTCCGGACCAATGTCATCCTCGCTGCGGCGAGCGCCGACACGCCACGGGGCCAGGTCAAAACCGGTCTCACCGCGTACATGACATTCGTTGAAGACGATCCGGATGGCTTTCGAGTGTTATTCACCGGCGCCAGTCGAGAAGACGAGGAATGGGCTCAAATTGCGGCGAACGTCGAGCGGTCGGTTGCCAACGGCATTGCTGACCTCATCGCGGTTGAAGGGATGAGCGACTCACACAGGCAGGCTTTGGCCCATGGTGTCGTGGGCCTGGCCGAAGGCATGGTCCGGTTCTGGCAGAACGACCACAACGCAAGTCTCGATCGTGACGAGCTCGTCAACGACCTGATCGACCTTGCCTGGGGCGGACTCCGAGGCCTCGCCGCTTGACCACGGCTTCAACGCTCAGATCGTCGACGACCGTCGACTCAACGACGAGCTGATAGCTCGCTTCCGGCCGTGAGCGAGGCCTAATCTCGACGCGAATTCATTTGCAGTGAGCGGACGGTCGAAGAGGTAGCCCTGGGCGACCGTACATCCAAGCTGCTCGAGGGCTGCGGCCTGATCGACCGTCTCGATTCCTTCAGCAACGACGTCGAGGCCGAGAGCATCGCACAGCTGCACAACGGCCAGGACCAGGCTGCGCGCGGTCGGGTCGGTGATCTCTGACACAAACGATCGGTCGATCTTGACGATGTCGATCGGTAGTTGCCGAAGGTGCGACAGCGATGAGTACCCCGTACCGAAGTCGTCAAGGGCGACCCTCACCCCCGCCGAGCGCAACTGCTCCAATGCCGGGACGGTCCGGTCAAGATCGCTGACCACAGCCGATTCCGTCAGCTCAATCACCAGGAGCTCTGGCGCCAGATTCGAGCGACGCAAGGTCGTCAGGACACCCTCGACGAATCCAGGCTCGGAGATCTGGCCAGCTGTGACATTCACCGAGACCGTCAGCTGACGGCCGTTCGAGGTCCACGAAGCGGCTTCGCAAATAGCGTCGATCAACACGACATCGCCGATGGCGCCAATCAACCCGGTCTCCTCGGCGACTTCAAGAAAATCGCTCGGCAGGTGAAGTACACCGTCGCTATCGCGCCATCGCAGCAACACTTCAGCTCCGAGAATTCCGCCGCCGGGTAGAGCAACAACGGGTTGGTAGTGCAGCTCAAAACGGTCCTCTTGGAGCGCGCTGTGCAGACCAGCCTCGACATTGAAGCGACGGTCGACAAGCTCGCGCAGAAGCTCGTCATAGACGACGAACCGACCGCGGCCCTGTTCTTTCGCAGCGTACGCAGCTGTGTCTGCTTCGCTCAGGAGCACCGCCGCGCCTCGGCGGTGGTAGCCGGCTGACAAAGCAACGCCAACGCTGACGCCAACATGGGCCAGGCGGTCGTCGATCTGGAAGGGCGCGGCTACCGCACCGATGATGGCGATGGCCGTCGCAGTCGCTTCCGCCTGCGACGCGCCCGGCAGAAGCACGACAAACTCGTCACCGCCGAGCCGAGCCACGACGGCGTCGTGCGAGGCTTCACAGAGGATCACCAAACGTTGGGCGAGCTGGCGCAGCAACTCGTCGCCAGCCGGATGCCCCAGCGAATCATTGACCACCTTGAATCGATCAAGATCGCAAAACAACAACACCGGCGCCCGCCCCAGCTCATAGAGGCGATCGATCTCGCCGAGCAGATGGGAACGGTTGGCGAGCCCCGTAAGTTCATCGGTAAATGCCCGCCGATGAAGCTCGGCGTTCAGCCGATGTTCCTCGGTGACGTCACGAGCCACCAGGTGGAACCCACGGTCCTCAGCGTCGTAGGCAAAGGTCGCATCAATCCAACGCCATTCGCCATCGGCGGTCTGCCACCGAGTGAGACATTCGTCGACGTTGTTCATTCGTGACCGCAAGGAGGCAACCATGAACTTGCCGCGATCTTCGATATGCACCATCGGAATGATCTTCCGACCGAGCACATCGTCGGCCGCGTAGCCCATCATTCGGAAGAACGCCGGGTTGGCACGGGTGAATGTGAACGCCTCATCGACCACCAGAAGAAACTCACCGACATTCTGAAAGATCCGGTGACTGTCGACCAACACCCGGTTGACTCGGCGTTCCTCTGTCACGTCACGGCCAACTGCGAGGCACGTCTCCGTCGATTCGTCGAACTCGAGTGTCCAGGCGACCTCGCGGTACCCGCCAGCCGTCGTCTTCATCTTTACCGTCGGTGCGGCACGACCAACCCGCGCAAGATCAGCGTGAACTTGCTCGCGCAACTCTTCCCCACCGGGAGCGAGCAGGGTCCAGGCGTCGAGCCCGCGCATCTGATCACGGGTAAGACCCAACAACCGGGCCGCGGCCTCGTTGGCCTCTAGGACCAGACCGTGACGATCGGAAACAACGAAGAGCACGCCATCAGCCGCGAAGAACTGCCGCAACATGTGATCGCGGACATCCTCGGCTTCGAGTGTCGCCAACCTCACCGCGCTTGTTCCACCAACGTCGGAAAGGCGCCAACGGCGGCCGTCAGCGCCGATCAACAGCCCGTTCGCAGCCTCGGCCGTGTCGAGACTTGAACCGATCGGAGGATCCAGAGCCGTGTTTTCGTAGAGAACGTCACCGTCACTAGCGATCAACAGAGCGGGCATCGGCATGGCATCGACGGCGACCGCCCACATCGCTATCGCCGGCGACAGCGCTGTGAGAGGCCGCGTTTCCGCGGGTGAGGAATCCGACCCGTTCATGTCTCTGAGATTGTCGAGCAAAACCGCAAAATTCTTGAGAGATCCGAGCGGCGGATACCTCGACGCGTGCTGACCGCGACAAACAGGTCAACATTTGGCGGGTGAGGGCGAATCACTTCAGAGATTCCAAGCTCTGGCCGACATGGACAGAACCTGACGTTCCTGAGAGAACGACCACGCCTGTTCGAAAGGTCAATATGCGATTCTTCACGGCGAAGTCGATTGCCGCCAAGATCCTTATCCGGAGCATTGCCGTCGCCCTGGTGCCGATGGCGATTCTGGCTTCAGTTGTTTTCGTCGGGCTTGAACAGCTCAGCAGCGACGCCACTACTCGAGTCGACGAAAGCCGCCAGGTGCTGGAAAGCGAGAGCGTCCTGGCAACCAGCAAGGAGCAATCGGAATCGGTCGCGCGGGAGATCAACCTGATACTCAAGGAGCGCATCGCCGACGTCGTCGATTGGGCTCGCAACCGAGAGGTGGTCGATGGCACGCTGCTCGCTGCCGAGTACGCCGAGGCCGAGGGTCTCAACGAACTTTCGATCGAAGCTCTCGAGAGTCGTTTCGACGGAACAAAAAGCACGCTGCGTGCAACCGCTGCTCGCACCTACCTCCGCACCGAGCTTCAAAGCAACGACTTCTTCACAGAAATCTTCTTCACCGACGCCAATGGCTACAACGCAGCCATCACCAACCTAACCAGCGACTTCGTCCAGAGCGACGAGGAATGGTGGACGAGGGCCTGGGACGAAGGAATCAACATCGACGACATCGAATTCGATGAGTCGGCCGGAGGGTTCTCCGTCGACATCGCCGTCAGGATCGACAACCCAGCCAACGGCAGTGGTATCGGAGTTCTCAAAACCACCCTGGACGCCCAGTTCATCGCCGACATCATCCAGGACCGGTCGACGGAAACAACGAAATACACGGTTGCGCTCAACGACGGCCAGATCATCGCCGAGACCAGCACCCTGGACGCTGAAGGCGAGACCGACAGCAGCCGGTTGATGAACCTAGCCATCGGTACAGCCAATCCGGGAATAGCGGCGGCGCTCGAGACCACCGACACAAACGCCATCGTCACCGACGAGATGGTCTATGGCTTCGCTCACACCCCCGACCCTGTCTTCTTCAACGCCGAGGAGACGGGATTCGGCGGATTCGACTGGATCGTCGTGTCCACTCAGTCGGCTGAGACGGCCTTCGCCCCGCTAGCGGGGCTGGAACAGCTCCAGACCGAGATCGATGACTCCGGTCGCCAGCTGCAGATCATCGTCGCCGCCGTTGTCCTGGCCGCATTGCTGCTGGCTTATGTGATGGCCCGTTTTATGGCCCAGAGCATCACCGTGCCGATCCGGAAGCTCACCGAGGCTGCCTCTGTAGCTGCAGCAACCGGCCTGCCAAACGCCGTGGCCCGGATCAACGCAGATGACTCCGACATTGAGGCCATCGCCGTCCCCGAGGTGGATATCCGAACCGGCGACGAACTAGAAGAGCTGGCCAACTCGTTCAACTCGGTACAGGGCACCGCGGTGACACTGGCGGCGCGCCAGGCGCGGAGCCGGCGCAATACGTCCGAGATGTTCGTGAACCTCGGACGTCGGAACCAGTCGCTTCTGAAGCGGCAGCTACGATTCATTGACGAACTCGAACAGAACGAGGAAGATCCCGACGCTCTCGATTCACTGTTCAAGCTCGACCACCTAGCTACCCGAATGCGTCGCAACGCCGAGAGCCTGCTCGTCTTGGCCGGAGACCGCACGCCGCGCCGCTGGACCGCCCCGATCCCAATCCGCGACGCAGTACAAGCTGCGCTTGGTGAAGTCGAGGACTACGAACGAGTCGACTTCCACGACATCGAAGACGGCGATGTGCAGGGCAACGTGGTCGCCGACATCGCCCACATTCTCGCAGAGCTGGTCGAGAACGCTCTGAACTTCTCCCCACCACCGGCTGAGGTGAGCATCGCCGGCCGAGTCGTCGAGAGTGGCGGGTACGTCATCACCATCCTGGACGAGGGCCTGGGCATGCGTAGCGAGGAAATGGTTGAGGCCAACGCTCGCCTCTCTGAGACTCGAGAGCTTTCAGACGTGCCAGCGCAGTACCTCGGACTGTTCGTCGTCGGTCGTCTGGCCCAACGTCACAACGTCCAGGTGCGACTTGGCGATGGCCCCACCGGCGGCCTGATCGCTCGGGTCGAGCTGCCTGCCTCGCTCACGAAGTCGGAGACGACCGACGACGTTCAGACCGATCTTGATGGCCAAACCGGAGACGAAGAGGCCGCCGAGCTCAATATCGACGAGGCTGAGGCCCAGGTCTTCGCGCTCCTTGCGCAGGCCGAAGAGGCACTCGCCAGGATCGAAGAAGCCAAGAAGCGCCGCAATGCCGCGGCTACCGAGGTCGACCGGGAAAACCCGATCGAAGCCGCGACGAGCGGGCCGACCGAGCCGACGCCCGCCATCGAGCCGGTCACGGAAACTTCGACCGCTCGGCCCATCACGAGGTCGATCCCCGAGTCAGGGCCCGGCCAACGGGACGAGTCCGAGCACTTCGACCCTGCACCCCTGGCTGGACAACGGGAAACCGATCCCGCTCCGGCCGAATCGGTCGAGGTTGGCGAATTCGCCTTCCGTCGTCGCGGTTCCGCCCCCGGACCTGCTCCGGCGGTCGAGAACATCGAGCCGCCCACCCTGGCTCGACGAACAACCGATCCAGCGCCCGAGACAACCTCAGATCTCGACGGCCGCGAGGCCCTGGACACACAGTTCGGGTTCAGCCGGCGCGAGTCGAAGGCCAATGCAGCCGAAACAGTCGACATGATCTCGCGGCCCGTCGCACCGACAAGCGCTGAGCCGGTCGGAGAGGGCGATGCCATGGTCGCCGCCGAACGCAACCGAAATCGCTGGAGTCGCTTCCAGCGGGGCAAGGACGATGCACTTGCCCCCGGTACCCCGTCAACCAGCAGCACTGAGCAGTAGGAGTCCGGAATGAACGTGAGTGAGGAAGCAAAGAACTTCAACTGGCTATTGGTGCAGTTTGTCCAGAAGACCGATGGTGTCCAGGAAGCAATCGCCGTTTCAGCCGATGGTCTGCTGCTAGCCGCATCAGCCGGTCGGCAGAGAGAGAATGTCGAACAGTTCGCAGCCATCACGTCCGGTCTCATCAGTCTCACTGGTGGAGCTTCAGAGTGTTTCGGCTTCGAAGGCGTCGAGCAGGTCATCGTCGAGATGGCCAAGGGCTATCTGTTCGTAACTTCAATCGGTGGCGGGTCCACCCTGGGCGTTGTGGCCGACAGCGATTGCGACATTGGTCTGATTGCGTATGAGATGACGCTTCTCTGCCAACGAGCCGGCGCAGCATTGACTCCAATGCTCGTGGCTGAGCTCAAGAATCCACTCTCGATCGTCTGAGGCAATGGCGGACCCATTGTACGACGACCACGAAGAGCAGGAGGGAAACGTTGTCCGTCCCTTCATGCTCACGAAAGGGCGCACCCGTTCATCGACGAACGTCGACGTGCGGATGGAGTCTCTCATCGACCGGCGCGTCGTCGACGCTCCCGTCGTCGCCCGACTCGACTCGATCCAACGCAAGATTTGGGACGCCCTCGACGAACGCTCGTCGGCGGCCGAAGTGTCGGCCTACCTTCAGCTGCCCCTTGGCGTGGTCTGCGTTCTTGTCGGCGACATGGCCGGCAGTGAACTACTCGAAGTACATCAAACCGCGTCGACAACTGACGTCGAGCTCGTGAGGAGACTGATCGATGGCGTACGCGCCCTCTAGGGACGAACTACAAGTCGAAGCGGCACCGACCTCGGTCAAGTTTGTGATCGCTGGTGGCTTCGGCGTTGGTAAGACCACGTTCGTCGGCACGGTCAGCGAGGTCAAACCACTGAGAACTGAGGCCGCAATCACCGACGTCAGCCTCGGTATCGACGACACGTCGCTCATCTCCGGCAAGACCTCCACCACGGTCGCAATGGATTTCGGCCGACTGACGATCGCCAGAGATCTCGTCATGTATCTGTTCGGAACACCGGGCCAGGACCGTTTCGGCTTCATGTGGGACGACCTTTCCAACGGTGCCCTCGGCGCCGTTGTACTTGTCGACACCCGCCGGCTCGACGACTGTTACGCGGCGGTCGACTACTTCGAAACGAAGGGCATTCCCTTCGTGGTCGCGCTGAACGACTTCGACCCAGAGCACCGGCCGCCACTTGAGGCGGTCCGCTACGCCCTCAACGTGCCCGAGGCCATCCCCTTCGTGTCATGCGATGCTCGCGACAAGGAGTCCGTGAAGGCCGTCCTCCTCGCCCTGTTCGACAATCTGCTGGCCCGCCTCGAGACCTCGACTGGTTGACAACCGTCGCCTCGTCCTCAGGCAGCTACCCTTTTCACCATGCCAATCGCCGATGCTCGTGGCATCCAGATCTACTACGAAGACCACGGCCATCCTGATGACCCCGCGATGCTTCTTGTCTGCGGTTACACGGCGCAGCTGACCAACTGGTCCGATGGCTTCATCGATGCCCTTGTCGGGCAAGGCTTCCGAGTTGTCTGCTTCGACAATCGTGATGCGGGCCTCTCGGAAAAGACGCAACAACCGAGCCCTGATGTCGCAACCCTCCTGGCGAAGGTGGCTGCGAGCGACACGGACTTCGATGTGCCGTACACGCTGTCAGACATGGCCGGCGACGCCATTGCGTTGCTGGACGTCCTGGGGATTCGGCAGACGCACGTGGCTGGCTCGTCCATGGGCGGCATGATCGTGCAACACCTCGCTATCGAACACCCGAGTCGTGTCTTGTCGGCCACATCCATCATGTCGACCACCGGCGGTTCTGGTGTCCAACCGGCCGACCCAGAAGTACTCGCTGCGCTGCTCGCGCCTCCGCCAGCTGATCCCGAGGCGGCGGTCGAACATGCCATCGAGGTAAACCGCCTCGTCAGCGGACCGCTTTGGAACCGAGCCGAGGCGGAGGCCCGAACCCGAGGCGCGATCGAGCGTTCGTTTCATCCGACCGGAGCCCCATTTCAGATGGCCGCCATCGTGGCAAGCGGGGACAGAACTGGAAGGCTCGCCACTGTCGATCTCCCGTTTCTTGTTATTCACGGTCGAGCCGACAGCCTGATCGACGTTTCCAGTGGCTACGCCACCGCCGAAGCCGTTCCCGGGGCCGATCTGCTCGTGCTCGATGCCATGGGTCACGATCTGCCGACCCCGTTGTTGCCCCAAATCACTGATGCCATCGCGGGCCTGGCCCGGCGTCAACCATTCAGTACCTGACTCGACGAGCTCGCCCTGCAAGCCCTCCAGCGGTCACCGTCGTCGCGGCCAAGATTCCCCAGAACCGAACGATCGAACCCGTCTCTTCCCCGTCGTCGGTCAAGGGCGTTCCCCTCGCATGCTTCGCGTCCTGGGCTGGGCCTCCGCTCGCCGGTTTATCGGTGGGCGGTGGGTCCAGATTGGTGACCTCGACCCGATCTCGCTGGAGACCCGCGGCGATCGTGGCGAAACCACCCGCTGGCACCGGACCGGCGCACGTCACCACGATCGGTTCGTCGTCCGTAGCGAACTGACACTGCCGGCCCCCCACCATGAGACCCGACGAGGGTGGATCGAAGTACGACCTGAGCCGTCCCTCGCACGTCATCTGCTGGAGGCGCGACGTGCAAGACAGGATGAGGTCATCGAGGTCGTCGAGCTCACCTCGACCCGAGAAGTGTTCGAGCACATCCTCGACTCGTGCCCTGTTGACGGACCCAAAGACGGGCAGCTCGTTGTTCATCAGCGAGTCGAACGATGGACGGAAGGCGACCGCGTCGTCTGCCGCTCCGTAGCAACCGCCTGGCACCATCCCGACCCGCACCAGCTCAGGCAGCGGTTGATCGAAGGTGTCGACTGGCAGCCCGGCATCCGTGCGGGCTCGGAGCACGTCATAGACGAATGGGTCAACATGGCCGAGAAGATGGCCCCACCACCGTTGGGCAGTGGAGAGATCGGGCGCGCAGTTCGGGTAGCGAGTCAAGGCCGGCCGCTCGTCGGGAGCGCTGTACTCATCGCGCAAGGCAAACAGACCATGGCCCCATTCGTGGGCCAGAGTCGGGGCCGCCCAGAGCGGAGCCTCGAGGTCGACCGACAGCCGCACGCCCCCGAATCGCAGGCCGTCGATTGCGGGCAGTTCCCGATCACCAAAGAACGACGTCATCCGCGCATCACTCGGCCCGTCCGCTGATGCGTACAGCACCGTCAACTGAATATTCGGCAAGCCAAGAGCGGCAACAACTGCAGCCGGATCGGGATGCTCGAACAACCCGATCTCAGAGGTCAGCTGGTGGTCGAGAAACCAGAAGTTGAACTTGTCGTGGTTTGAGGCGAGCGGTTCGATAGCCATCGGGCCATACAACAAGTCGGTGCCGACATTGATCGGTCCATCGAGCATCAGCAGGTCGAGAGCTAGCGGCGCAACGCCACCCGCGCCCACGCCGCTGCCGACGAACACCACGTTGATTCGCTCGGCCGACGCCCGATTGTGGCCTGGCATCAGCGCACGAAGCTCGCCGCTGATGACTTCGAAGGGGAGGCCTACACCCAGCTCGGTGCACGTCTCGACGTAAAAGCCAACGCATGGCCACAGGAGGTAACGGCCGATCGGCAAATCGAGCTCGAGTGAAACATCGATTGATGTTCCAACCGGATCGCTGGGAAGACGATGCTGGGCCAGTGCATGTGACCCATCGAGCGGTCGGACGACGGCGAACAGGCCGGGGACGGGTGCATCGAGGAAAACCCGGACGCCGAGGGTCGATCCCGCAGTAGTGCCCGACTGAGCGATCACGGCCTGCTCTCCATCACCGAGGCCGACGATGACTCCACGGTCGGCCAGCGTTGTTTCCTGAGCATTGGCGGGTTCAGTGGCAGCGCCGATGGCGAGTATCGCCAACAGCAATACTCCGATCAGACCGCGCCATCTCTCCACGGCCGCGGAGTTTCTCACAACCACCTCGGGGTTCCGAGGGCTGGAATCCAACCGCAACACCATCGAAGGCGTATCGGCACGAAATGTCAGTGGCTTGTGTGCGGTCCGGAACTTTGGTCTTGGGAAGGCCGAGCGAAGTGACGTCAGTCGCCGTGCAAGGCGGTCAGCGCAGAGGCGTGAAGTTCGGCGGTGGCCCCGGCGATCGCCCAGCCACCTTCGAGCGGCGGCTGTCCGTCCAACCCGGTGATGATGCCACCGGCTGCCTCAACGATCGGAATCAGCGGAATGACGTCGTACGGTTCGAGGCCGCATTCGATCACGAGATCGGCGTAGCCCGATGCCAGGTAGCCGTAGTTCACGCAGTCACCACCGAACCGGGTCAGTCGGGCTCGCTGCTCGATCCGCTGCCAGCGTTCAACGTCTGTGCCCTTGAACATGTCGGGGTGCGTGCAGAGCACGATGGCGTCTTCCAACCTCGTGACCGCACTGGTGTGGATCGGACCCATCTGGCCGCCCTCGCTCAACGAGGCGCCTGCCGACGTGCCGACATAGGTGTGGTTGAGCGTCGGTTGATGCAGCCAACCTGCGATGACCTCGTCGCCTCGTTGCAGCCCGAGGATGGTTCCCCACAGTGGTTGACCAGCGATGAACGCGCGGGTTCCATCGATTGGATCGATCACCCAACGATGGTCGCCGCTGCCGGTCGTGCCACGCTCCTCCCCCATGATCTCATGGTTAGGAAAGCGCTGAGCCAGCGCCGACCGCAGGGCATCCTCGACCGCTCGATCGGCAGCCGTCACGGGATCGAAGCGACTGATGGCAGCATCGGTCGCCACCCCGGTGCCCTTGTTCTCGACGTCCATTGGACGACGGAACCACTCGAGAGACAGCACGCTTGCCTCCCTGACCATTTCGGTAACCGCATCGAGGTGGTCGCCGACATCAAAGCTCATGGCCGAGATGTTAGGCCGGGTTTCAGGGAGCTGGCGTTCGACTAGGGGGTCACCGTTTCGGCCGTTCCGCTGTCGATCCGGAAGTTGCTGCCAGTAATAGGGGCGGCCTGCTCGCTGCACACGTAGGTGACAAGATCGGCGACCTCCTTGGGCTCTGCTGGCCGTCCGGTGAGCGTCGACATACCGAACACGTCTTCGAATGGCCGATCGCCAAGCCGCTCAAGAACCTCGGCCGTGGCGATGATGCCCGGGCTAACCAAGTTCACGGTCACACCCGTATTGGCCATCTCCTTGGCCAAGCTCACGGTGATGGCTGGCAGCGCTCCCTTGGCTCCGTAGTACTGGGGTCGCTGTTTGGCCGGACGGACAGAGCCCACCGTCCCGAGCAGCACGATTCGACCCCAAGATCTCGCCGCCAGCTGGGGGGCGACCGCACTGGCGATGCGAACGATCGAGACAACATTCTTGTTGTAGGCGTCGAACCAATCATCCGACGTTGCCGTCGCCCATCGGCCCCCCTCGGCCACTCCGTAGTTGCACACAACGATGTCGAGATCGTCGCCGCAAGCCGCCAGCAGCTCAGCCGCGCCCTCGTCGGTCAGCAGATCGCCAACGACTGCGGTCGCCGATCCGCCGGCGGCCACTATCGATGCGACAACCTCATCGGCCTGGCCCAGTTCAAAGCCATGCACGAGAACGTGCACACCTTCGGCTGCCAATGAGGCGGCGATCGCCGATCCTGTCCCCCGGTAGCTGCCGGTGACGAGCGCTTTTCGTCCTGTGATGCCGAGATCCATGACTCAGGCCACACACGTGTTGGTCATGGTGCCGACGCCGGCAACGGTCGAGACGACGACATCACCCGGTTTCAGGTAGATCCGCTTCGGACCACCGACGCCCTCAGGCGTACCGGTGAAAATCATGTCACCGGGAGCCAGTGTGGTGATGGCCGAGATGTAAGCGATCAGGTGCGGCACGGTGAAGATGAGGTTCCGAGTGTTATCCCGTTGGCGCTCTTCCCCATTGACCGAGCAGCTCAGATCGATCTCGTCCGGATTGTCGAACAAGTCGGGCGACACCAGCACCGGACCGATCGGACCGTACGTATCGCGTGACTTGCCCATAGCGAACTGTGGCGGTTTCGCTGCGAACTGGAGACGGCGATCGGAGACGTCCTGCCCACACGTGATTCCGGCGACATGGCGCCACGCGTCATCAGCCGCTATGTCACGACCACCCTCGCCGATCACGACGACGACCTCAACCTCGTAGTCACCGGTTTCGGTACGTAGTTCGATATCGACATTTGGTGGGCTGATGCAACTGGGAAACTTGGTGAAGATCAACGGTTTCGTTGGTAGCTCGAGGTCGGCCTCGGCTGCGTGGTCCTTGTAGTTCAGCCCGATGGCAAAATTGTTCCTGGGCGCAGGCACGGGCGCGCCGAGGTCGGCGTCGGCCATCGACCCATCAGCCTCGTGTCCACCCAAGCCAGCCGCCAGGGCGTGTAGCCCGGCATGGCCAACCACCGCCGCCATTGGATCACCGTCGTAAGCGCCACCGCTCACCCGTTCGAGGTCGTACCACTCGTCGTTCTCGACCAAGGCCGCCCGGCCGGCCACATTCGCAAGTCTAAATCCCATGACGCCGAGCCTTGCGCCCCAGCGTCCGAGGGGCAAACCCGCCCCATCGTTCGTCTCGGGCTTGCGGGTGGCCTAGGGCTTACGGGTGATGGTTGGCTGCACGTAGTTCCAGCCGAAGCGCCCTTTGATACAGAGCATGCCGGCCGCTACCGAGTGATCGGCCGGCGATGTGACCTTCACGATGGTGTCATCCTGCACATGCATCTCGAGGTTGCACCCGACCCCACAGTAGGAGCACACAGTGCGGGTGACCGTCTGTTCATCGGCCTTCCATTGTCCGGCCTGACGAAGATCGAACTCGGTTTTGAATTGCAGCGCGTTGGTGGGGCAGACCGTCACACAGTTTCCGCAATAGACGCACGCCGAGTCGGGAAGCTCGGCGTTGAACTCGGTGCTGATCCGGGCCTCGAAGCCCCGGCCCTTCACCGCGATGGCGAACGTGTGCTGAGCATCGTCGCCGCAGGCTTCGACACACTTGTAGCAGAGCACGCACTTGTCGTAGTCACGGATGTAGAGGTTGTCCTGGATCAGGACCTCTTCATTCATCGTCTGAGGGTCGATGTAGCGCTCGGGCTCGGCGCCATAACGCTCCATCGCTGCAGCCATGCCATCGGTCTGGCTCAGATCGACGCCGGAAGACAGGAACTCGAGCACCATCTTGCGACTGTGACGAACCCGCTCTGAATCAGTCTGGACGACCATGGCTTCCTCGGCCACGCGTGAACACGACGGCACCAGGGTGCGATTGTTGTCGACCTCGACGACACAAACCCGACAGACGTTTACCGGCGTGAGATTTTCGGCCCAACAGAGCGTGGGCGTGTCGACTCCGGCAGCATTGCACGCATCAAGAATGGTGCTCCCCGCTGGGATGCCAACCGCTGCGCCATCAACTGTTATCGACACAATTGTCTCAGTTATAGGCGTCTCAGTTATAGGCGTCTCAGTTATAGGCGTCTCAGTTATAGGCGTCTCAGTTATAGGCGTCTCAGTTATAGGCGTCTCAGTGATAGGCGTCTCGGCAATGGACGCCTGGGAGACGGACCTTCGTTGGCTGCTCACTCCGTCTCTCCTACGTTGGCATCTCCTGGATCGGATTCTCCCGAATGGTTGGCTCCGATGAGGCCAAGGTCGATGGCCGAACGCACTGCGGTCGACGCGGTGTGGCCGAGCCCGCAGATTGATGCATCTTTCATCGCCAGATCCATGTCGGACAGCAGCTTGAGCTCGGGTGGTCCAACCTTCGTTTCGGTGCGAACCAGCAACTCGTGTTGGCGAACCGCACCCACTCGACAGGGCACACATTGCCCGCACGACTCGTCCCGGAAGAACTGCGCGATCCGGGTGACAACCGCAGGGAAGTCGACCGTGTCGTTGAATGCCATGATGACGCCCGACCCAAGAGACACACCCCGTTCACGCACACCCTCGAAGGTCAGCGGCATATCGAGCGCCTCAGGGCCGACGAACGACCCGGCGGCGCCACCGAGCAGAACGGAGCGGAGGGTGCCGGTGACACCGCCGGCCATTGCAATGAGATCGCCCAGTGTCGGACCAAACTCAACCTCGTAAATTCCGGGCGACGCCACATGGCCCGACACACAGAACAATTTCTGACCGTTGCTTCCGTCAGTGCCGGTGGCGGCGTAGGCCTCGCCTCCGATCGTCACGATGTCGAGCACATTCAACAACGTCTCGGGGTTGTTGATGGCGGTCGGCCGTTTGAAGAGGCCATGCGTCGTCGGAAACGGCGGCTTCTGGCGCGGTTCACCTCGGAATCCTTCGAGCGAGTTGAACAGCGCCGTCTCTTCGCCGCAGATGTACGCGCCCGCACCCCGACGAATTTCGATGTCGAAATCAAACGACGAGCCGGCGATACCTGTGCCCAAGAAGCCGGCAGCACGGGCCTGAACGATGGCGTTCTGGAGGCGGTCGGTGGCCAGCGGATACTCACCGCGGACGTAGATCCATCCCTTGGTCGCGCCGACGCCAAAGCCAGCAATGGTCAAGGCTTCAACCAGGGCGAAGGGATCGTTCTCCATCACGATGCGGTCCTTGAACGTGCCGGGCTCGGACTCATCAGCGTTCGCAACCACGTACTTTTGTACTCCGGCCTCGACGCCAGGCTCGGCTGCCACACCGCGCCACTTGACGCCGGTTGGGAAGGCGGCCCCACCACGACCCATGAGGCCGGAGACGGCCACCTCTTCCACCACGCCAGGCGCACCCAGAGCGAAGGCCTTGGCCAGTGCGGTGTATCCGCCGCCCGCCACATAGGCATCAAGTGACTTCGGGTCGTGACGTCCAATGCGGCCAAGCAGTTTCAACGACGGATCGTGCAGCTGCGGGATCTGGCCCGAGTCGACCGCGGCATCCGCTGGCACCCGGTCAGCCTTTGCTCGGCCCTGGACGAATAACGCAACTGGTCGTTCGCATTGGCCGAGGCATGGCGAACGATGCACCCGCTTGCCCTCGGCCTCGAGCGTGCTGACACGCTCCTCGGCGTTCGCAATCTGGCAGGCGGCGTCGACGCACACGTGCACAACGTCGTCGCTATGACCAGGGTCGTCGACCCTGAAAAGATCGTAGAATGTGGCGACGCCATAGGCCTCAGCGGGGGGCACCGCCAACACGTCACAGGCATGATTCAGGCCACCCGGCGAGATCCAGCCGGCTGCCCTCTGGAGCGCATGCAAGCAGGGCAACAACAGATGGCGACGCTCGTTCCGGCGATGGACGCCACCCCGCACCAACCGTTCGTCTTCGACCACGACAGCAGGTCCGACCCCAGCGTCGATCAGAACAGCATCGACGGCAGCCGCTTCCGTCGCTGTGGCCCGCTCATCCGAGAAGTGAAGATCAGTCACCGGCTCGTGCCTGTATCGAGTAATGCCTGTGCCGGAGGGATCTTGTCGATACGAATGGCTGCTGCTTTGAACTCCGACGTTCCCGAACTGCGGTCCCACTCGTCGTTGGTCAACCGATTGGTGTCGATCAGATCGGGAAAGTGGAACGTGGTGAACGTGAGACCAATCGGGATGTCAGGCTGCACCCGAATCTCCATCTCGACCGACCCGCGCGGCGAAGACACGCGAACCGATTCCCCGTCCACAACACCTAGCCGTGACGCGTCGGCGGGGTTCACGTCCAGGGCATCTCCGTAGCGAATGGGCGAATCGAGATGACCTGACTGCACCCCCGTGTTGTAGCTGTCGAGCGCCCGACCCGTGGTGAGCCGTAGAGGAAACTCGGCGGTGAGGTGCTCCTTCGGCCCTTCGTGGTCGGCTAGCGAAAACGGGGCCCGAGGTCGACCACCGAGATCGTCCTCCCACAACCAGCCATGAAGGAATGGCGAACCTGGGTGATCAAGATCGGGGCACGGCCACTGAAGGCCACCCTCGGCTTCAAGCCGTTCGTAGGACATTCCGGCGTGGACAGGAGAGAGTTCACGAAGTTCGTTCCAGAGATCTTCTGGGGTCGGATCTCCCCACGGCACGCCCATGTGTTTAGCGATCGCGCCGATGATCTCGTGATCGTGCATGGCCTCACCCGGCGGAGTAACGGCGGCACGCACCCGTTGCACACGACGCTCGGATGAGGTCACGGTGCCATCACATTCAGCCCATCCGATCGAGGCCGGTAACACCACGTCGGCCAGCTCAGCAGTGCGAGTCATGAAGATGTCCTGCACGACCAACAGGTCAAGACCTTTGAGAATCGACCGAGCGTGTTCGACGTCGGCTTCGGAGTCGGCCGGATTCTCGCCGAGAACGTATGCGGCCTTGATTTCACCTCGCTCCATCGCTTCGAACATGAGCGTGAGATGGATGCCCGGCTGAGCCGGTACTGGCCTTCCCCAGACCGCCTCGAATCGGCTACGGGCCACGTCGTCACCGATGTCCTGGAACCCCGGCAGCTTGTCGGGCAACGCTCCCATATCGCCGCCGCCCTGCACGTTGTTTTGTCCGCGAAGCGGCACCAGGCCGCTACCCCAGACCCCAACATGACCAGTGAGCAGCGCCAGGTTGCACAGCGCGAGCACGTTGTCGACCCCGTTGTGGTGTTCGGTGATTCCCAGCGTCCACAAGATCTGAGCCGTGTCGGC
Source organism: Acidimicrobiales bacterium (assembly GCA_047638695.1). GTDB lineage: Bacteria > Actinomycetota > Acidimicrobiia > Acidimicrobiales > SZUA-35 > JAHECQ01. Next base: position 69,466 of record JBLINY010000001.1, on the reverse strand, counting down.
CTTTGCGTAAGCTTCGGCCATCTCGGCGATAGCTCTGGCCGGGACCCCGGTGAGTTCTTCGCCTACCTCAAGGGAGTAGGAAGCGACTGAAGCTGCGAAGGCTTCGAATCCTTCGGTTGAGGTCGCGATGAACTCGGCGTTTGCCCAGCCGCTCGTGATGATGTGGTTGGCCACCGTGTTGGCCATGGCGACGTCGGAGCCGACATTGAGGCCCAGCCAGACGTCGGCGAATTTGGTCGACGAGGTTCGCCGCGGATCAACCGCGTACATGTGGGCGCCAGCATCGAGTCCCTTCATCAGGTGATGAAAATAAATGGGGTGCGCCTCGCGGGCATTTGATCCCCACAGCAGGACCACATCAGTTTCTTCGACCTCCTTGTAGGAGGAGGTGCCGCCGCCGGCACCAAAGACTGTCGCCAGACCGACGACGCTAGGAGCGTGTCAAGTTCGGTTGCAAGAGTCGATGTTGTTCGACCCCAGAACAATGCGGCTGAACTTCTGGGCTGCGTAGTTCATCTCGTTTGTGCTCTTCGAACACGAGAACATGGCGAAAGCGCCAGACCCGGCCGTGGCTTTCACCTCAGCAAAGCCCTCGGCCACTCGACTGAGGGCGACATCCCAGGTGGTCGGCTGAAGCTCGCCATCGACACGCACAAGCGGCGTGGTGAGCCGTGGCTTGGAAGCTGAGAGCCGCTTCGGATCACGAGAGTTCCTAGGCATGATGCAAGTGTCGCAGGCCCCGCGGCCGAATCACCGCTATGGGTGGCAATTACCCCAGTAGGGTCTGCGGTCATGCGCTGGTCACAGTTGTTCGTGCCGACTCTTCGAGATGCTCCCAACGATGCGGTCGCGCCGAGCCACAAGTTGTTAATCCGAGGCGGCTTCATCCGCCAGCTTCATGCCGGCCACTACTCCATGCTTCCGCTTGGCTGGCGGGTTCATCAGAAGGTGGCCCAGATAGTTCGCAACGAGATCGATGCCATCGGTGGACAAGAGTTTCTCCTACCCACGATGCATCCCGCCGACATCTGGAAGCAGTCGGGTCGCTGGGACAGCATGGGCGAGATCATGTTCCGGCTCACCGACCGGAAAGGCGCCGAGAACGCTCTCGGAATCACGCACGAAGAGATCTTCGCCACAGTGGCTGCCGAGCTCAGTTCGTACAAGCAGCTACCTCAGCTCTGGTATCACATCCAGACCAAGTTCCGCGACGAGGCACGCCCCAAATCGGGCTTGTTGCGAGTCCGCGAATTCCATATGAAAGACTCATACAGCTTCGATCTCGATGCCGCCGGTCTCGACCGTCAGTTCGATGCACACGATGCCGCCTATCGCCGCATCTTCGAGCGGATCGGTGTACCCGCTTTCGGCGTGGAGGCAAGCAGCGGCGCCATGGGTGGCAACGCATCGATCGAGTTCATGACACCCTCGGATGCCGGCGAAGACGACGTTGCTCGATGCAGCTCATGCGGCTATTCCGCCAACATCGAGAAGGCGACGTCACAGCTGCCGGTGATCGATGACGACGACGCTCCCTCTGAGCCCGAGCGCTTCCCCACTCCAGGAATCCGCACCATCGCCGCTCTCGAGAAGATGGAAGGCGGCGCTGCAGCCGTCCGCCAGCTAAAGACAATGGTGATGGTCCTCGACGACAAGGTCACCTTGGCGGTCGTCCGAGGTGACCATCCGCTGAACGTCCAGAAGTTGATGGATGCGACCGGCGCCAGCCGCGTCCGCCCCGCTGAGCCCGAAGAAGCGATCGAGGCCCTCGGAGCCAGCCCGGGAAGCCTCGGTGCTGTCGGGGTCACGGCTCACCCCGTCATCGTCGATGAAGCGTTGCGGGGTCGCACCAATATGACCACCGGGGCCAACGAAGACGATTGGCATTGGCGAGGGGTCGATATCACTCGCGATCTCGAGGTCACCCAGTGGGCCGACCTCCGTGAGGTGAGTGCCGGCGAGCCATGCCCAACGTGCGCCAATCCCATCGAGATCGTTCGCTGCATCGAAATTGGCCACATCTTCAAGCTGGGCACGGTGTACGCCGAGAAATTCGGTGTCACGGTGGCCGACACCGATGGCAAGGAAGTTCCTGTCATCATGGGCAGCTACGGCATTGGTATCGGCCGAAACATGGCGGCCGCCGTCGAGGCCAACTATGACGACAGCGGCATCATCTGGCCGGTATCTATTGCACCCTTCGAGTGCGTCATCACCTTGATGCGAGTCGACGACGACACGCTGGCGGCGGGCGAAAAGCTCTACACCGAGCTCAAGGAAGCCGGCGTAGACGTACTACTCGACGACCGCGACGCTCGAGCGGGCGTAAAGTTCGCCGATGCTGAGCTGGTTGGCATCCCATTTCGGCTCACGGTCGGCCCGAAGGGCCTGGCCAGCGGCGAGATCGAACTCACCGAACGTCGCAGCGGCGACACCCAGAACGTCGCCCTCGGGACTGCAGCGAACACGGTCGCCCAAGCAATCGCTGCCGCTCTCGCGACGTCCGGCCCATAGCAGACACTCTTCAGGCGGTCGCTGTGTCAGGTCGTGGTTCTGTGGCGAGCTTTGTTGAGCTGGGCCATCAAAACCTCTTCACGAGCCCGATCGGTGTCGCCCGGCTGATCATGGAGATGGGCTAGCCGAGCGAGGGCCGCGTGAATGCCATCGAAATAGGAGCGCTGGGGCTTCGCCAGCTTGCGTCGGGCTGACAACATGGCCTTCCAGTCACCAAAGATTGAGATCTCCTGCGGTGCCATGCCGTACCGCTGCGCCAACCACGGAACCAGGGCGATGAAACGCTTCTGCTCTTTGCGGCGAGTGGCAAACAGAATGGCCAGACCTACAAGGAACAAAACAATGAACAAGAGGATCGACAGACCAAGGAACGGCGCTCCGTCCTCGGTCTCGCCAAGGGTCAACGAACCGTTCCAAGCCATGTGCGATGCAACAGCCAGGCCGTAACCCCACAGAACAGCGGGGAACACCGGCTTGCCGCTCGCAGCCGCTCGGCCGATCGCCAGCCCTGTCCAGGCCGTGAACAGCGGATGGGCAAACGGCGTGAGCAGAGCGCGCAGCACGAACACCTGCACCAACACGCCGCCTTCATCGGCCTGAGCGAAATAGAGAAAGTCTTCGACGACAGCGAAGCCGAGCGCCGTCCAGCCGGCGTAGACAATGCCGTCCATTACACCGTCGAGCTCCTTGCGTCGGACTGCGTACCAGATGCCAACTGCCTTCCCGGCCTCCTCGACAATCGGCGCTGACAGGACGGCCGCTGCGGTGGTACCCGCAACCTCACCAACGATCTGGTTGATAATGGCGGCAAAGAAGACCGCCACGGTGCCACCCCAAAGCAGCGCGTGAATACGGGCCTGCCAGGGCTCGGGTTCGACTCGGTCGATCCAAAGCAACACCGGCACGACGATGGCGAGCGGAACAAGACCAAGCGGAATAGCCAATGGCGCCTGGACCGCGAGGCCGAGGATCATCAAGGCCACCAGTACGCCGCACACAACGACCGGCGGACTCAACCATGCTGGAAGCCGCGGCTTACGCCCCTCGACGGCTGCGGTGTGCGCCGTCCAGACCTGGCCATCCCACCAACGCCAGGCAGCCACAGCCCAGGGGTCGGCGTACCACCCGGGGGCGTTCGCTCCCACGGCGGGCGGAGGCGGTGTTGCTTGCATGGAGCCTCAGGCCGCGCGGTGCCATATGGCACTGGTCGGATCGATCTCCAAGATGCCATCGTCGGTCGAAACGACGCGGGCGACGCCATCAACCAGCAGGCTCATGTCGTCGTCTCCGGCGTTGGGCCACAGCAACGTCACGGCTGACCGCTCGGCACAGTTGGTACAACTGCGCCGACCGGCCGAAGCAGTGAATCGGTTGTCGGCAAACTCGACCCGGACGTTTGCCGGATGAGGCGAAGAGTCCGCATTGGTGGTGAGGAGAAAAGCAGCCCCGTCTACCGATGCAACCGCTGCCGCGATGTCTTCGAGTTCGACTCTGACGCTCATGAGTCCGCACCTTAGTGCGAGGTCTTCCGAGCGGTTTAGCTGACGGCGCCGAGCATTTTGGCTGCGGCCCAGGTGTTCTCCATCAGACAAGCAATGGTCATCGGGCCGGTTCCGCCCGGCATCGGCGTGACCGCACCAGCGACAGCCTGGACGGCATCGAAGTCGACATCGCCAACGACTCCATCCTCGGTGCGCGAGATACCGACATCAACGATGGCTGCGCCAGGCTTCACATGGTCGGCCGTGATCATCCGGGCCATCCCGGCGGCAGCCACAACAATGTCGGCCTGCCGGGTGACCGCCGCCAGGTCGGTTGTTCGCGAATGTGCCAGCGTGACCGTGGCGTCGGTGCCCTTGCGACCCAACAACAGAACCTGGGGCAGCCCGACCAACGTGGACCGGCCGACAACGACCGCCTGCTTGCCAACAGTCGACACCCCGTAGAAGTCGAGAAGTCGGATGACGCCCAGCGGTGTGCACGGGGCGTGCCCGGGTAGATCGCGTACGAGCCGACCCATCGAGCGTTCAGTCAACCCGTCGACATCCTTCTCGGGTGGGATCAGCTCGAGCACTCGCTCGGCGTCGAACCCGTCGGGCAGCGGCAACTGAACCAAGATGCCGTGCACGTCGGGATCGTCGACCAACTCCCGAACGGCCGCTTCGACCTCGACCTGCGAGGCGTCGCTGTCGATTCCGACGTGACGAGACGACAGACCGGCCTCGACTGCCTTCTTTTGTTTCGAGCGGACGTACATCTGGCTCGGCTTGTCGTCGCCGACCAACACCGTGGCGAGGCACACCGGCGGATTACCAGCTGCCTCGACCTCTGTCCTCAACTTGGCCAAGAGGATGTCGCGGAGCCGGTTGCCATCCATTAGCACCGCTCCATCAGCGGTGCGCTCGTGTTCAGTCACGGTGCGACCGTAGCGACCCTGCGCCGAGTGCGGAACACCACGTCCCAGACCGGTGTCGTGACACCGAAGTTCGTTGCCGGCCCTCCCTGGTGATGCAGGTGATGGTGCTGCCAGACCCGCTGGGCCATTGCGCTGCGGGCAGCACGGTGATGGATCCGGTCGTGCAAGTACGTGTAACCGGCGTACCCGGCGCTGAAGCCTGTTCCGAAGGGCACCGACACCAGTAGCGAGCCGAGAACCAAGGCGCCACCCTTGAACGCCACGTTGTGGGCGTCGGCCGCCAGTTTGACCGTCGTCAGCGGGGCGCTGTGATGATCAAGATGCTCATCGGCCAGGGACGATGAACCCCGCGTAGCATGCATTGGGAACCGATGCGTTAAGTATTCGGCCAGCGTCCAAGCACCAAATCCGCTTCCGAGCCCCACGATCGGTCCGAGTTTCACGCCGAAAGCCTACTCTGGTGAGTTAATATGCTGATCGCGAGCGGTGCTGACGCAACAACGGCAACGGCCATCATCCTGATTCTCGGAGTTGGCTCCCTTTTACTGGCGTCTCGCCTCAAAATCCCATCGATTCTGCTCTTGCTTCCTGCCGGGGTCATTGCTGGTCCGGTAACCGGAGTCCTCGATCCAGACGAGCAATTCGGTTCGCTACTGTTTCCCCTCATCTCCCTCGGCGTCGGGCTGTTGTTGTTCGAGGGCGGACTCAGCCTTCGCTTCGAACGCACTCGGAACGTACGAACGGTGGTCGTACGCCTCGTCACCATCGGTGCGTTCATCACCTGGATCGTCGGTTGGATTGGCGCCAAGTTCTTTTTCGACGTGAACCTTCGCATGGCTGCTCTGATCGGCGCCGTGTTGGTCGTGTCTGGTCCCACCGTTGTCATCCCGTTGCTGCGCCTCGCTCAGCCTCGCCACTCGGTGGCAGAGGTTCTCCGCTGGGAGGGCATCGTCATCGATCCGGTCGGTGCCACCCTCGCTGTGGTGGTGCTCGACGCAGTGATCGAGGAGGCCGACCCGCTTCGGGCCATGACTCGAGCCGGCTCAACCCTGCTCGTCGGCGGCCTGATCGGTCTGTCGTTCGGCGCACTCTTCGTTGCCGCGCTGCAGCGACACATCATTCCTGACCATCTCCAGAATCCGATCGCGTTGTCGTTTGCCGTTGCGTCGTTCGCGTTGGCGAACCTGGTGCGGCCCGAGGCCGGCCTCATGGCTACAACGACGCTGGGCCTCCTTCTTGCTAACCAGAAGCGGGTGCCGGCTCGACATGTGCTCGAGTTCGCCGAAGATGTCAGCTTCTTAGTGCTCGGCGCTCTGTTCCTCGTCCTCGGAGCCCGTGTCGACCTCGATGAACTCGCAGACATCGCGCTACCTGCGCTCGGGCTCACCCTGCTGCTTGTCTTCGTCGCCCGCCCTCTTACCGTGTTGGTGTCGACCCTCGGGTCGGGTATGAGCACGAACGAACGACTCTTCCTCATGTGCGTCGCGCCTCGCGGCATCGTGGCGGCTGCCGTCTCGTCGGTCTTTGCGCTCGAGTTAGCCGAAGCCGGGATAGACCCCGGCCCACTGGCACCAATCACCATGGTCGTGATCGTGGCCACCGTTGTGCTGTACGGCTTCGGCGCCGTGCCTCTCGCCCGCATCCTTCGTATTGCCAGGCCGCCGAAGCGAGCCATCGCCATTGTCGGCGGCTCGCGCTGGCATCTCGAGTTCGCAAGTGCGCTGCAGGAGCTCGGCATCGTCACCATGATCTTCACCGACCGCCAGATCGAACGTCGGCGAGCGGGGCAGATGACGCTGCTCGCCTACGACGGTGACCTCCAAAGCGAGGACCTCGAGGAGGCAGCCGATGCTCTGGGGGTTGGCACCGTCCTGGTGCTTTCCGATCGCACCGAATTGGTTACTGCTGCCGTTAGTCGGCTCGGCCACATCGTTGGCCGGTCGAACATCTATGCACTCCGCCATTCGCCCGGCACAGGCGGCGTCGGTGCTGCAATCACGACCCGGCCCGCCTTCGACAGCGTCACGGCACAACAAATGGACGAAGCCATGGCGACCGACGGCGAAATACTCGTTGCCGAGCCCGGCAGTTTGATCACCGACGACACCATCGTGTTGGCCTCGGTCGACGAAGCCAGCTCGTCGGTCAGCTTTGGATCGAGTGGCACCGGCACCAAGATCGTGGCCACGAGCACCCAGCTTCCCTCTGCTTGACGAGCATTCTGCTTGCGGCAGCTTGTTGAGACAGTAAATGTCAAGAAATCGATCGTTGTGTAAGCGGGGTTACAGAGGACATCGCGTCCGGCGGTCACAGTAGTAGGTGCGACGGATCGAGCAACGGGCTTACGCACGACTCGATGGTTGGTGCCGCCGGTGGAGGGACCGGCGGCACCACTCTTTTTGCCCACAGGGCGGCACTCCCCCGCTGGACGGAGGCGGGGTGCGACACTCTGTCAATGCGCGAGAGTTTTATGCACCAGCCCACTGACGAACGAGCTGTGACGTGAACGAGCTCTCGATACTTGACGCCATCGTCCTCGGTCTGGTCGAAGGACTGACCGAGTACCTCCCTATCAGCTCGACCGGTCACCTTCTGATCACGAACAAACTGCTTGGGTTGGGCGGCACCCAGGAGGCGGACGACGCTCTCGACACCTATGCCATCTGCATCCAGTCAGGCGCAATTCTGGCCGTCTTGTTGTTGTACAAGCAGCGTGTTTGGCAGATGGTCGATGGACTGCTCGGCCGCAGCGACGAGGGGCGTCGGGTACTTCTGGCCGTCGTTGCCGCCTTCGTGCCTACCGCCATCATCGGTCAGTTCGTGTTTCCCATCGTCCGAGATCGGCTGTTCGGGCAGGTCACGCCCATCGCTGGCGCGTGGCTGATCGGAGGAATCGCCATCTTGTTTATGCAGCGGTCGGGGTTCCTCGACCGTGCGGGCCACGAACTCAACGAGCTCACAGCGAAGCAGGCCGCCGTAATTGGATTACTCCAGGCCATCGCCATCTGGCCCGGCGTGAGCCGCAGCCTGGTCACGATCGTCGCCGGCGTGGTCGTTGGTATGAAGCTAACGGCGGCAGTCGAATTCAGCTTCCTGCTCGGCCTTATCACCCTGTCGGCGGCCACGGTGTACGCCGCTCTTGGAGGCGGAGCCGAGTTGGTCGAGACGTTCGGCGTCGTTTCTCCACTCGTGGGGCTGGTTGTCGCCTTCATTTCGGCCGTCATAGCCATCCGATGGATGGTTGACTGGCTTCAGCAACGAGGGTTCGAGGCATTCGGTTGGTATCGGATCGGGATCGGCGTGATTGCGCTAGCTGCCGTGGGTAGCGGCACCTGGTAATTGCTACCCCCTGATTGGGGAGATCCGAAGAAGAACCCTCATACTCACGCCCGTTGGGCCGATTGGCGGAACGTGCGAGGCATGCTCGAGTTCATTCAACAATTGGCATGGGTGATCGCCGGCATCTCGGTCGGGCTGCTCGCCCTCACCATTGGATCGACCCTGAGCTCGGCGCGCTCGCAAGTTGCCCCCGGCGAACAACGCAAAGCCCTCTGGACCACACTCCTCGACAGCCTGGCGGCTCTCAGCGCCGATCCCGAAAATCTGCTGCTGCGAGCCAAAGTGATCAACAACCTGGGCACCGCCCGCTCTGTTGAGGACGAACTCGAGGTGGTGGCGCTCGTTCTGTCGCTGCAGCATCAACATCCGTTCCTCGTCGAGCTGGTCCGCGAGAGTGGTTTGGTCGACGTCGTTGTCGAACACATCGAGCTCGGCACCGACGACCACAAGATCGGCGCCCTCGAACTCATTGGCTTGGTCGGCGACGAACAGCAACTGTCAACCGTGCTGATGGAGTGCACTTCGGCCAATCCGACGATTCGTCGTGTCGCGTTACGGACCCTCAGCGATATGGCGCCCGTGAGTGCACTGGACCTCCATGTGCGAGCCATCAGGAGCGAAGGCCCGTGGGCGCTCGAGCAGCTCATCGAACTGCTGAAAAACCAACGAACTGTCGAGGATTACCGATCCCTCCATGGCGATCGTCGGGTCGCTGATGTCGTCGCCCTCCTCGCGTCGGAAATCGCGGTTGGAGACGAGCGACGTTCGCTGGCAGCAATTGAAGCGCTGGAACTCATCGACCATCGGGCCTCGCTGAACGCGTTGGGAGAGGGCCTACGGTCAGCATCGCCGATCGTCAAGGAGGCCGCAGCGGCAGCTCTAGTGAAGACCACGGCGGGCCGGGTCATCGTCGATCGCCACCTCAGCGCCGCCGGCGCCCGGCCGGTAGAAGCAAAGAGCACAAAGGTGCCGACGCCTCAAAAAAGCCGCCGTCTTACACCCGGGTGAAACCACAGCAGTCGGCCTTGACCATCGAAACCCTCGAACTGGTCGCGGCGAAGTCTCTGGGAGGCAACTGATCTTGTTGTCGCACCTGATGACCGCGTTTGTTGTGATCATCTCAATCTTTCTTCTCGCCTACACGCTCACGTATTACGGCTCAATTGTGCTGTGGGCAGTACTTTCGGCCCGCGCAGCTCGACAGCGCAGCGGTCCGGTTCACAAACTCTGGGTCAACAAGACATCGGCTCGATCAGACGGCCTCTCCCTGGGTGTCTCCGTGGTGGTTCCGGTCTACAACGAAGGCCCGGTTGTCGTCGCCGCCATCCGCAACCTCCTGCTTCAGACTCACCCGACCTTCGAGGTCATCGTCATCAACGATGGCTCGACCGACGACACGCTCGCCCGCCTGCAGTCGGCATTCGACCTGCGCGCCGATTCCATTCCCGAACCGGGCCCGATCCCGACCCAACCACTCGTTGGTGCCTTTGCCTCGGCCACCGACTCACGGGTGCGGGTGATCGACCAGATAAACAGCGGTTCGAAGGCTGGGGGACGAACACGGGCATCAACCTGGCTCGCTATCCCTGGGTGGCAATTCGCGATGGCGACGAACTGATGGAACCGGATGTGCTTTCCCTGTGCCTGGCCGAGGTCAGCCGTTCATCGGGCAATGTCGTCGCTGTGGGCGCCAGCATCTTGCCCTCCAACGACTGCGTCGTTCGAGCCGATCGCGTCGTTGAAACCGGTGTTTCACGCAACCTATGGGTGGGGATGCAAACCATCGAATACTTGGTCGCGTTTTTCCTTACCCGCCCGGGCATGGCAGAGCTTGGTGTTCTCCCGTTCGTCTCGGGCGGCTTCGGTATGTTTCGGCGGCAAAGCCTGATCGACGTCGGAGGACTCGTTCCCAACCATCTCGGAGAGGACCTCGAAGTCTGTTTGCAGATCCACGAGTTCTACCTGGAGCGCGGTCTGCCCTATGAGATCCGTCATGTTCCCGAGGCAATCGTCTGGACGCAGCTCCCAAACTCACACGAACTTCTCCGCCGTCAACGCCGCCGTTGGCAGTGGGGACTTCAAACCGCCATCCAGTCGCACGGCAAGAGGCTGACCGAGAAGACCTACGGGCGTATCGGCCGCATCGGTTACGGCAACATTCACGTGTTCGAGTGGTGGGGGCCCACCTCGAGGCGATCGGCTGGCTCATGCTGGCAGTGATGACCGTTGGCGGATGGCTCAACTATTCGACGGCGATCGCCATGTTCGTTTCCACCCAGGCGCTGGCCGCTTCGGTGATGTCGCTGAGCGTGTTGCTGACCGTCAAGCGGGTGCGATGGTTCGATCGGCCCAGCGATCTGCTTCGCCTCTTCGGGTGGGTTCTCCTCAGCGGCCTCGGGTACCGCCAACTCAACCTGTTCTGGCGCATGGCCGCTCTCACCTCTTCCAAGCGGGTATGGGGCGAGATGGAACGACAGCAATTCGATCTCGACGCACCGGCGGCACCGGCATGACCCGGATCATCGTTGTGCTCCTGGCGATCGTCAGCATCGTCAGCTCGCCCCTCGAGATAGCTGCGGCCGAGGTGTCGGCGACGGAGACGGTGTCGGCGACGGTGTCGGCGACGGAGACCTCACCGATCAGCGCCACGACGGCCGACGTCAAGGATTCTTCGACGTCAGCAATTGTTGCAGCCCGGACCAAGGTCGACGACCACTGGCGCACCGAGAAGACGAGCAACGGTTGGGCCCTTCCCATCGACTTTCTTGGATGGGGATCGACGCTGGTTGCGAGCAACGACGACCTCGAGTTCGATCTTGGTGTTCCACATGCCCTCGGAAACCGCCTCGACTCGATCGAGTTCACGGCAACACTCACGCCGTTCGTAGATGAAGGACACGTGATCGTCAACCTCAATGGCGAGGAAGTCTCCGAAACACTGATCTTCGGCAACGCTCCGGTGTATCTGCGGGTCGCCCTTGCCGGGGCCGATGCCGGATCGACCGTTTCGATTCGGGTTCACCCCCACCACAACGCTTGCCCGGTTGGTGATGTGGCCGAGATCGCTCGGCTGACCACCCCGGTCATGTTCTTCACTCCTGCGCCGGTCTCGATTCGTTCGGCCGCCGGCAACCTCCTCACGCCCGAGGTGGTCGCCGGCGTCGAGTTCGTCGTCGATGAAGCACACTCAGGGGCCGTAGACCAGGCTGTGCTCTCCGCAACGTCCGCTTTTGCTCACGGCTTTGCCGGCGAACAGCGCTTTGCTGTGACCGAGCGCGAGCCCAAACTGGACGCTCCCTTCGTAACGACCATTCGCATCGCTGAACGCGATGAGGCTGCAATCGACGGTGACGTCGTCAATGCCCGCTTCGTAGTGACAGGCCGTGGCGAGGATCTGGTGAACCAGGCCGCCGGCCTGGTGGACGCATTCTGGACGCTGGACGACATCGACCACATCACGGTCGAGTCGATGGTGCCGGTCGAACGTGAGCCGCTGCGCCGACGCGGCATCGAAGAGGTGACGGGCCGACTACGTGCAAGCGGAGCCTCACACCTCGAACTGCCGATCCTGCTGGAGCAGGCAGACTTCGGTGGGCCGGTGTCGTCCTACCGCGTCCGCCTCGGTGGTGTCGTTTCGCCAACGCGAAGTGCCGACGCCAGCGGTATCCAACTCGGCCTTTGGGTCGACGACGAAGTCCTGGAAGTGCTCGAACTCGATGACAACGGCCGCTTCGATCTAGAAGCTACGATCGCCGGCGACCGGGTTGGTCGAACGACCGTGGTTCGCTTAGTGCTCGATCTCGACGTGTCTGGCTGTCCGTCAAGCGATTCGCTGGGGATCCAGCTCGATCGAGGCTCGTGGATCGAACCAGAGGCGGGTCAGATTCTGCAGCCTGGTTTCGTTCGGACGCCGCAGGTATTCGCCGACTCCTTCGCCGTCGATGTTGGCAGCACGGTCTCGCACCTCAGTGCCGCTTCCGATGCCGTGGGTCTTTTGCAAGACACCACGACCTGGTTACTTCAACCCGTTGTCGTCGAACGCGATGCGACGATCTCCTCAGGGCCAGTACTGGTTGCTGGGCCAGATATCGAACTCCTCGATCTCCTTGGTGCGCCGCTAAACAACCAGAGCGGGCGTATCGACACCGGTCGGGCAACTATCGCCACATCCACCGACGTCGACCGTGCTTCCACTTCTGCCCTTCAGGTCTTTGTGTCTTCCGATGGCAACGACGTCCTCACCGTTGACGCCGCCACCCACGCCACGTTCGGTCTTCCCGACGGGCTCGGGGTGCATCGCTTCCGTCAGATCAACGGGTCGATCGTGCAGCTCGACGACGAAGGTCTGGTCGAGGTCGCCGGAATCTCAATAACACGAGACAACAGCGCCGACGACGATCTCGCGCTGGGCGAAATTGACCGAGAGCATGCTGCTGCGTTGCCGATGTACAACGAACCGGGGGCCGGCAACGGTGTGCTTGCCCGCCGCGAGCTGTTCGCCTTGGGCCTCGCCGCTTCATTGCTCGCCGCCGGTCTTGTACGCTTCGGTCGTCGAAGCGTGCGTGCTGCCCACCGTCTCCCCTAGCCAGCTGCTCGGGCCGACTCAGTGACCGGTTGTGCTCCAGTGCCAAGCTTCACTCGGGAGATTGATCAGGCCGTACTCCGCAGCGTGAGTCTGCAGCCAAGCAAATCCCGGACTTGACCGGTTAAGGATGGCGCCGTTCTCGGTGAAGTCGATCGCCAGGCCAAGCTCATGTTCGGAGTGACCGGGACGGGCCGTGGGCGGTGAGCACTCCCCTGCTCGCATGTCGAAAATGGCATACCCGCTATCGCCACAGTGCGAGAGCCGTAGTTCGATCTGAAGTGCTACTGCGCGGTGACCCCAGCCAACAAGAAGGATGCCGTCTTCTTTGGCCGCGACCAGAAGAGTGGCGAGGTCGTCGGCCAAAGTCACGTTGACCCGAAACCCCTCGACCAGCGCCAACTCGGGCATCTCGTTGAGCGTGATGGCTTCTTCGGAACGAGCATCGATCTCGGTCTGGCGATCGAGCACCATTTGTTCATAGGCCATAACAAGCTCGTTGGCTCGCTCCACCGCCTGTTCCCGTTCCTGCAGCGCGCTCTCGACGGACGCCACGGTGGCTTCAGCAGCCTCCTCGGCATCACGTGCGACATCGAGGTTGCGACGTGACTGGCGAACCTCGCCGATCAAGTCGGTCGTGACGACATCGAGCGGAGCGTCGCGTCGCGTCACCACCAGTTGGGCGTCGGGGGATGGGTCGAGATCCTTGTCCGAGAGGAGGAACGTGTTGATGGCAAGGGTCTCGAGCAGACCGGCGAAATAGGCCAATTCGAGCTCTGCATCGGTGCGAGCGACGACCGTGTCGGCCAAGTCACGATCTGCTATCTCGACCGCGGCCTCAGCCGTTCCGTATCCTCCCGCCTGAACGAGCACATTGGTCTCGATGGGACGGAGAGCTTCGAGCAGCTCCTGCTCACTCGCCATCCAGGGCTCGAGCGTCAACGCCTCGATCGCAGCTTGTTCGGCGGTTACGAACATGTCGGCTTCTGCAGGATCGCCCGATGGTTCAGCCAGCGCGGTGCCCATCGCAAGGAGGACCGCCATAAACGCAGGCGGGAAGGCTGTCGCGTGTCGCCACATATCGCCCTCCAATCGGCACGGAGGCTCGATCTCTGAGGCAGCGGCCCTCGCCCATCTAGGCGCACGCCTGGGTTGCTGGGCAAGGTTGCTAGACGAGCGGGTTCACGACTCGTCGAGGAGATAGTCGTCCGGTGGATGCCAGGTGCCGCTGATGTACTCGTTGCCCCATGCGGCAAGGGCGAGAATCGTCGGTCGCAAAGCTCGGCCCTTCTCAGTGATCTGATAGTCGTAGCGCCGGCCAGTCCCGCTGCGTCGCTCGAGAAGCCCGTAGCGCTCGAGCCGTCGAAGTCGGTCGGTGAGGATGTTCGTGGGTATCCGCTCGGGCGACCTCTCGAACTCGCTGAACCGAGTTCTGCCGTCCAAAAGGTCACGCAGCACAAGCAGCGTCCACTTGTCACCGACGATGTCCAGCGTCGAGGCGATCGGACATTCGGACCGCCACGAATCGACCGGTTGCGTCATGCTTGCATTTTACCAGCAAGTGTTTATGCTTGCAAAATACAAGTAATGGTGCCGGCGCATCCTCGCGCTGGCCCTCTACCCCTTGGGGAGCTCCCGATGAAGCTAAAAGTGATGCTGGCCTTGGTTCTCATGGCATCAGGTCGGGCGATGACATTGGCCTTCATAGGCCGAGCCGGCGACGGGGGCGTTGGTGACCCGCCCGCCGCCTGGCTGATGCCACTCATAGGCGACGCAGCGATTGGTTTGGCCGCCGTTGCCGTGGCCCTGATGATCTGGAAGCGACCGACGGCCGCAGTCTGGACGATCGCCGTGACGTGGAGTGCCATCGGCGCGTTCGACGCGCTCGCCGCGTTTGTGGTCGAGACGACGGCGCCGTGGCCCGAGTTCTTCATGCTCGAGATTTTCGGGCGTTCGATGTTCTTCGCCGCCACCGCCATGCACCTCGCCATCATCTATCTGCTGACCCAGTCCGAAGTACTCCGGCACTTTGGACTGCAACGAGCCCACAACACACCCTGACACCCTCAGAGGTCCTCTCAGGGTGCGGTCGGGGTCATCACTGATACTCGTGGCCAGCAAGTCGCCTCAGCGAGGGATTGGCGTCGTTTGTGGGCCTCACCGAGATCCCGTTCGCCGTTCTCCTTGCGTGGGTGCTTCTCGAAGAACTGCCGCGACTGGCCCAGCTCGGCGGCGATCTTCTCATCCTCGTAGGATTGGCGCTCGTGCAGAGTGACAGAGCGGACCGGCGCCATCCGACACTTTCAGCACAGGAAAACAAATGACACAGCTGCATCTGGTGACGATCGTCGTCGAAGACTACGACGAGGCAATCGAGTTCTTTGTAGCTGCACTCGGCTTCGAGCTTGTGACCGACACGGCAGCGACCACCAACGACGGCCGGCCCAAACGCTGGGTCGAGGTGGGGCCACCGGGTGGGGGAACGGGTTTACTGCTGGCCAAGGCCGACGGCAACGAGCAACGGCAGGCGGTCGGCAATCAGGTGGCCGGCCGCGTCGGTTTCTTTCTTCGGGTCGATGACTTCGCCAGCCGGTACCAACAGATGGTCGAAGCCAACGTTGAGTTCATCGCCGAGCCTCGCAACGAGTCGTATGGCCAAGTGGTGGTGTTCA
Organism: Acidimicrobiales bacterium; assembly: GCA_047638695.1. GTDB lineage: Bacteria > Actinomycetota > Acidimicrobiia > Acidimicrobiales > SZUA-35 > JAHECQ01. The sequence goes on along the minus strand of JBLINY010000001.1, from coordinate 53,943 downwards.
AAGACATCGCCGGCAACCGCTGGGATCTACTCGGACCGCCAGTTGGCTGATTAGTCGCAAACCGCTTTCACCAACAACGGCAACTGGGCTGAAAGATCGGCCAGCGGCTCAGTGGTCTGCCGCGTACGCGCCTGCAGCAGAGCACCCTCGTAGACGTTCAGGAAGAGCCGGGCCATATTGGCAGCGCGCTCCTGCCCCAGCTGCGGGGCCAGCAACTCGACCAACGTTCCCTGCCACGAATCGAAGGCTTCGATACAGGCTTCGCGGATGGCCGGGGTGCCGTGCGCAAGCTCAAGGGCAACGGTGGCAACCGGACAACCCCGTTCGTATTCCGACTGTTCGAGCATTGCCGCCGCCTGGTCAACAAACGCAATCAGACAGCGGGTGGCATCGGTTGGGTCGAAGAAGACCTGACGGACCCGCCGTTCGACTTCGTGGGCCGAGACCGCAATCGCTTCGACCCCCAGCTGCGTCTTCCCCTTTGGGAAGAGAAAGTTGATCGAACCCCAAGGTGCACCACCGTGGTCGACAATCTGTCGCCACGACGTTGCGTGATATCCGTTGCGCTGAAAAAGCTCAGCGGCGGAATTGAGCATCCGATGGCGCGAGTCCCCCTGCGGCATCCGACCACGATAACCCGTTCGCTTCGGTCGGTTCGAGCCAGGGCCGGAGGCCGCCAGTGGCAAGGTCAGACTCGCTCGACGCGGGATGTACCGAACATGCCGGATGGCTTGAACGACAACACAATCAGGATCACCACGAAGGCGACAGCCAGGCTCAAGTTCCGCAACCACTCCAACGGATCCCAGTCACCCAGATAACCAACCAGCAGCGACTGGATCATGCCGACGATAATGCCGCCCATGACCGCGCCGGGCAGTGAATCGAGGCCACCAAGAGCAGCAGCCGCAAACGCGTAGATCAACAACGTCGCCATCATGTTCGGCTGCAAGAACAACCGAGGAGCAACCAACGCAGCACCCAGCGTGCCGAACGCGCAAGCCAAAGCCCAACCAAACATCAGCGTCCGACCGGTACGAATACCAACCAGGCGAGCCGAATCAGTGTTCGACGAAACAGCCCGGAACGCAAGACCCGTCTTGGTGAGGTTCAGAATGACGTACAACACGCCCATCATCGCACCCAACATGGCCCACGTACCGAGCCCGTCATAGAACAGACGAGCACCACCAACACTGATGTAGTCGTCCGGACCCTTCGGGAACAGCGACGGGAAGGCTCGAGGCTGGTAATTCCAGATCTCGCCGGCCACCGCGTTCAATATCAAGAACACACCAAGCGTGATCAACACCACCGGTAAGTGATCCGTCGGATCAAAGGGCCGGATGAGCACCCTCTCGATGGCGGCACCAAGGGCGGCCGAGAAGACCATCGCCAACGCAATCGCCAACACGATCGGCAAGCCCTGCTCAACCGCCAGGATGTAAGCGATGAAGGCACCAAACATGGCCAACTCACCCTGAGCGAAGTTGATCAGCGTCGTCGCCTTGAAAATCAAGACCAACGCAACCGCAACCACCGCATAAATAGCACCCAACGTGAGGCCATCGAAGAGACGTTGAAGGAAGAGTTGCATGCCGAATCTCCGATGGTCCTGTGCCGGGCGACACAGTAGGACAGTCATATTAGTAGTACGAGCTTACTGATCCGTCGACCTCGCTACGAACGACACAACCTCCCCGAGCGGTTACCGGAGCGTCGCCTCCACCGCCTGGGCGACCGAAAACAGTCGTCGATCATCCATAGGCGCACCCATCAACATCAGACCCACCGGAGCCTCACCCGGTGAGGAAGAGGGAATGCTGATGCTGCACGAATCAAGAAAGTTGCCAACTGCGGTATTCCGCAAGCAGAGGCGGTTGACGGTGCCGTAGTAGTCGGGATCGGGATTGCCATCGAAGGAGTCGATGGTCGGCGGAATGATCGCAACCGACGGCAACACAAAGGCGTCGAAGCCATCCATCCGTCGACGGGCGTCGGCGATCATGGCGGCACGGGCCGCGACGACGTCCAGGTAGTCGGCTGCGGTTATGTCGGCGCCGGGCTCGATTCGCACTCGAACACGCTGGTCGTAGCCATCGCCTCGACTGGCGAGGAGCGAGCGATGCCAGTGGTAGGCCTCAGCCGCCGGCAACCCACCCTTGGCGTTGATGTCCCCGAGAGTGTTCAGCTCCGGGAAGGGAACATCCACGACCTCGATGCCAGCCGCGCTCAGTCGGCTCAGCGCTGCCGTATGGGTCGCAGCCACGGTGTCATCAACATCATCGAGCACGAAATCGGTGATCGCGGCCAACCGGATGTGTCGCGGAGGGCGACGCTCAATCGTCCATCTGCCGTCACCGCCGGCAAACAGATCATCGACAACGGCGCAGTCGGCAACTGAGCCGGCCAGCGGGCCAACCGAGTCGAGCGACGACGACAACGGCACGATGCCGTCGAGGGGTATTCGCCGAGCTGTCGGCTTGTAGCCCACAATGCCGCAGAACGCGGCGGGGATACGACACGAACCACCGGTGTCGGTGCCCAGCCCGGCGACCGCCATGCCGTCGGCCACCGCCACTCCGGTCCCCGACGACGATCCGCCCGGAATCCGTCGTGCGGCGCGATCCCACGGAGCCGCCGGTTCCGGGAAGTGCGAGTTGAGCCCCAACCCGGAGTACGCGAATTCGGTCATGTTGGTTCGACCGATCGGAATGAACCCGGCGTTGATGACCCGCTGCAACGCCGGAGCGTTGACCATTGCCGCAGGAGTATCGGCCAACACGGTCGAGCCAGCCGAGCTCACTTCTCCCTCGACATCACAAAGGTCCTTCACGGCAAACGGAATCCCGGCGAAGGGCGGCACCATTCCCCCAGCCTTGCGGATGGCATCAAAACCCTCAGCGGTGGCCCGAGCACGGTCGGCGGCCACCGACAAGAAGGCCCGGCTCCCCTCGCCAGCAGGATCGGCGATGCGTTCAAGGCTGTCCTCTACTAGCGAACGAGCCGTGATCGTTCCGGCCGCCAGCTGTTGCGCCAACTTGTTGATGGTCATATCTGAAGCATCGCGCCTGAGAGACCCCCACGCCGAACTTCAAGCCTGACACCGCGGCCCCGTACACTCGCAGCCAATGAGCGAGATCCGAACCGACAACGACGGCCCCTACTACGACGAGTTCGAGCAAGGTATGACGATTCCCTCGCTGCCACCGGTAACGGTGACCGAGGCCGACAACGTCGCCTACCGAATGATCACCGGTGACCAACATCTGCCTTCGGCCGATCGGTCAATGTACAAGACAGTCAGCGGCAGCGAGACCGGCATGGTCTATCCGTCGCTGGCGATGCAGTATTCGATCGGCCAGACCACCAACGCCACCCGCCGCGCCATCGCCAACCTGTACTACCGGTCGGTTCGCATCCTGCGGGCAGTGGAGGTCGGCGAGACCCTCAGCACCACTACGACGGTGCTGGGCCTAGCTGACTCCAGGCCGAAGGGTGATCTGCACCGCGGCAAAGTGTGGCTGGGCATCGAAACAGTTGGCGACAACGGACCGGTAGTTCGGTACGAGCGGTGCGCTCTCGTAGCTAGCCGAGGGGGCTCACCCGGCCACAGCGCCGACATCCCCGGACCATCCGACCCTGTGCCACTGGCCGAGGTTGCCAACCTGGTTCCCGATTGGGATCTCAGCTCGCTGACGAAGACCGCTTGGGCGATAGGCGAGACACAAGCCGATGCCATGCGCGACCACGTCGACCTGGCGCCAAGCCTGGCGCGTCTCACGTTCAATCAGGCATTCGTGCACCGTGACGGCACCGCCAGCATCTACAACAAACGTCTGGTCTATGGCGGCCATGTCCAGGGCCTGGCCCAGGCATCGCTTAGTCGGGTGCTGCCCGGCATTGCGTCGGTTGTGGCCTGGGACGGTTGCGACCACGTTGGACCTGCCTTCGAAGGCGATCTGCTTGCGTTCCGCCACCAGCTCGTGGATGAACTGGTGCTAGACCGTGGCCGCCTGCTGCGCTTCGAGATTCGCGGCGCAACGGTGAACGACGCGGGCGAAGCGGGCGAGGACATCCTCGTCTGGACGCCCATCGTGTTCGCTCCGTAAGACCTAGCCTGCAGCCATGAGTGACTTCAACGAGAAAATCATGACCGAGTTCCGAGCGAACGGCGGCAAGGTTGCGCAGTTCGGTGATGCACCGATGATCATCCTCGGGACGATCGGGGCCAAGAGTGGCGACCTCAAAGAAATCCCACTGGTCTACCTTCCCGACGGCGAGCGGATGATCGTCTTCGCCTCGAAGGCGGGCGCGACGACCAACCCCGACTGGGCCTACAACCTGCGGGCCAACCCATCGATCGAGGTCGAGGTCGGCACCGCCAAATTCGCAGCGACCGTTGCCGAGGTCACGGGTACCGAGCGCGACGACCTCTATGCCAAGCAGGCTGGCCTCATGCCTCAGTTCGCTGAGTACGAAGAAAAGGCCGGCGACCGGGTGATTCCCGTGTTCGCCGTCAATCGAGTCTGATCAGCCCTTCAACGGCTGCATCACCTGTTCTACGAAGCGCAAGATGTGCTCGTCGGTAGGCGGGTTGCCGAAGTCCATGACGAAATGCTGCACGCCCAGTTCGACCTTGCGACCGAGAAACTCGAGCAACTCAGCCGAGTCAGCGTCGTTCTCGGGCAGCGGCTTTTCGAGGGTCTGACTGATTTCGATGTCCGCCGGGTCGCGCCCGGCAGCCGAAGCAGCGTCGTGCACGATGCCGACCTTCCGTAGCCAGTCATTGTCATCACCCTTCGGAAACCCGTTCCAGATGTCGGCATGGCGTCCGGCCAGAGGTAGTCCGATCTGTTCGCCCGACGCACCAATGCAAATGGGCGGTACCACCTCCGGCAGCGGCGGGGCCGACGCTCCATCGATGCTGAAATGTTTGCCCGAGAATGATGGCTCGTCCTCGGTCCACATCAGCTTGCAGATCTGCAGCGTTTCATCGAGCTGAGCGAAACGAACGGACGGCTTGGGGAACTCATAGCCGTACGACTCGTACTCCGGGCCTCGCCAGCCAGCTCCGATGCCCAAGATGAAGCGGTTGCCAGACAGCACCTGAAGAGTGGCCGCCATCTTGGCCGTCAGGGCCGGGGGTCGGTAGCCGACACCGAGAACGTGGTGACACAGCAACACGTCGGGAAACTTTGCCGCCAACCACGTCAGCGTGGTCCAGCCCTCCATGAAGGGATCGGTCTTGGCATCGAAGCCATAGAAGTGGTCGGCGATCCAGAGCGAATCAAAGTGATCTGCCACCGTCGGCAGAATGTGCTTCTCTTGGTAAACCACGATCGGCTTGTGGTCACTCCACTGATTGCCGATGACGGGCGAAAGCCAACCGAATCTCAAGTCTGTAGCCATGGCCGGTGACCCTACACGCCGCCCGAATGGCCACGGTCAGGTTCGGTGTTTCTCCGGCTTGCCGCCCAGCTTTTCCGGCGTACCGCCCAGCTTCTCCGGCTTATTGCCCAGTGTGACCGCAGCGAGCAACCCGGACGCTGCCACCATGACGGCTCCGATCGTGACTGCGTCGGCAAACGCCGGGCCCAACACTGCAGGGTCAGACAGACCCGAGCCGGAAAGACCTACTAGCGGCGGGATAGCGGCAACGGTGAGAAGCCCGCCCGTTCGGGCGGCCGCGTTGTTGAAACCGGATGCCGTGCCCGCTTGGTCGTCTGGCACAGCCCCCAGCGCGGTCGAGGTAACGGGTGCAACGGTGAGCGTGAGGCCCACACCGAACACCAGAACGGCGGGAAGGATCTCGGTGAACCACGACGGCTCGGCACCCACCCGGGTCAGCAGAAGCATCCCGGCCGCAATGAGTAGCGGGCCAATAGTGAGGGGCAACCGTGGTCCGATCCGTCCCGCTAAACGGCCACCTCTGGCCGAGAAGAGCAGCATCAGCACCGTGACGGGCAGCAGTGATGCACCCGCTTGTAGTGCGCTGTAGCCGCCGACAACTTGGAGATTCACCGACAACAGGAAGAAAACAACGGCCATCCCCCCGTAGAGAACGATCGTGATGATGTTGGCCACGACGAAGCGTCGGCTACGCAACAGGGCCAGCGGAAACAGGGGGTTTGGATGCGAACGTTCCACGGCCCAAAGAGCAAGAGCTGAACTAACGGACAGGGCAAGAGCTACACCCACGAGCCTTCCGAAACCCGATCCGCCTTCGATGAACGCAAACGACAACGAGCCAAGCAACGCCGTCGACAGAACAGCTCCACCCAAATCGAGGCGCCGATCGATCGCACCCACCGCCGACGACTCGGGGACGCGGCGACTGAAGAACAACACCAGCACCACGAGCGGCAGGTTCAGTAAGAAGATCCATCGCCACCCGGCTACGTCAATCAACAGGCCACCGAGCAGAGGACCCGACGCGCTCGCTACACCGCCCAAGCCAGACCACCGCCCAACGCCGGCGGCTCGGTCGTCGGTGGCCAACGTGGCTTCGATAATTGCCAGACTCCCTGGTGTTAGAAGCGCGCCACCGATGCCTTGCAACAATCGAGCCGCGATCAGCCAGCCGATCGTCGGAGCGACGGCACAGGCGAGAGAGGCCAGGCCGAAGAAAACCACGCCGATCCGATAGACGTGCACGCGGCCGTAACGATCACCGAGCGAACCACCAACCAAAATGAGCGACGCCAGCGTCAGGGTGTAGGCGTTTAGCACCCACTGCTGCTGGGCCGAGGAGGCCGACAGGTCGGTTGCCAAGGTTGGCAGCGCGACATTCACCACGGTCGCGGTCAGCATCGCGACGGCCGAGCCGAGCACTGTGGTGGCAATGACAACGCGGCCGAGCGCCGAGTGCAGCGGGATGGCGCCGACCTCGGTCGCGTCAGCCACCACTCGGCCGCCGGGCTGCGGGCTCACAGAACACAGTCACGACGATCGAGGCTAGTGAGTGCGGCCAAAATCGAGCCGATCCCTCACCCTCCTCGTTGTTGTCTACCGTCATGGTTCGTGCGAAGACATATCGCCCTGGCGGGCCTCCTCATCTGCAGCGCCCTAGCAATCGCTGTTCCCACTGGCGCCCAGGTCACCCTCCAGGCTCCCGAGACGCGCCAAACCGCCGCGCCGGACGCAGCGGCCGATCTGTTCACCGACGCGGCCTACCAGCTATTTCTCGGTCGGTCGGCCAACCCGGCCGAGCTCAGTGCCTGGCGCGTCGATGTCTCCTTCGGTGTCGACCGCACGGGACTCACTCGAGGTTTGGCCAACTCAGACGAGTGGCTCGGAGTCTTCATCGACGACCTCTACCAGGCCGCGCTCGATCGACCGGTCGAGCCGGCGGGACGGACCTTCTGGATCCAACGTTTGCAGTCTGGGCAGCTGACCCGGCATGTCGCTGCCTCGGTCTATGGAGCCAATGAGGCCTACCTGAGGGCCGGAGGCACCGACGAGGCATACGTCTCCGACCTGTATCGACGCATTCTGGGCCGAAGTCCCGACACCGACGGGTTGGCCTTTTGGGTTGGAAGACTGCAATCGGGGGAGGACCGACTGGTCGACGTCGTTCTTGGCCTCTGGTACAGCCCTGAGTTCAGAGCACTACGGGTAACGGCAGCCTATGACAATGTGCTGGCCCGAGCCCCCGACGCTGCGGGCCTCGACTATTGGGCCGAGCGCCTGCGATCGGTGGACGAGATCGAGCTGGCAGCAGTGTTGGCCGCCTCTGACGAGTTCTATCGCTCCGCTACCGGCGTCGCTGCACCCCAAGGCTTCACTCCCCCGTCGGCAAGCCAACAGTCGGCTACCGGTTTTTCGAACCGTGATGCTTCCTATCTCGGCAACCCGTGGTTCTCAGCCGGTGTCGCCAACATCCCGCTGCGGTCTGGGGTGCAGCTTTCGTTTCGTTTCGAGGCCCGCCAGAGCGGATCGATCGCCTCGAGTTCGTTCTACATTGTCGAGAACACCAGCCGATCCGGCTACTCGAGTGGCGATTGTGGCGACCTAACGGTCGAGCTTCGCTCGGATACTGGCGGCGCCCCTGCGGGCGTTCTGGCCCGCGGTTCCATCACCGAGCCCTGCAACGGGCCTCGCGCCGGCCAATGGCTGACCAATCTTGCGTTCGACGCCCCTGCGACCGTTGCAGCCGGCCAGACCTATCACGTGGTTTTTCGCAACACTGATGGCAACCCCAGCCAGAACTGGGTGTCGATCAATCTCATCAACCGCCCTCAGGACGATCCAGCCCAAGTCGAGTTCTCGACCGGCAACGGTGTCTTCACCGCGCTCGTGACGGGTGATGAACGCTACGCAGCCAGTAACGGCGGCTGGGGTCGACGAGGCAGTCTGGCCGAGTGGCACCCCTTGTTCGAGGTCACCTATACCGGGGGCTCCCGGCAGGGTGTCGACTACGTCGGTACCCGGAGTTCCAACGTCATAACGGTCACCCCTTCAGGCGCGGTGGCCCGGCAGCTTCTCACCGCCGACGGGGCCCGCACGGCGAGGGCAGTCGCCGTGCGTCCTTACAGCAGCGCCGGTGGCCGACTCCGAGCCCGGATTGCTCGATCGGGCCAGGTCGTTGCCGAACTGAATCTTGTCGACAACAACCGCGGCTGGCACTCGGCTGTGCTTCCTGCAGCCCTCGCCATCGGTGCTGGCGAAACACTGACGGTCGATGTCATCGCCGTCGCGGGATCAGCCACCTTCCGACCGATGTACCGCGCCAATCACGATGACTGGGTCAGCGACGGCACCAGCGACTTCGCCGGCGGTCACGCCCAGGTCGGCAACGGAACCAGCTTCTCCGATCACAACGGCGATGACCTTCAAGACCTCCCTGTCTACCTCTTCACCGGCTAGCCGTCTGACTGTCTTTGACTTAGTCGCCGTACCAGTCGATGCCGCCCTGTCCGGCTTGGCGGGCCATCTCGGCTTGAGCCATGGTCAGTTTCGCCAACTGGTTCATGTGCACTTCGTCGGGGCCGTCAGCAATCCGCATCAGGCGGCCGAGCACATACATGTCGGCGATTGGGGTGTCACCACTGACACCCTTGCCGCCGAAGATCTGCATCGCTCGCTCGGCCACGTCGTGGGCCAACTTCGGGCCGACGATCTTGACCATCGAGATGTAGTCACGAGCGCCCTTGGCTCCCGCCTTGTCCATCTCGGCCGCCGCTTTCAGGACCAGAAGGCGAGCTTGCTCGATGTTGCAGCGAGCTCGGGCGATGTCCTGACGCACTGAGGAGTTCTCGCTGATCTTGCGCCCAAACGGTTCACGTTGATCGGCACGAGCACACATCAGCTCGAGCATGCGCTGGGCCATACCGACATTGGTCATGGCGTACTGGAAACGGCCAGGGCCGAGACGGCCCTGAGCGATCGTGAAGCCCTGGCCTTCTCCCAAGACGATGTTGTCGACGGGCACCCGCACATCGGTGTATTTCAGCTCGCCGTGCCCGGCCGGCGAGTGGTAGTTCCCAAAGACCTCAACGGTACGAACCACCTCGAGTCCTTCGGCGTCTCTTGGCACCAAGACCATCGAGTGCTGCTGGTGACGTGGAGCATTGGGGTCGGTGACGCCCATCGTGATCAGCACCTGGTTCAGCGGATGCATGATGTTGCTGCTCCACCACTTACGGCCGTTCAGTACGTATTCGTCGCCGTCGCGCTCAATGGTGAGCTGCATGTTCGTGGCGTCCGAAGATGCCACCTGGGGTTCGGTCATGGCGTAGGTCGAGCGAATCTCACCGGCCAACAGGGGCCGCAAGTACATGTCCTGCTGCTCGGCCGATCCGAACTTGGCCAGCACCTCCATGTTGCCTCGATCCGGTGCCGAACAGTTGAAGACTTCGAACGACCAAGGGAGCCGACCCATGATCTCGGCCAGAGGGGCGAACTCGAGGTTGGTCAATCCGGGGCTCCACTCGCCGTACTCGGCCGGCAGGAACCAGTTCCAAATACCGGCTGCCTTGGCCTTCACCTTGAGCTCCTCGACGACCGGCGGCTGCACCCACAGGTTGTTCTGGTCCATCACGAACTCGTGGTGCTCACGTTCCCGTGGATAGACGTGCTCGTCCATGAAGGACGAGAGCATCTCGATGTGCTCGTTCACCTTGGGGCTGTAATCGAAATCCATCTGCGGTCCTTTCGAAGTCTCGTGACCGCATCTTCGCACGGGTTCCGTTCACGGTTCGAAACACCGCGGAGCCGGTCAGCTAGCCACTCGGACCTGATTGCGGCCCTGCTCCTTGGCTTCATACAGGGCTGAATCGGCCCGCTCGACCAAATCGCTGTGTGACTGAAGGCCGGCGACGGCAACACCGACCGAGATCGTCACCCGGCCAGAAGGCTGCTTGTCGCCGCCAGGGATCGGCGCCGCTTCCACTGCGGCCCGAGCCCGCTCGGCCACAACGGCGGCTTCGGCATCGCTAGCGCCCGGAAGCAAGACACAGAACTCTTGACCGCCGTATCTGAAGAGCCGACCCAACCAGCGGAGCCAACATTTCGAGCGCGTCCATATCCGGGCGTTCGAACGGGCGTGAAGGAACCCGCACCACCATGATGGCCCCGGCAACGACCCCATCAGCAACGACCCCATCAGCAACGACCCCATCAGCAACCACCGGAACAGCCGCCATTGCCATCGGCACCTCGACCAGCACCGGCTCGTCTGTGGCCAACTGGACAACTGAGCGACCGGTCTCGACTACCCGCATCAGGCTGCACGTCGAGAGTCCATCGAGGTCGAACAGGCTGGTTGGGCTGAAATGCAATGGGCTGAGCCCAGCATCACTTCGAATGGCGAGCAAGCCACCCTCGGCGCCAACTAAGCGCTTTGCTTCCATCAGGGCGATGGCCCCGACCTCGGCCGTATCGAGAGATGCCGTCATTCGTCGACTGGCGTCGAGAAGATCTTCGAGCAACGGAGCTGTCGTGCTCGCCCCTGACCCATCTGCTGAAGGTGAGTGGAGAACCGCCCCGGTTACAGCTTCACCGTTGGGCTCAGCTGAGGTGCGGCGCCGAGCGATGGCTACAACGAGGGCCCCAAAGGCCAGCCCGGCGGCAACCACCCCGGCGATGAGCGGTAGCTGGCTGCTGGTCCCAGTCTCAGATCCGGTGTCTGCAACGTCGCGAGCTGAAGGGTCGCGCCGTTGCTTACGCGTTGCATGTTCTCTGGAGTAAGGATCGCTTCCAGCGCCAGGATCTGCTCGCTCAGCGTCCGACCCTCGGCTCGGAGCGTGTCGAGGTACAGCGGAAAGTCATCGGCAAAGCGCTCAACCTCGGCGCGGTACCCGTCCTCGGTCAGGCCATCTGAAGGAACCTGGGCACGGACGTCTCGAATCAGACTGTTGACCGCCGGATCGGTCGCCCGCTGGAAGGCACCCAGTTCGGCCATCGCATCGATGGCCAGAAGAAGGCGAGCAGCCGACACGGCACTTGCGTTGTCGGCCGAGACCGCAGCCGGTGGCAGATCGTCCGACAGGTCAGCCCGAGTCGTGAAGCTCTCGACCTCGGCTGCGCCTTGGAAGGCGAGTTGTGCGGGAGCCGACCCCTACAACCGTTGCCGAGGTGAAGGAAACCACTTGACTAACTCACCTGGGTCCCACGAGGCCTCGAGTAGCTAGATCACTCAGGATGAAGGTGGCAGGCCACCTTGCGTCCGCTGCTCATCGTCACCATCTGGGGGTACTCAACCGAACAGATATCCATCACTTGCGGACATCGAGGGTGAAAGTGGCAGCCCGACGGTGGCGACAAGGCACTTGGGACCTCGGCTGTTGCTTGACCCGATGTGTCCTGCTGATCATCGGGGTGAGCCGGCAGTGCAGCCTGGAAAAGGGCGTCGGTGTATGGGTGCTTCGGATCGTTGACCAGCGTGAGCGTCTCGTCCAACTCGACCTGCTTGCCGAGATACATCACCATTACTCGATCGGCTAGGTAGGCCACGGTCGCCAGGTCGTGCCCAATGTAAAGATAGGCGATACCCAGCTCATGCTGGAGATCCTTTAGCAGCGTGATTACCTGGGCCCGGATAGACACATCGAGGGCTGACACAGCCTCGTCCAGCACCAGCATCTTGGCGTCGAGGGCCAGGGCCTTGGCGATGGCAATCCGTTGCCGCTGACCACCGGAGAACTCGTGGGGGTAGAGCTGGCCCACTTCGGGCCGCATGCCAACCATGTCGAGTACATCACCGACTCGCGTGGCCATGTCGTCCTTCGACATGTCGGTGTGAATCTCGAGCCCTTCGCTGATGATGTCCTTGACCCGCATACGGGGGCTCAGCGACGAGAAGGGGTCCTGGAACACGGCCTGTACAGCTCGCCGGTATGCCAGCAGGCCCTTGCCCTTGAGGTTGGAGACATCCTGGCCATTGAAGACGATTTCGCCCGAGGTGGGGTCTTCCAACCGAAGGAGAAGCTTGGCGATGGTCGACTTGCCGCAGCCTGACTCGCCAACAAGACCCAACGTCTCGCCAGCCTTGATGTCGAAGCTCACGTCGTCGACGGCCCGAACCCACTGCTTGGTTGCTTTGAATCCGAAGCCGGACCGGCCTCCGGGGAAGTACTTCACCAGGTTGCGGACCTGGAGCACGGCGTCGTCGTCGGATCCCCGCAGATCAATTGCCTCGACGTCTGCCACCGTCATGCCGTCGCCTTTTTCTGCACGTCGTAGGCCGGCTCGGTGATCGTGGCCGCGAAGTCGTCGAGGTTAAAACACGCGGCCTTGTGGCCGGGGGCAATTTCCAACAACTCGGGCTTCTCCTCATGACAGCGCTCGGTGGCTGCGGGGCAACGTGGAGCAAAGGCGCAACCGGCGGGAAGATCCGACAGATCGGGCGGCTGGCCGTCGATGCGATAAAGCTTCTCTTTCGATCCCAGTTTCGGGACCGAACGAATGAGCGCGTCTGCATAGGGGTGCGCTGGTTGAGTAAAGATGTCTCGTACCGGGCCCTGCTCGACGGCGCGACCGGCATACATGACGATGACGTCGTCACACATTTTGGCCACGATGCCGAGATCGTGAGTTACGAAGATGAGGCCAACGCCGGTTTCATCTTGCAGTTTGCGCAGCAGGTCGAGGTATTGGGCCTGAATGGTGACATCGAGGCTGGTGGTCGGCTCGTCGGCGATCACAACACTCGGAGTACCGGCCAGAGCGATAGCGCCAGCGATGCGTTGCCGCATGCCACCACTCATCTGGTGTGGGTATTCGGCCATCCGAATCGAAGGGGACGGGATGCGGACCGAGTTGAGCAACGACTTGATTCGCTCCTTTAGTGCGCCCCCCTTGAGGTGGTCGTGCCGCTCGGCCGGCTCGCCGACCTGATCGCCGATGTCGAACAACGGGTTCAACGAGGTCATTGGATCCTGGAGGATCATGGCGATCTCGTTGCCCCTGATGTCGGACATTTCTTTCTCGGTGAGATCGGTGACCTCGATGTCGCCCAGCTTGATGCTGCCGCTAACGATCTCCGCACCGTGGGCTAACAGTCGGACAAGCGAAAGACAGGTAGTCGTCTTGCCGCAGCCAGACTCCCCCACCAGGCCGATGGTTTGGCCCTCGTCCAGGGTGAAGCTGAGGCCGTCGACGGCCTTCACCACACGAGAGCCACCGAAGCCGGTGTAGTGCGTGTTGAGGTCAGTGACCTCCATCAGTGTCTTGGGCATGTACCGAGGCCTCTAGAGATTCCGTTGCTTGGGGTCGAGCTTCACCCTCAGCCAGTCACCGAACATGTTGGTGGCCAACACCGTTAAGCCGATGAATAACGCCGGTGCCATCACCAGGTGCGGCCGTCGGGTGATCAGGGCCGAGCGGCCTTCGGTGAGCATCGAGCCCCACGCTGCGGTGGGTGCCGGCACGCCGACGCCTAGGAAACTGAGCGATGCTTCGGCGATGATGACGACGCCAACGGTAAGGCTGGCCAATACCAGCCACGTGTTGAGCACGTTGGGCACGATGTGCTGGATGATGATGCGGGTCTTGGAAGCACCAGCCACCTGGGCCAGCTTCACAAACTCACGCTCCCGAAGGGTCAAGACTTCAGAACGAAGTATTCGGGCGTATCTCGTCCAGTAGACGATGCCGAGGATGAACACAATGTTCCACATGCTTGGTCCGAGCACGGCTGCCATCAAGATGGCCAGAACCAGGGTGGGAATGGCCAGCCAAGCATCGACAACCCGCATGATCACACTGTCGACCCAGCCACCGAAGTAGCCGGCGGCAACGCCCATGATCATGCCGATAATGCCGGCAACGGCAGTGCCGGTGACGCCGACGATCACCGAAACCCTGGCTCCGTAGATGCTGCGAGACAGTACGTCGCGACTCAGGTTGTCGGTGCCAAGTGGGGTATCCCACGAACCACCTTCGCTCCAGACAGGCGGACCGAACTGGGAAGCCCCCTCAACCGCGCTCAAGGGATCGTGAGGGGCCAGGATCGGGGCGAAGATCGCCATGCCAACGATCACAATAAGGATCGTGGTGGAGACCAGCGGCAGCTCTCGAAGCGACGAGATGACGAGCTTCAACGTCGATCGTCTCTCAGAGGCGATTCCAACGAGATCGGTGGGTGCAATAGTTGCCATGTCAGACCTCAGCGATTCAGACGGATGCGGGGGTCGACCCACGCATAGACCATGTCAATTGCAAAGTTGGCGAACACGATCATGATGCCAGCCATGATGGTGACGCCCTGGACGAGTGGGAAGTCCCGGTTGCGGATGCCCTCGACGAGCAGCGATCCGAGGCCAGGCCAGGTGAACACCAGCTCGATCACCGTTGCCACGTTGATCATCACCACAAAGTTGACGCCGGTAAGGGTGATCAGCGGGATCAGGGCGTTCTTGAAGGCGTGCTTCAGCACCACCTTCTTTTCCGGCATGCCCTTGAGTCGGGCCAATTTCACGTAGTCGGCGTCAAGAATGTCCAGCATGGAGGATCGAACCAGCCGGAGCGTCGACGCTGCGAAATACCAGCCAATGGCAATGGTTGGCATCACCAAATTCTTCCAGCCACCGATACCGAACACCGGCAGCCATCGCAGTTTCAGGGCAAACAACCACATCATGCCGAAGCCGAGAATGAAGCCAGGGATAGCCATGCCGGTGAGGGCCACCACTTTCGACACCGTGTCCATCCAGCGGCCGTTGTAGACGGCCGAGATGATGCCGGCCGGAATGCCGATGATGAGAGCGAAAGCGAGCGCTGAGCTCACCAACAACATGGAGTTGGGCAGTCGATCGAAGTACAGGCTCCGGACCGGTTGCCCGCTCTGAAACGAGTTACCGAAGTCACCCCGGGCCAGGTCGGCGATGAAGCTGCCAAACTGGACCGGGAGAGACTTATCAGTTCCGATTTGCTCCCTGATGATCTGAAGTTCTTCTTGGGTCGCCCCGTCGGGCGCCAGGAGGAATGCCGGATCTCCGGTGAGCCTGACCAGACCAAAGATGGTCGTGGCCAGGATCACCAGCGTGATCAGGCTGTAAGCAATTCGACGAGCGAAGAAGGCCTTCATGATCCAGTCAGCCAGTCAGTTTCAGTTGCTGACCGTGATGTCTTCCCACGGACCGGGGTAGACGTACTGCGGGATCTGAGCCCACACCTCGGTGGGCGCTTGGACGACGTCGGGGCCCTGAGCATGGTTCAGGCCAAGGGTGTAGACGTAGGGGAAGATGTGCTCGTCGATGATGTACTGCTGAATCTGGTTCAGCAGTGCCTCACGCTCGACCGGATCGGTCGATGCTTCGTACTCGGCGAAGGGCTCGTCGATCATCGGATCACAGATACGGGAAGCGGCGCCGCTGCATTCAGCAAAGTTCCGGATACGTACGGCGGCGTCGCCGCCAGCACCGGAGATGTTGACGACGATGCCTTCAAAGGTGGCATCGGTGCCGCTGTTGACCTGGGCCAGGAACTCGCCACGGTCCATCTGGACCAAGCTGGTCCGGATACCGATTTCGCCCAGTTGCTGGATCACACGCTCGCCGAGGCTGAAGTAGTTGGGCAATGGCGTCAGTGCCGATACGTCGAAGCCATCTTCATAGCCGGCTTCGGCCATGAGTTCCTTGGCTCGGTCGACGTCCTGGGCGATCGCCGGGGCCTGGAAGGCTCCCTCCTGCTGACGTGGGATCCACTGGCCGGTGGACTCGCCACCGCCGCCGGTCTCGTCCTGATTGATGCCTTCCCGATCGAGCGCCAGCGTCACCGCTTCACGGACTCGAACATCGTTGAACGGGCTTTCCGGATCGGCGATGCCAATGAACTCAATCCAGAACGGTATGGCCGTGGTGGGAACAAGCTCGACATCGGGATCGTCGATAACGGTCTGGAGGAGATCGCCGGTCATCACGTTGGCCAGGTCAAGCTCGCCGGTGCTTACTGCGGCGTAGCGAGTGGCTGGGTCGGTGATGGCATTCCAGTTGATGGTCTGAACGCCAGGGTTCTTCTTCCAGTAGTCGGGGAAGGCTTCGTAGACGATCTTCACGTTGTCCTGGTTTTCGACGAACATGAACGGACCGGCTCCGATCGGCGCTTCGAGAAAGCCCTCGGCACCGACTTCCTGGTAGTAGTCACTCGGCACGATCCAGCCGGCGCCAGTTGCCGTGCTGCCGTAGAGCAACATGAAGTCCAGGAATGGAGCAGTGAAGTGGAAAGTGATGGAGAGGTCGTCGACCAGCTCGATCTCCTTGACCAGGTCCTGCATGGTTGAAGCGCCGGAGCCGCTGTAGTTTTCGAAGCTGAACTTCACGTCTTCGGTAGTGAGGGTTGAGCCGTCATGGAAGGTGAGGCCCTCACGGAGCACGAAGTTCACCGAGGTGAAGTCTTCGGCAACCGTGTATTGCTGGGCCAGGCTCGGTGTGAATGGAGCGTCGGGCATGCTCTTCACCAGCGCGTCATGCATGACGTACTGCGTGGCGAACTGGCTGACCGAGCTGGTGTTGAGGCCCGGGTCGAACCACTTCGGAGAGAAGGCCGTGTGCCAGGAGTAGTCGAGCGTGCCACTGGACTCGGGACCACGATCGGTCGGGGTGGGTTCACCCATCACCGTCTCGCCGGCAACGCCGACTTGGTCTGCGTCGACGTCCTGGACCTCGACCTGATCTTCGGTGTCGACGACATCGTCATCGCCACCTGTCGTGTCAGAGCTGGTGTCGTCGGCATCGCCATCCGACGTCGCCGCGTCAGAGCCGCTGCCACCACAAGCTGCGGCAATGAGCACGAACGCCAAGAGCAGCGCCCAGAGTTTCTGCATTGTTTCCCCTTTAAGTCGAGAAGCAAGACCTCACCGAGATCCCCAGGCCTTCATGCCTGTTGCTTCCGCTGCACCATAGACACAATCTGAAGGGAGTTGCCGAGGGGTCATTGTTCCAATGCGATGTCGCGATATCGTGAACCCCTTCACGACCATCGAGTTAATCTTCGACCTACCCTCGGGTAAAGCGCGTTAGTGCAGGGCAGAGATCGCGGTTGCGTTCAAACGGGTCACGACAATCTTATCGCGATCCATCAGTTCGGGAATCTTCGGACCGATGTCCTTTGTCCAGCGATCGCTCTGGTAAACGGTGCTGTACAGAGCCTCGCGCTCCTCCTCGGATGCGAATCGACGGATCCAGACGTAGAGGTTGGGGTCTTCTTCGCCAACGAAACTGCCAACGATCGTCATGCCTTGGGAGATCTGGAAGGGAATGATCTCGCCCTCCATCAGGGCAACGAGGTCGTCGCGTTTCCCAGGGTGAGCTTGGTATTGGCGCAATTCAAAGAACATAGGGGGTTCCTCCAGTTGAGTTCAGCGTCAGACTAGATCTGTCCTCGTCAACCCCCACAAACTCCGTCGGCCCCCCTAACGGGGTGGTGTCTGGCGGGCTCCCTAAAGCAATCGTGGTGAACGCGCCGATAGCGGTGGCATGAGTTTCGATGTGTTCTTCACGCCGCCCCCAATCCACGGCGACGTCGCCGGGGCGATGGAGTCGCATCAACTCCGATCGGCACAACGTCCGGTTCGCGACGAGCTCGACGAGTGGATGCAGATCGAGGCCAAGATCAACAACGAGTTCTCTCGGATGACGTCAACCGGCTTCGTCGAGGGAACAGGGACGCTCTTCGACCCTCGGGGAATCAGGGTGAGCTTCTATCCAGGTGAAATTTCCCTCTCGTGCCCAGAAGGACTCGAGCGCGAACTTTCCGAACCAATGCAGCGACTTGCAGTAATCGTCGAGAAGGTCACCGGACTCGTCGCGTACGACACCCAACACGACTGCCCGTTCCGCAGGTCCCACATGGCATCATCTGGACATGAGCAGTCCGCGCTTTACTCCTGAGCTCTTCTCGTTCCTGAACGACCTGGCCGACAACAACGAGCGCATCTGGTTCAACGAGAACAAAGAGCGCTACGAGCAAGCGGTGAAAGAGCCGGCGCTCGAGTTCATCGAACAGTTCCGACCTCGACTTCTGGGCATCAGCCCACACTTCAGCGCCAACGCCCGCGCCGTCGGTGGTTCACTCTTTCGCATCCACCGCGACACCCGATTCGGCACGGACAAGACGCCCTACAAGCTCAATACGGGCGTGCACTTCCGCCACGAGCGGGCCAAGGATGCCCACGCTCCCGGCTTTTACCTGCACCTACAGCCGCGCGCGTCGTTCATGGCCATGGGTCTCTGGAATCCCGAACCCAAGGTGGCGTACCAAATCAGACACCACATTGGTGATGAACGAGCACAATGGTCGAAAATTACGACGGCGAAGCCATTCGTCGATCAGTTCTCGTTCGGCGGGGACTCGCTGGTGAGGCCGCCGAAGGGCTTCGACAAAGACGATCCGCTGTTGCTCGACCTGAAACGGAAGAGCTTCATGATCACAACGCCACTCACACAGGGCGAAATCACGAAGAAGGATTTCATCGACCGATTCGAGGAGCGCTGCAGAGTTGGAACGGACTTCGTTTCGTTCCTGTGCACGGCCGTTGGCGTGGCGTTCTAGAACGCGAAACACGGCCCTAAAACGCGGAAGAGGGCCCTTCCAAGCATGAAAAGACCCTCGTTCGAAGAACTGCTGGTGTCCGAGAAAATTTAGACCTGACGGCCGGTAAAGGCTGCAGCCTGCTCGAGGAAGGACGCCCCCTCCGGTGCCTGCAACTCGGCTCCGAACTGCTTGCCGTCACGCATCTGCGGGGCGATCATCTGCTGCCACGACTTCAGGGCGAATTCAGCCAACTCATCCGACACGGGGGCTTCGATGCCGGTGGCCTTCTGCATGTCCCATGCGTGCACGACGTGATCGGCCGCCATCAGCGAAACGGCTGCAGCGCCCGGGATCTCCATGGGGCCCATCTTCACCATTTTCTCGAGGGCTCCTTCGCCCTGGGCGGCAGCGATCAGCTGCTCGGCGCCGGCCTTGAACGCTGCGGCGATCTCGGCTGCGCTGCCTGCTTCGGCCATCTCAGCGGCGGCGGTGCCGCCCAGCATCCCGGCAAACATGTTGGCTCCGCCGGTGGCGTGGCCGGCGAGGGCCCGCACGTCAAAATCGACGTTGGGAGTGGAAAGTTCGAGCTTCCCATCATCGAGTTGTTCGAGCATTGACTGGAAGGACGAGCAGGCTTCTTTACACGCGGTAATGGGATCCATCACCGCACCCTACTGCCAGCACTCCTATGAAAAAGATCGGGGAAGCAGACATCAGAAACTACTCAGTCAGAGGTCGGTAACCCAACGCGTTTCGGCCTCGGTCCAACGGTCGTAGTCGATGAGGTCGTAGAGCTCGGCCCGGGTCTTCATCCGGTCGAGCATTCCGGCTTGGGTTCCCTTTGACGACAGCTCTCCCATGGCAGCATCAACGGCGCCAAGCATCACTCGGAAGGCCATCATGGGGAAGATGACGACGTCGAAGCCAAGGTCTTCGAACTGTGCGGCGGTGAGGTAGGGCGTCTTTCCGAATTCGGTCATGTTGGCCATGAGGGGAACTCGCTGGCCTGTTGGCCCGATCATCTCTACCGACCCGAAACGCCCAAACTCATCGGCAGAGGTGAGCGCTTCGGCGAAGATCACATCGGCACCGGCAGCCGCATACCGGTTGGCCCGCTCGATCGCCGCTTCGACCCCCTCGACAGCAGCGGCGTCGACTCGGGCGATGACCACAAAGTCCGGGTCACGCCGGGCCTCACAGGCAGCACGAATCTTGCCCTCCATCTCCTCCACCGCCACGATGCGTTTTCCGTCGAGATGACCACACCGTTTCGGACTCTCCTGATCTTCGATGTGAACGCCAGCCACCCCTGCCCGCTCGAACTCCTGAACGGTGCGGACGACGTTCAGCGCGTTCCCAAAGCCGGTATCGGCGTCACAGATCAGGGGAACATCGAGCACCGAGGTCATGCGGGCCGCGTTCTCGACAAACTCGGTGAGCGTTCCCAGCGCGATGTCGGGAATGCCTAGGTGTGCGTTCACCGTTCCGGCGCCGGTCATATAGACCGCCGGGAATCCATGGCGGGCAATGACTCGGGCCGTGATGGCGTCGTAGGCGCCGGGCGCAACAACGATGCCGGGCTCGGCGAGCAGTTCTCTGAAGCGGGCGCCCGGCGTCATGACATCACCGTCATGACATCACCGTCATGCCAACACCGTCATGCCAACACCGTCATGCCAACACCGTCATGCCAACACCACGAATGCTTCGCCCCGCAACAGGCGCCGGGCGGTGCGGGTTACGCCCACCGATTGCACCTCGTGGCCGTCGACGTCGGCCCGCACTTCGACGATGCCCTTGGGATGCCGCAGCCGAATCGGCCCGACTCCGGCAGACGCAGCATCGCGGGCAGCCTCATTCGCAATCGTCCCGCCGAGCCGGACTGCGGCGGCAAGGCAGAGAGCGCCCGTCATCGGAAACGCATGATGGATCTGCTGCATCGAGACGGCGCAGGCGTCGATGTCAGAATCATGGTCCTTCGGAGTGCTGACAACGACCAAGCGGGGAACGGCCAGCGACGTCAGCCCCACTGCTGCTCCGCCCGCCGATCTGATTTGCTCGAGACAATCGAGATCCTCGACATCAACGTCACAGCTCCGAACGAAGACGTGCGGGCTTGTGACATCGACGATGGACATGTCGATCGAGTCGACGGAGTTCACGGCGATGCGATCAACCGCGTTTCCTGTCGGAAGCGCCGAGCCCAGGACCGAACCGCCAGGAAGGAGATAGTCGGTCGTGATCGACGCACCGGTGCCGGGCACTCCAGCGACGGCGAGTGAACCTTCGACTGCGGCGCGGCCGCAGGTCAGTGGAACCACGGTCCGAACCCGAACCCCGGTATTGAGGTTGCGAAGGTTGACCGTGACCCGGTCGGCCAAGGGGTCGAGCGCGACCATGCCCTCATCGATGGCAAAAGGGCCCACCGCAGTAGTGAGGTTGCCGCAATTGCCTTGGTAGTCGACGACCGCATCGCCGACGGCGACCTGGGCGAACAGGTAGTCGATGTCGGTCTCGGGATCGTCCGACGGACCCACCGCCATCACCTTCGAAGTACTCGAGTAGGTGCCTCCCAACCCGTTGATCTGCATCGGGTCGGGGCTGCCCATCAGGGCCAGTAGCAGCCGGTCACGGGCTAGGCCGGCTGGCGGAAGCTCGGAGGTCCGCACGAACACTCCTTTGCTCGTGCCACCCCGCATCAGGGTGGTGGGCACGACCAGTTCGGTCATGTGGCCCGGGCTGCACTTTCGCCAGCGATCCGACCGAAGACGGCGCCGCGAACGAGGCCGGACCCGGCCGGGTAGTTGTGATAGAAGAATCCGCCTGCGATCTCGCCGGTCGCATACAGGTTCGACATCACCTGGCCGGTGGTGTCGATCACTCGACCCGCGGTGTCGATCTTGAGGCCGCCGTAGGTGAAGGTGATGCCGCAGCACACCGGGTATGCGACGTATGGCGGCGAGTCGAGCGGGAGGGCCCAGTTCGATTTGGGCGGCACCAGACTGGGCGCGGTTCGTCGACCATCCTTCACGAACGGTTCGAAATCCCCGTCGGCCGAGGCTGCTTCGTTGAAGGCCTCGATGGACCGCACCGCCGTCTCCACCGGGATGCCCAACTTCTCGGCCAGGTCGGCGATCGAATCGGCTTCGACCGGAGTTCCCGTGCTGTACCGCGGTTCGAGCAACCGAACGGTTCGCTGATCGAATATCTGCACGGCCCACGCACCGGGCTGTTCTCTGATGGCAGACCCCGTCTTGGCGTAGGTGAGCCAAACTTCGTCGGAGGCCTCGTCGACGAACCGCTCTCCCTCACGGTTCAACAACACGCAGTAGGGGTAGGAGTAGCGGCTGAGCTTGTCGGTCATCGACAATTGACCAACCGGCGGGGCATCGGCATCGAGCGGCGATGCATGAGCACCGCCCCAATGCCCAGACGGAGCCGCGCCGGCGTCGAGCGCGGCATCGAGCATGGTGCCCATGTTGAAGGCCGTGCCTCGCACCTTCACCAGATCCCACCCTGCGCCCAGGTACTGAAGACGTTTCTGTGGATTCGACTCGAAGCCGCCGCAACCGAGCACCACTCGACCGAGGTGATCTTCGAAGCCGTCGGCGGCGCGGACTCGAACACCGCGACAGGTCGACCCGTCCATGAGCAGCTCGTGCACCGGTGAGTCGTGGCGAATCTCGATGTTGTCGGCGGCATCGACGGCGTCGAAAAGATCGTGCATGAGACCTAATCCCTCGTGGGTTGCTCGCAGGGCACCCCCCGGCGGCAGGGTGTACGTCTCATCGGGGTCGAAGTTCTCGGGGTCGAACAACTTGTCGACCACCAGCTCCCAGTGCACACCCTTCTCCTTCATCCACAGAACCGTCTCGTACGAGCGATGCACCATCTCGCCGGTGAGATCGGGATCACACTGACCCTGCGAGGTGAACTGAAGATCTGTGAGGTATCGCTCTGGCGGATAAGCGTCGAGCTCAACCTTGTCGGCCCATTCGAGCGCCTCGTCGGTAAGCAGCGGGCGCAGGTGATCCATGCCGTCATGGGCAATCCGGAAAATCCCCCCGGAGAACCTACTGTTGCCACCCCGAGTTGTGAGCGGTGCCGCCTCCAGCACCGTCACCGATGCGCCACCGTCGGCCGCCGACAGAGCGGCGACCAACGCTGCATTCCCCGCACCAACCACGATCACATCAGCCATTAATCTGGCCCCCTTTTTTCAACGCTCGATCTCCCGTTGCTATCCCCGCAACGAGCCGACGGTCAGACGGTAGGTGATTCGAGGAGCAGTTGGTAGCTAACGTGGCGCCAACGACACAGAGGGGTTTATATGCCAACGCCACCGACAGAAGAGACCGTGCTCACTTGGTTCGACGAACTCTCGAACTGGACTCGATGGGGTGACGACGATCGACTGGGCACACTCAACCATCTGACCCCCGAGAAACGAGTGTCCGCAGCCCGACTCGTTCAGGACGGCATCTCGGTTTCCTGCAGCTGGGACATCCGCACCGGGCAACAGCCGGGTGCCACCGTCGAGTCGCAGCGTTACATGTTGTCCACCGGGCTCGGGCTCGACGAAGAAGGCCGACGCGGGCTCATGGGAGCCGGCCGAGCAGGCGGCGCCCAAGAATTCATCGGCATGGTCTTCCACGGCCTCGATGTCACCCACCTCGACTCACTCGCCCATCTCTTCTGGGACGGCAAGATGTACGGCGGCGCTCCAGCATCGTTGGTTTCCGACCGCCAGGGTGCGCTCAAGCACGACGTGCTCGCTGTACAAGATGGCGTCACCACCCGCGGTGTGCTCCTCGATATTGCTCGGCTACGCGGCGTCGATGTTCTCGACGCCGACGACCACATCTACCCCGAAGACCTTGAGGCAGCCGAAGAAGCAGCGGGCATTCGGTGTGAGCCAGGCGACGTGCTGCTCGTTCGAACAGGCGAGGGCGGAGCTCGCCGCCGCGAGAAGCGCGACTACAACGCCAACAAGCCGCGGTCGGGTTACCAGGCGGCTTGCTTGCCGTGGCTGAACGATCGGGGCATCGCCATGATTGGATCCGACGTTGCCCAAGATCCGACACCTGCGGGGTACAAGAACGTGACCATGCCCATCCACATGGTTGGCATCGTGGCCATGGGCTTGTGGCTCATCGACAACTGCCAACTCGAAGACCTCGCCGCCGCCTGTGCTGCACGCAATCGCTGGGAGTTCCAGTTCATGCTCTCACCCATCCGGTTCCAGGGCGTCACCGGCAGCCCGGTGAATCCGCTGGCCATTTTCTGATCGCCGCGAGCCGAAACAGTATCGACTCATGCCATCAATAGAGACGCCTCTTCTCATCGTCGGACACGGCCCTGCCGCCCTGGTTGTAGCCAAACTGGTCAGTGGTGCCGGGATGGCCTGCCTCGTCGCGGGGCACCAGAGCCTCGAGCAGAACGACCCGGTCGAGCTCGATGAACGGTCGGTGGCCGTGCTCGAACCCCACGGCGTGCTCGGTGTCCTACGGCCCTACGCCGCCTCACAGGACCCCTTCGCCATCGCGCCCCAGCTATTCGAGAACGGGCTCAAACACCACTGCGTCGCCGACATGCTGATCACGGTCTACGACGCCATGTCGGTCGACAACATCGTTGAGGGCGCAGTGGGAACCGCCGCAGTACTGTCGGATGGCCGCTCCAGCTGGCCGATCGCGGCCGACGCCCTTCTGGACGTGGCCAACTTGCCGACAGAGCTGAACGCCGCCGTCCACGAAGCCGCGGATTTCGCCGTCCAGCTCCTCAGTCAGGCGCGCAACTGAGGCGGTCTGAGTTCCGTCAATCCCAGCTCTGCACTACGGGCAGCACTTCGGAGGCAAACAGCTGCATCGATGCGGTCGCCTCCTCATAGGGGATGCCGCCGTAGCGGAAAGACGTCGTGTATTCGAAGGGGCCGATCAACTCGCGCCGAGCCTCAAGATTGGCCAGGATCTGGTCGGGGGTTCCCCACGCCGTGGCTGTCATGAACATGTCGAGGAAGCCACTTTCACCGACTCGCCGCAATACCTCTGCCGCCTTGGCGTAGGCGTCGTAGCCCTCGGTGACCGCGAAGTGATCTCCCATCACCTCGTAGTGCTCGAGGAGACTCCCGAGATAGGTGCCCATGTAGTGCTTGGCCTTCTCGGCCGCCTCGTCGGCATCGGCCATGCACAGACAGAAGTCGGCCGTCATCAGCGGCGGTGCTTGGCGACCGTGAAGTTCGACGAACTGTTTGCGATAGGACTCGATGCTGGGCATGCGATGTTCCCAAGAACGATCGGCAAACATCGTCATCCGGCCAGCGAAGCGGGCGGCGGCGTCTACCGAGTCGTCGCTGGATGCAACGCAATACAGCCGGTCGTCGAACGACCGCTCCGGCCGCGGCCGGATCTCGGTGCGAGGTTGCTTGAAGTACTGGCCGTCTCCCTCGATGAACCCGGTGCGAAGAGCCTCCAACACCATGGCGGTGCCCTCGTCGTAACGGCCTCGTGACTCGGCCATCTCGATGTCGCGGAACGGTTCGTACTCACGACGGGAGAGTCCTCGGCCGACGCCGAAACGGAAACGGCCGTTCGAGACATGATCGAGCATGGCAACCTTTTCGGCCACCCTCAGTGGTTCGTTCCACGGCATGATCACCGCGGCGGTGCCAACGTCGATCTGAGTGGTTGCCCCTGCCAGGTACGACAGCAGCTGGGTGTTGTCAGGGCAGAACGAATAGCCGAAGAAGTGGTGCTCGGCGGCCCAGGCCACATTGAAGCCAAGCTCATCAGCAAGCTTGGCCAGGCCAAGTTCTTCGGCATACACCTCGCCGTCGCTGATTCCTTCCCAGCCATCGCTGGCAAACGCCATCAAAATGCCGACATCCATGCCTGATCCCCTTTGTCGGCCACCCCCGTGGCCGTTCAATGGAACCCTAATCCTGTCGGGCTCGGACCGGCCTATCGGTGAGCCCTACCCGGAGGCCGTGACCCGGATCGAGGTCGATCCAGAGGTTGTGCTCATCGACAACGGTGACGCCAAGGTCCTGGCTGGCCAAGAACTCGCGGGCACTGGTCAAATCGGCTGATGCAAACGTGATCGCGTGCACCGCCTTGCCGGCCGCTCGATGGTCAGCACCTTCTGGCGTGGTGTCGGTGGTCGGCGCCACCGCTTCGATCACGGTGTCGCTGCCGATGGCATGAAACGAGCGGGGACGTTCGGGATCGGTGAGATCGGTCTTCAACAAGTCGCCGCCAAGGGCACGACCGTAAACCCGGGCCGCCTCTTCCAGATCGTCGACCAGCACCGTGACGTGTGAGGTGTGGGTCAGGGCCAGCGGGTGCCGACGCCACCGGTCGATATCGAAGTCGTCTTCGAGGCGGGGATCGGCGGCGAAGCCGGCCTCGCAGAATTCGAGCAGGGCACCGGTGTCGGCTGGATGGGTCCACACGGCAACCGATTCCTTCGGATCAGTAACCGGCTTCCCAGTGAGCCCAATCAGCCGAACCTCGTTCTCGAGTAGCTGGGCCGTCATTGCCTCGATGTCGTCGACGTACCAGGCGATCGAGTGCATTCGGTTGCCGAAGCGACGCTTAAATCGGCCCAACGGCGTGCTGGCGTCGGCCGGATCGCTCGATGGCTGGATGGGTTCCATGCATTGATCGGCGATCACAAGAAGCGAGGCTTCGCGCCTGGCTGCCCGTTCGTAACGCCGGTAGTACCGCTCGCAATCGAACACCTCGTCGTAGAGCCGATCGGTCGAATCGAGATCGTCGACCAGGTGGGCCAAATGGAAGAGCTTGCCGATCATGGCTTGTTTCCTTTCGCTAGCTCTGTGACAGAGTTGCTAGCTCTGCGAACCGAGAGGCGCCAATGACAAAGGTCAAGTTCGGACTGTTCCTTCCAACTCGCGACTATCAAGCGGCCGAACAAACAGCGAAGTGGGCCGACGAACGCGGCTTCCACTCGGTGTCACTGAACGATCACTTCGTCTCCCAAGACGGCGGCACGGGAGCACCTCAGCTCGAGTGCCTGTCGACACTCACGGCGATCGCCGCGGTGACCAAGAACGTGCGTCTCGTGCCATCGGTGCTCGCCGCTTCGCACCGCACGCCGGCCATGTTGGCCAAGATGACCGCCACCATCGACAACATCAGTAGGGGACGCTTCACCCTCGGCATCGGATCGGGTTGGAACAGCGCCGAGTATGAGGCTCACGGCTATCCGTTCCCTGGTACGACGGAACGGCTCGACCGGTTGGCTGAGACCATCGAAGTGGTGAAGGCGATGTGGACCGAAGACGACGCCTGTTATCAGGGCCGTTACGAACGCATCGAGCATGCATCAAGTCTTCCTCGGCCAATACAGCAGCCGCACCCGCCGATCATGATCGGCGGGTCGAGCAAACACCTGCTCACGATCGCGGCCAAGCACGCCGACATCGTCAACCTCATTCCTCCAACCGCCAACGGCAAAGACTTCATCAAGGACGCCGCCGCGACCGTGCGTTTCGACCGGGCCCGTCTGCGCCACCGCATCGAGCTACTCGGGCAGTTGGCCACCGATGCCGATCGCGATCCGGCCCAAATCGAGATCAGTGGCTTCGTACTGGCCAACGTGTCGGCCGATACCGATCACCCTCGCTTCGGACGCTTGGCCACCCGCCTCGGCTACAACAGCCTGGCCGAAGCGCAACGTTCACCGGTCGCCCTGATTGGTACACCCGACCAAGCAATCGAAGAACTCACTGACCGAGCCGAGACCGACGGCGTTGGTTATTTCATCGTTGTCGCAACATCGCCCGAGACCCAGGAACTGTTGGCCGACGAGATTCTGCCTGCGTTCGTTTGAACCAACCGGTCTACGTTTGACGCAGGAGGCCTGCTATGAAACTCGAGATTGATCCGTTGCCCGATGCGCCGTTCGGCGCCCTGGTCTCGGGCTGGGAACCTGCGCAGTCACTCGACGACGAAGACCAGCAACGCATCGTGTCGTCGTTGCAGCATTACCGGCTGCTGGTGTTTCGAGGCCAGCCCCAACCGACAGATGAAGACCTGGTGCGCTTCGTCGAGAGTTTCGGCGACCCCATCAGAGGCTCCGAGTGGTTTCGCAATGCAGGAGCGCTTCCCGAGATCCTGCCGGTGACCAACATCCGAGGCACCGACGGCAACCGGTTGGGCGTCGAGGGAGCCACCAACCTCGAGTGGCATGCCGACTATTCGTATGTGGCCACGCCGGCTAAGACCAGCTTCCTCAACGCGGTCGAGCTTCCAGCCGAGCCGCCCCGTACGTACTTCACCGACATGTACAACGCGTTCGCCACGCTCGACCCCGAGCTACAGGATCGGCTCCGCGGCCTCCGAGCGACCCACAGCATCGGCGACTACATGGCCGAACCCGACAAGGGCTTTGACGCAAAGGTGGAACGAGACAAGGCGGCCGGCCTCGAACGACCGGCCATACCCGAGGCCGAACACCCGATGGTCGTTCGTCATCCGGACACCGACGACGAGATCCTCTATGTGTCGCGCGGTATAACGAAGCAGATCGTCGGACTGGAGCGGGCCGAAAGTAGCGCCCTGCTCAAGCAGCTCCATCTCCATGCCACGCAGCCCGAACAGGTCTACGGGCATCAGTGGGAGGTCGGCGACCTCATCATGTTCGACACGCTTGGCACCATGCATCGCCGTGACGCTTGGAACCCGACCGAACGTCGGCTGATGCGCCAGCTCAGCACCGCCTGCATCGTCTAGCGAGACTGCATCTCTAGCAGACTGCATCTCTAGCAGACTGCACTGTTCTCGAGTTTCCTCGCCCAGCTGATGCCGCGTTATTGGTCGAGCGAAACGATCAGGTCGTGAACGGTGTGCTGGTCTTCGAGGGGGTGGCGTAGCGGCCGGCCATCGATGATGGTGTAACGGTTGCGACGGCCGATGCGTTCGCTTTCGAGATAGCCGTCCTCTTCGAGTTCGTGGATGATCCGCTGTACGGCTCCGACCGTGATGCCAACGGCATACGCAATATCGCGCTGCCGCAACTCGGGGTTTCGGCTGATGGCGATCAGGACATGAGCGTGGTTCGTCAAGAACGTCCACGAAGGGCGGATCGGTTCGGGTGCTGTCAGCGACATCGGCATCAGATTACCGCTTTTCAATGATGTGTTTCTGGATCATGACTACTGAATCAAGACGTCTTGGTTGGCACGAGCCGCGAGACGCCGCTGGTGAACAATCACGACCCCGACGGTCAGAATGGTGAGGGGCATGACGAAAACCAACAGGACGAACGCAAACGGGTCCGACGCCCGATGCCCTGTTGCGTCGAGTATCAGAAACATGAGGTAGGCGAGGTAGTAGCCAACAAAGACCACACCTTCCCAACGATCCAGCTTGTTGTCCCAGAAGACCAGCGGCAAGCACGCCACCGCGGCTGCGAGCAGGATCGGGAGGTCAAGTTCGATCGCATCGGTTCCTATGTCAATCCCCCGGCGGGACACAAGCGACGACCCTCCCAACACAAACAAGATGTTGAAGATATTCGATCCGACAGCGTTGCCAACCGCCAGCTCGCGCCGGCCTTTGAGGGCCGCCATTACGGTGGTGACGATCTCAGGTGCAGAGGTACCAAGAGCAACGATGGTCAGGCCGACGATCAGCTCCGGAACGCCGAGCGACGCGGCAATCTGCTCGGCCCCTGAGACCACATATCGGGAGGCGAGGGCGAGCAGGCCAATGCCGATCACCAGGGCACCCAACAAGATCGGCAACGGCCGTTCGGTGGGCAGCGATGATGCCGACTGAGACAACGACCCCGACGATCCATCGGCACCCTCGACCGGAACTCTCGGCGCAGCCTGCAGCGTCCAGCCAACGAAAACAATCATCCCGACAAACAACAGTGCGCCATCAACACGAGAGAGTCGACCATCGAGACTGAGGAGGATTAGCGCACCAGAAGCCGCGATCATGATCGGGATGTCAATCCGCACCACCCGATTCGCCACGTGAACAGTTCCGAGGCACACCGCCAGGCCCAACACGAGGAGCACGTTGGCAATATTGGAGCCAATCACCGCACCGACCGCAAGCTCGGTATCGCCAGCGTCAACGGCCTGAAGAACCACGGCCATTTCCGGCGCGCTGGTCCCAATAGCGACGATGGTCAATCCAACCACCATTGGCGTCAGCCCGAAACGGGCCCCGATCCTCGACGCTGCGTCTACGACGAAGTTGGCTCCAACAATCAACCCGACCAGCCCGAGAGCGAACGGCAGGGCTCCGCTCATGCCGCAATCCTGATCGCTGAGCAAGGAGAAACGAGCCGAGTGGCGGCAGAACGGCTCGCGCCCACTAGCCCTCGATGACCAACCATAGAGGCACCTTAATAGCTACTTTACAATAGGGCAATCGCGTTGTATTTAATTTGAGAGAGCTATAGAATTTTCCCTATGTTGTGGTTGTTGTTGCTCGCCCATGCCCTTGGCATCGCGATTACCGCAATGACCGGACGACTTGGCATTCGAGTCGGCCTCGCACTCGCAGCGCTCGCCCCGACGGCGACCGCACTGTGGGCAACCGTCGAGCTGGCAACGTCGTCGGGTCCAACAACGTCTGAGTTTACGTGGGTCGAAGGCCTCGACTTAACGCTGCGCTTCCGCACCGACTCCCTCGCTCTCATGATGACGCTGCTGGTCTCGGGCATCGGCTCCCTCATCTTCGTGTATGCCATCGGCTACTTCTCGGCCGACGCCGAGGGCGCCAGCCGCTTTCCCGCCACACTCCTGGCGTTCTCGACGTCAATGCTGGGATTAGTCTGGGCTGACTCGGTCTGGACGCTCTTCATCTTCTGGGAGTTCACGTCGGTCACTTCGTTCCTGCTCGTCGGCCACAAGAACATCGACGCGGCCGTCCGAACGGCTGCCCGGCGGGCGCTCATGATCACGGGCGGAGGCGGCCTCGCCCTGCTCGCAGGCTTGCTCATCCTCCAGGACGTCGCCGGTACGACAAACCTCACCGACATCGGGCCGGTTGAAGGTGCCGGGGCCATCACGGCCGGGCTACTCATTCTCGTCGGGGCAGCCACCAAGTCAGCCCAGGTCCCCTTTCACGTATGGCTCCCCGGTGCTATGGCCGCACCGACTCCGGTCAGCGCCTATCTGCACTCGGCGACAATGGTGAAGGCCGGTGTTCTTCTCATTGCGGTGACCGGCGGAGCGTTCGCCGACGTCACCGCATGGAAGGTGACCGGACTTTGCTTCGGCATCGCTTCAATGATTTGGGGCGGCATCGGCGCGCTTCGCCATCGCGACGCCAAACTCATTCTGGCCTGGGGAACGGTCTCGCAACTCGGCTTGCTCGTCACCTTGCTTGCCGTCGGAACCGGGAAAGCGGTCTTCGCTGCCACCTCGATCTTGTTCGCTCACGCCCTCTTCAAGGCTGCGCTGTTCGCCGTTGTCGGAGAGATCGATATCCGGACCGGCACGCGCGACATCACCGAACTCGGCGGTCTGTGGCAATCGATGCCGGTCGCCACAGCTACAGCCGTGGCAGCCGGACTGTCGATGGCGGGTGTTCCACCGCTGCTCGGATTCGCGGCGAAGGAGGCCGCGGTCGAGGCCGTCTTGGGCCTTTCGGGGGTCGAGGCTGTGATCGTTGGGTCTGCCGTGATCGGCGGATCGGTACTCACCGTTGCCTACACCGCGCGGTTCCTTCTCACCGTCTTTGGACCTGGTCCTGCAACAATCGTCGCTCCCGGACGACCAGCACTGGCCATCCCATCCGTTCTCCTCGCCGGTGCCGGTTTGATCGGCTTCGTCGCTCTCGGCGCGGTCAACACCATCGTCAAGCCCGCCGCCGTCGAATTAAATGCCAAGGCCGACGCCTACACCCTCCTGCGCTGGCCCGGCTTCACTACCGGGCTGATGGTGTCACTCGGCATCGTCGCGACCGGAGCCCTGGCCGGCCTGGCTCTCGCCCGTCGAGCCACACCAGCAGCACCGAGATCAATCGGTGCAGACACGGCCGACAAAGCACTCGACAATGTCTTGGCTGGGGCTTCGCGACTGATTGGATCGGTCCAGCACGGCTCATTGCCGGTGTACCTCGCGACGATGGCCGTCGCAATGAGTCTCGCCGCCGTGCCGTTCGTGAGCCAGGTATCCACCGACCATCTGGTGGCTTGGGATCATCCGCTGCAGGCGATTCTGGCCGTGGCGATCGTGGCGTCCGCCGTCGCCGGAGCCTTTGTCAGTTCTCGCCTCGGGGCAGCGCTCACACTCGGAGCGGTCGGCATTGGCATGTCGGGCCTGTTCTTGCTCCACGGCGCGCCCGATCTGGCGCTGACCCAGCTACTGGTCGAGACCGTGGTTGTTGTTGGGTTCGTCATCGGCCTCGGCCACCTGGCCCGCCGCTTTCCACCAGTCGATGCCACCTGGCGGGCAACCAGAATCGTTGTGTCAACCGTTGGCGGCGTCTCCGTCATGCTCGCCCTTGCCGCCGCCGGCTCCCGACCCTCGGGGTCGGCGCCGGTCGATGAACTGACACGCCAGTCGGTCGAGACCGGCGGCGGCAAGAACGTGGTCAACGTCATCCTCACCGACCTTCGGGCGCTCGACACCCTGGGCGAGGTGGTCGTGTTGGCCGTGGTCGGTCTCGGGATCCTTGCACTCTCCACTGGCCGAACGGAGGACGCGGCATCGTGATGCACAATCAGTCAGCAATCGTACAAACCGGCATCCGCGCCGTCTCGCCCCTCGCCGTTCTAGCCGGTCTCTATTTACTGTTCGCGGGCCACAACAACCCCGGCGGAGGATTCGCCGCCGGCCTCGTCTTCGGTGCCATCGTCACGGTCAGAACAGTCACCGGCTTACAGCGCCCGACCCACGCCAGGTCGACACTCGCCGCTGGAGTCGGCATTGTCGCTGTTGTCACAATGATGCCGCTGCTCTGGGGAAATGTGCTCTTGGATCAGGCGGTCATCTCGGCGGATATTCCGATTCTCGGGAAGATCAAGTCTGGAAGTGCGCTCCCGTTCGACATTGGTGTGACCGCTATCGTCGTCGGGCTGGTCGTTGCTCTACTTGATGGCTTGTCGGCGGCCTCACTCAGCGACGAGGGCCAAGCATGAGCGCCACCCTGCTCTTCGCCATTGGCGGGCTCACAGGTGTGGGTATCTACCTCATCACTGCCCGATCCCTGAGCCGGATCATCTTGGGCTTCTCTCTCCTCGGCCACGCTGCTGTACTTGCGCTACTGACCGCGGGTGGACCGCCGGGAGCGGCGCCGATCGCCGGAGGCGACGCCACCGTGTCGAACCCGGTTCCTCAGGCGCTGGCTTTGACCGCCATCGTGATCTCGTTCGGCCTCACACTATTCCTGCTCGCCCTGGCAGCACGCCAACAGGCGTTGTCTGGTGACGACTTGGTCGAGGACGACCTCGAAGATCAACGAATCGCAGCTCGCCAATCTGATGACACCCTCGCAGGTGATTCGTGAGCACCCTCATCGCCCTCACCATCATCGCACCGCTCATGTCTGCAGCCGCCGGACTGGCCCTGCACAGTCGAACGGTCCTCCGAGACGCAGTCACCATCACCGGGTTGGCCGTAGCCGCGGGCTCAGCAATAGCGCTGTTGGTCGGCGTGGCCGACGGAGGCACCGTCGTCGTTCACGTCGGCGGCTGGGGTCCGGAGCTCGGCATCGTGCTGGTCGCCGACCTCTTTGCCGCCCTGACCTTGCCGGTAGCCCTCAGCATCATCTTCGTTGTCGAGATCTTCGCCATCGGCCAACGGCGAACGGCGTGGGGAGCCAAACCCGAACTGGCCGGACCGTTGCTCTGCGTCCTTACCACTGGCGTCGCGCTCGCATTCCTCACCGGTGATCTGTTCACTCTCTTCGTAGCGTTCGAGCTCATCCTCGTCTCGAGCTACGTGCTGCTAACCCACCAGGGCACCCGAGGTCAGATCCGGGCCGGCATGACCTATGTGGTGATGAACCTCTTCGCCTCCACTCTTTTCCTCTTCGGGCTGGCCTATGTGTACGCCGCAACCGGCACCGTCAACATCGCTCTCCTGGCCGAACGTATTCCCGAACTCCCCTCAGGGGTCCGGCTCGGTATCGGTGCCTGGTTCTTCGTGGTGTTCGGTACCAAAGCAGCCGTCTTTCCACTTTTCTCGTGGCTGCCGGACTCGTACCCCACCGCTCCGACCACCATCACCGCAGTGTTCGCCGGTCTACTGACCAAAGTCGGCATCTACGCCATGATCCGTTTCCACACCCTCATGGGCATGGATGAGCTCGGGTCGGTCTTTCTGATCATTGCCGGCGTCACCATGATTGTTGGCGCCCTCGGCGCCCTCGCCCAAGCAGACGTCAAGCGCATCCTGTCGTTCCACATCATTAGCCAGATCGGCTACATGCTGATGGGCCTCGGCTTGTTCTCCGTCGCTGGAACCACGGGTGCCATCCTCTTTCTGATCCATCACATGCCCGTCAAGACCGTGCTCTTCCTCGTAGGTGGCCTCATCGAGAACCACCAAGGAACGAGCAATCTCGACCGCTCGGGTGGGCTGGCCAAGTCGCGCCCACTCATTGCCGTGCTGTTCGCAATTCCCGCTCTGAGCCTGGCCGGGCTCCCACCATTCTCCGGTTTCGTCGCCAAGTTCGCCGTGATCTCGGCCGGCATCGAAGCATCGGCGACGCCAATCGTGGTCGCGGCGCTCGTTGCCGGGGCGCTCACGCTGCTGTCGATGACCAAGATTTGGCTTGGCGTTTTCTGGGGTCCGCCCGCCGTCGACCTCACCCCCGTCCCGACCGCGGTTGGAAACCGGCGAGCCATGAACGCGGCAACCGGGCTGGCGGTGTCGGGGACCCTCGCCATTTCACTGTTCGCCGGAACGCTATTCGATCTCAGCCAGCGCGCCGCAGAGGATCTTCGCTCCCCGATGACCTACATCAGCGAGGTGGCGCCGTGACCCAGTTCTTCACCATCCGCCGTGTCATCACCATGCTCGGGCTAACTGCCACCTGGTGTGTCCTATGGCGTGACGTGTCACTCACCAATCTGATCGTCGGAGTCTTTTTCAGCGTCGCCGTTGTTGCGTCCGGGATTGGCACAAACGGACAGGGTCCGGTTCGACCCGTCCCTCTCGTTCGTTTCGCCCTTCTGGTCGCCATCGATCTGGTCAAGTCAACCGCGAGCGTCGCCCACGAGATCCTGACCCCAACTGACTACACCGAGGAAGCAGTCGTCGCCGTTCCACTTCGGCCCGAAGACTGCAACCACCTCTTGCTCCTTGCAATCGCCGTCACACTCACGCCCGGGACCGCTGTTATCGATGCCGATCCGCACACCGGCACCCTCTACCTGCACCTGCTGCACCACGACCGACGAGACGCAACGGTGGCCCACGTCCATGAACTTGCCCGCCTCGCCTCCCTCGGCCTTTCCAGAGGAGACGCATGACCACACTCGCACTCGTTTTCTTCGTCGTCGCTGGACTATGCGGCACCTACCGACTGCTTGCCGGTCCTTCGTTGGCCGATCGGATCATCGCTCTCGACGTCACACTGATTTCGCTGATGGGAGCCATCACGATCGACTCGGCCCGCCGCGATGACCCAACGAATCTGGTCCTCCTGGTGGTGCTGTCGCTGATCGGTTTCACCGCCACGGTTGCCGCCAGCCGATTCCTGGAGCGCGAACACGATCCATCAAACGGAGTGAGCCCGTGAGCGTTTTCGCAGGAGTGTTCATGCTCATCGGTAGCAGCGTTGCTCTGCTCGCGGGTATCGGTGTCCTACGTTTCGAGACGTCCTATGCCCGCCTGCACGCGGCGGGGAAGGCAAGTCCGGTCGCGTTCCTCATCGCTGCGGTCGGAGCCGGCATCGAGCTCGGCTTCGACGGCTCTGCGTATCTTCTGCTTGCGGCCGTCGCGATGGTTTTGACTTTGCCGCTAGGCGTCCACCTGCTGTTTCGCGCTGTCCATCGCACCACGGCCGGCGACCATCTCCTTGTCGACGAGCTTGGCGTCAACAAGCAGGCCACGAAAACATCCTCGACTCCCACCGAAGGGCCTAAACGATGACATCCACTGAGAGCTCCGGAGCGTTCGCCGCGAACGCCGATGAGCTGCACCTCCACAACGCTGCATTCGCCGAAACCTTCAGCGATGCTGACTTGCAGGTCGAGCCGTTGCGACATCTCGCCGTTGTTGCATGCATGGATTCCCGAATCGATACGTTCAAGATCCTCGGGCTCGGGAACGGTGAGGCTCACATCATTCGAAACGCTGGCGGTGTCATTACCGACGACGTGATCCGCTCCCTCTGTCTTTCGCAACGATTGCTCGGAACTCGCGAGGTGATTCTTGTCCATCACACCGACTGTGGACTCCAGAAGGTGAACGAAGCCGACTTCCGGGCCGAGCTTGAGGAAGAACTTGGGGTCAAGCCTTGGTGGTCGCTCGAGGCGTTCTCCGACCCATACAAGGACGTCGCCCAATCGATACAACGGCTCTACATGACACCCTTCCTCCCACACAAGGAACACATCCGCGGTTTCGTCTACGAGGTGACCGACGGACGACTCCACGAGGTCCGTCTCAGCGGTAGCGCCCCCACTTAGTTCTCTTCTCTGAGTTGGCGATCATGCTCGGCGGCCATTTGTTGGTGGATGCGATCGCCGACGGAGGCTGATCGGCTTGCCAACTCCCGCAGCACGTCGATCCGGCCATAGGCGAGCACAGCGTCTCCGTGCCGAATAACCGTCTCGCCGGTCGGCGTTCCCACGAACTGGCCGTCGGCGCGGTGGAGTCCCAACACGACCACCCCTCCTTCGTCAGATGAAGGTCCGAAAGTGGCTGGCCTTCCAACCACTCGCCGTTCCGAACATGAATCTCGGTGAGGGCATAGCTGTGTTCAATCTGCAACAGGGCGGCGTAGTCACGAACATCCAGCGAGGTGAATCGGGCGATCGCCCACCGTGTGAGCCTCTCGATGAGACGATTAGCGACCGACGAGTGAAAGGCCGCCAGGATCGCGACTATCGCCACTACCAGTACAGCCGATCGCTGGACTGTCTGAGCGGCTTCGGTATTGATGAAGGTGAGGAGCAAACCACCAACGCCCGTGATGATGGACACATTTCCGAAGGTCATCAGATTCAGCACGATGCGCCGCCGAACCGGATGAGAAGTGATGTCCTCGGCCTCACTCGTCGTGTACCCCACGCCCATCAGCGCCGACCGGGCCTGAAACTGGGCGCTGTCCCTCGCCATACCGGTGGCCTCCAAAGCAACCGATGCCACGCGCTAGGTGATCAGGATCAGCGTGATCAGACACAACAGCGGGAGTACAGCGAACATCTCGTCAGTTCCATTTCGGCACCACTAGCCGGCAGTTTCATGCGGTCCACCGCCCGCCTGGCACGCTACCGGCGGGGCTCAAGCGACCAGCGGAGCTCAGGCAAACAGCGGAGCTCAAGCAAACAGGTAAGGCTCTTTTGTTTCCTGTGCTTGCTCGCACAACGTGTTCCACTGCCGCCCGCCGTAGTACGCGAGGCTGCCGGGCGCCGCATCACCATGGCCGTTGTAGTACGAGATGCAATCGCGCAACGGTGCCGAGGCCATGTCTGCCTCGGCACAGTGCCGAGCGTAGGAGTCTTCGTGTTCCTGACGTACGTCGACGACCTCGTGGCCGTCGTCGCGCATCGAGGTGAGAAGCCAGGCGATGTAATCGGCGTGGGCGGTAATGACGTCGGTGAAGTTGAAGCTGCCACCGCCACCCTGGGGCCCTGACACGATAAGAAAATTCGGGAACCCGCTGCTGTGGAGGCCAAGGAACGTCTTGGTTCCTTCCTCCTGCCATTTCTGATTGAGGGTCTGGCCGTCGCGGCCTTTCACCATATTGAAGGTGGCCGGAGCCATCCACTGGAATCCGGTGGCGTAGATCAGCACGTCGAGCGGATACTCCGTGCCGTCGTGCACCACGCCTCGCTCGTTGATGGCGTTGACCCCGATCGGGGCCGTGTCGACGAGATGGACGTGTGGCTTGTTGAACGTCGGGAGGTACTCGTCGTGGAAGGTTGGGCGCTTGCATGCATACGGGTAGTAGGGCTTCAGCGCCTCGGCCGTTGCCGGGTCCTCGACAATGGCCTCGACTCTGGCCCGGATCTGTTCCATGGCGGCAAAGTTCTCGTCGAGCAGCTTCTGGGTCCACTGCTCGGGCGACACCCGTTCGGTGAGTTTCTCCCGCTTGCGGTACTCGGCCACTCGGCCTGCCATGTAGTCGTCGGGTGCCTTGACGGCGTCGCGTACCGAGGTCATGGCAGAGAATCGCGAACGGCGAGCCCTCGCCCAACCGGGCTCGTTCTTCCACGTTTCAATTTCTTCGGGGCTGGTCTCGCGTTGGGCACGGACGTCGATCGTCGAAGGGGTGCGCTGGAACACATACAACTCGCCGGCCACCTTGGCCAGCTCGGGGATCGCCTGCACCGCGGTTGCGCCGGTTCCAATAATTCCCACTCGTTTGCCGGCAAGATCGACGTCGTAGTTCCAGCGTGACGTGTGGAACGTCTCGCCCTGGAACGAGTCCATACCCTCGATGCGGGCCAGCTTCGGCGTCGTGAGAATGCCGTTGGCCAAGATGACGAATCGAGCCTTCATAGCGTCACCTCGATCGGTCCGCACCGTCCACCGCTGTGTCGCGTCGTCCCATGCCGTGTCTTCCACAGATGTATGGAAGAGGCACTTGTCGTAGAAGCCGAACTTGGTCGCCATGGCCTGGCAGTACTCGAAAATTTCGAAACCCGACGCAAACTTCATCGTCGGGAAGTACTCCATTTCCTCCAACAACGGGAGGTAGCTGTACGACTCGACGTCGCAGGCAATCCCCGGATAGCGATTCCAATACCAGGTGCCGCCGACGTCGCCGCCCTTCTCACAAAAGCGAACATCCTCAAAACCGGCTTCCCGCAACTTGTACCAGAGCATGAGCCCAGCGAAGCCGGCGCCGACGACGAGAATTTCGCACTCGTCGGTGAGCGCCTCGCGCTCGACCGGTTCAGCCGAGTAGACGTCTTCCATGTAGCGACTGAAGTCGCCGTCCATGGCCATGTAATCGGCAGCACCACGCCGCGCCTCTTTGAACTGGCGGTACTTCGCCTGCTCTTCAGCATCGAAGGCGGCGCCGGCTGGCTCGGCCGCCATCTGCGACAGTCCGTCATCAACGACGGCGTAGCCACGGCCCTCTACGCCGTCCATCCGGCTAGCGGCACGAGTAGCGAAAATCTTCAGGCCTGTATCGGGATCGACGGTGATCGACATCGTGGGGTCTCCCCTGTTGTTTGCAGGTGCACTGTTGGGTGCAGGTGCGCTGTTGCGTGAGGTTTGTCTCTTGATTGCTTAGGTCAGGCACCCGGCAACAGCAAGATCGGCAATCCGATCGCTGTCGTATCCGAGGAACTCCGCCAGTATCTCAAAGGTGTGCTCACCCATCGTTGGACCAGCCCAACGAGGCGCTCCCGGTGTCCTCGAAAGGTCGAACGCGGCGGACTCGACGAAGCTGTCGCCGTAGGTCGAGTGAGGCACCGACTGAAAATGTCCTCGGTGAACCAGCTGCGGGTCAGCCACACATTCGACTGAGTTCTGAACCTGATGGGCCGGGACGCCGGCCGACTGCAGCGAAGCCTCGAGTACCGCCGCGCTCTGGGTCGCCGTCCACTCGCTGAGGACGGCTCCGATCTCCGCCGATCGTGTGTGCCGTTCGCTCGTCGTCAGACCGGCCAAGTCGGTGCGATCGAGGAGTGCTGCGAGCGACTCCCACTGTTGGTCAGTTTCACACGCGATGGCGATCCAGTGATCTCCATCGAGAGGCGCTGTTCGTACCACCGTGTGGGGAACCATCACCCGGTCGGCATTGCCGTCGCGACCTGCCGTTCGGTCGTGTAGCGCATCGTCAAACAACAGAGGGGAGATCAGGTGCATGGCCGCCTCCATCTGCGAATAGTCGATGTGCTGACCCTCGCCGGTGCGGTCGCGATATTCGAGCGCTGCCAATAGGGCAGCGATCGTCGTGCGAGGACTGACGTAGTCGGTGTAAGCGGTGTAGGGGCCCGATGGCAGTCGATCGGGCCAACCGACGATCGGATAGAACCCGGCGAATGATGCGCCCGCCGTGCCAAACCCGGGGTAGTCCGAGAGCGGACCGGTGTCGCCCATGAGGCAGCTCGACACCATGATGATTCCCGGGTTCACCTTCCGCAGCGTCTCGTACGTCAGCTCCATCTTGCGCATGGCCCGCGGCGTGAACGACTGGGTCACCACATCGGCCCAGGCCACCATGTCCATCAGCACCTGCCGAGACTCCGGAACCGCCAGGTTGAGCTGCAAATGCATCTTGCCGGCGTTCGACGAGTGGTACTGAAGCGAACCTTCGAACTCACCATCGTCGCCACGGAAAGGGTTGGCTGATCGCAACAATTCTGGCCTGGTTTCAGACTCAACCCGTACCACCGTGGCACCAAAGTCGGCAAGAGTTCGAGTGGCGCCAGGGCCGGCCAGCGCCCAGAACAGATCGAGCACCTTCAAACCTTCAAGCGGCCGACGGGCCTGGCCGGCATCAGCAGCCGCAGGCCCGGATGTAGGGGACACTGACTCGACCGAGCTGGAAAGCTGGCGCGGACTTTCGGCCAACAACTCAGCGGTGTGGGCACCGAGCACCGGCGGCGGGCCGAGCACTGTGGTGGGCGATCCACTGAGCCTGGCGAAGGGGCCGGGGATAGCCACCGGGGATTCGCGACCTGGTACCGCGATGGATTCGAAGTACTCCCGCGCAGCGAGATGATCGAGGTCGAGGAGGTCGCGAGTGGTTGTGATCGGAGCGATCAGAACGTTGCGCTCCATCGCTTCCCGAAGGAGGTCGGCCTTCGTCCGCGTCAGCATGAAGGCTTCAATGGCCTCGCTGGCGCGATCGAGCTCGTCGGCCGAATCGCGGCCCTCGATCACATCGAGCGCGAAGTTGATCCAGTTCTTCGTGGCCAGCGACTCGTCGCACTCGCCTTCGGCATGCATCCATTGAAACAGCCGATTCGAGTACGGACCGATGACGGGGCCGAAGAGGTAGGTCACGTTTACGTGGCCGTCGGCGCACTCGTACACGAAGCGGAGTTTGAACGGACCGAGCTCGAGCCCGCCGGCGATGCGTTTGGCCGACGGGACATCAACGAGCGAGTTCATCATGGCGAACTGTGCACAGCTGATCATCGACGCCTGAGCCGAGACCGATACGTGCTGGCCAAGGCCCGAATGTCGACGCTCGCGAAGCGCAACTAACACACCGGCGGTTGCATCCCCGGCCGCGATCAACCAACTTTGCGGATGACTATTGCGGACCGGAGGCCGATCCTTGTCACCGGTCACTGACAAGACCCCGCCGGCAGCATTCACGATGAGGTCGGTCGCCAACCAGTCGGCCTTCGGTCCGCCTTCTCCGAATGGCGAGATGGTGGCCGTAATCAGAGCCGGGTTGGCGGCCCGAAGCCCAGCCAGATCGACATCGAAGGCGCCGCACTCGATGAGGATGTCTGCGCCCTGGGCCAGCTGTTGCAGGCCGCCATGGTCCACCACGGCCGAGCGCTTACCTCGGTTGTAGGCCCAATGAAACAACGATCGGTCGCCCGGCAGTTCGCCGGGCTCATCATCGAGAAACGGCGGGAGGCGACGAGACCGCTGCCCTTCCGGAGGTTCGATGCAGATGACATCTGCGCCGAGCTGAGCAAGAAGGAAGCCGGCGTATTGTCCCCGGTCATCGGTCAGATCCAGTACCCGGAACGGCGAGAGTGGCATGTTTGCGATATTGGCATGTGTCTGCGGAGTAGACATGATGCTGACGACGAAAGGCACAGCACGATGGATGCGTATCAGCCAAGATTGCTCGGGAATCTGCCGATGGAAGCCGCCCGCCTGTGGGGCGATCGCGAAGCTCTGATCTTCGGCGAGCAACGCTGGACCCACGCCGAGTTCGCGGCCGAGGTCGATGCGGTCGCCAAGGGCCTCATCGGTGTGGGTGTCGAGGCGGGCGACAAGGTCGGCATCTGGATGACCAACCGGCCCGAGTGGCTGTTCTTGATGTTCGCCATCCCAGCTGTCGGTGCCGTCACGGTCCCGATGAACACGCGGTACCGAGCCGAGGATGTGCAGTACGCCGTCGACCAATCCGACACCTCGACCCTGATCTTCAACGACCACTCAGGCCCGATCGACTACTCGGCCATGGTGCGCGAGGTGGCATCGACGTGGACCAAGGTTCGGCGGATGATTGTGTTGGGAGACGACCGTCCGGATGGCGCTCAGGCCTGGGGTGAAGTCTTGGCCGCCGGAACGACGGTGACCAACGAGGTCCTGGCGGCCCGGCGCGAGGCCGTCCGAGCCGACGACCCAATGATCATCATCTACACATCAGGCACCACCAGCCTTCCGAAGGGTGCGGTGCACAACCATGCGGTAATTCGCAACGTCGCCGAGCGGACCCAGATGCACGGCGTCACCCAAGAGGACGTGCACGCCGGTTACCTGCCCCTGTTCCACGCCTTTGGATATACCGAGGTTGCGTTGTTCACCGTGCTCACCGGAGGCAAGCAGGTGCTGTTCGAAACGTTCGACGCCGACGCGGTTCTCGATGCAGCCGAGCGCGAGGGCATCACCATGCTGCACGGCTTCGACACTCACTGGGGCGACTTCCTGCGAGCCAACAAGGCCAAGCCCCGCCAGCTGCAGATTCGCTTGGGCACCCTCGCTGCCGGGCAGGAATCGACGACTCCTATTTCTCGGCGAGTGCAGGACGAGCTCTGCCCAACCGTGTCCGGATGGGGGATGAGCGAGGTGTGGACTGCGTGCGTGGTCGGTCACCTCGCCAACACAACCGAACAACGAACCGAAGCGTCGGGCTATCCAATGCACGGCGTCGAGTTGCGTGTGA
Organism: Acidimicrobiales bacterium; assembly: GCA_047638695.1. GTDB lineage: Bacteria > Actinomycetota > Acidimicrobiia > Acidimicrobiales > SZUA-35 > JAHECQ01. Next base: position 10,996 of record JBLINY010000001.1, on the reverse strand, counting down.
TCGACCCGGAGACCGGAGCCGAATGTCCCGCTGACGCACCCGGCGAGCTGTTGTGTCGTAGCTACACGACCATGCTCGGCTATTACCAAGAGCCCGAGGCAACAGCCGAAACGATTGATGCCGATCGCTGGCTTCACTCCGGCGACCTGGCCCGCATCCGACCCGACGGTCACGTCGTGTTCATGGGCCGACTCAAAGACATGCTCAAAGTTGGGGGCGAGAACGTCGCCCCGGCCGAGATGGAAGGCCGATTACGCGAGCTCGAAGGTGTGAATGACGTCGCCATCGTAGGCCTGCCAGATGCACGCCTCGGTGAAGTGCCGGTCGCCTATGTGCTGGCCGAGGACGGCGCAACACTCGACGCCGACACCATGCTCGATCATCTGCGCGGCAAAGTGGCCAGCTTCAAACTGCCCCGCCACGTACGGGTAGTTGACGTCCTCCCGATGACGCCAACCGGCAAAATCCGCAAGGTCGAGCTGCGGGCCCAGGCCCTGGTTGATTTCGGCGCCCAATAGCGCGGCAACCTTCTGACCCGCGATAGTTGGCGGAATAGCTCCTCGACCGACGAGGTTTCGTCATCATGGTCGAACGCCGAGCCTCCCTGCGTCGTGGCGCTCTCCTTCTTGCGGTTGTGCTCGCTGCCAGTGCCAGTGCCTGCGCCTGCGCCGGCCAGCAAGCCGGCTCCACCGAGGGATCATTCCACCCCGATGGGTTCAGCGCAGCTCCATCATCGGGAGATCTCTACGATCCTGAACCGGCGGGAGATCGTCGTCGACCTTCATCGAGGAATCCCCACCTTCGTCACGTGGTGACCATTGTGCGGAACGGCGATGGTCCATCGCCGAGAAGTTGATGGCGAAGCCATCGTCCGCGGAAATCATGGCGCCCTTTGGGGCAACGCCATGACGTGGTTCGACCACGAAACCGGAAGCGTGTGGACCCAACCGCTTGGTCAAGCGATCGCCGGTCCCCTTCAGGGAACCACCCTGGAGCTCGTGCCCTCAACACTCACGACCTGGGGCGACTGGCGCCAGACCCACCCGGACAGTTTGGCCCTCGATGCTCCATCGTCCAACATCGGGTTCGACCTGGAAACGATGAGCATCGTTGTTGAAATTGGTGCCGACTCCCTGGCGGTCCCCGTGCCGAGCCTCCGACCGACACAGATCGCTAACGTCGTCGTCGACGACATTCCGTTGGCCGTTGTCATCGAGGACGGAACCGACAACTGGACAGTCTTCACCCGCCAACTCGACGACCGAGTAGTCGAACTGGAGGTGAGAGACGGGAACCTGGCCGAGATCGAAGGCAACGGTCGTTGGAATCTTCTGATGGGGTTGCCGCTTGAGGGCACCGGACAGACGCTCAGTCTGCTCCCCGGCTTCACGTCCTTTCCGAGCGACTACGAGACCTTCTTTCCGCTTGGTGCCTTCTGGCAGCCAGACGGACCACCAGTTCCCGTGAACTAAGCGAACCCCGTCAGGCCGTCCAAGAGGGCGACCGCTTGTCGCCGGTTCCTGGCGCGCCGGTCGAACTCCCGTTAGGTTCCCGGGATGGTTGACATCGGGGTATTCGATTGGGTCGACTTCTCGGACAAGACACCGCCGACACAACTTTTCGGCGAGCGCTTGGGGCTGACCTCGTTGGCCGACGAGCTGGGGTTCGCCAGATATCACGTCGCCGAGCACCACTTCACCCCGCTCGGTGGCGCGCCGTCTCCCAGCGTTTGGTTGGCCGCTGTGGCACGGGAAACCGCCCGAATCCGGCTCGGTCCGCTGGTGTACCTTCTTCCGCTCTATGACCCGTTGCGCCTGATCGAGGAGATCGCCATGATCGATCACCTCTCAAACGGCAGGCTCGACCTTGGCGTCGGTCGAGGGGTCAGCCCCTACGAGCTCGGCCATTTCGGGGCCGATCCAGCGACCTCTCGGGCGGTTTTCGAGGAAACACTCGAGATTCTGGTGAAAGGCTTGACCAACGACACGCTCACGCACGTCGGTACCACCCGACCCAGCTACGACGGCGTGCCCATGGAGTTGCACACCGTGCAGCAGCCCTATCCCCCGCTGTGGCATGCCACCACCTCACCCGAGGGACTGGCGTGGGCCGGTGCCCATGGCATGAACCTGATGGGGTTGGGTCCGGCATCGCTATTCGGTGAGGCCGTCGCCGGCTACAAGCAGGCGCTCGAACGCAATAGAACTCTCGAAAGCAAAGGGGGAAACCCGGTCCGATTCAACGCCCACGTCACCGAACCCACGATCGGCATGATGCGCCAAGTCATCATCGCTGACACCGACGCCGAGGCCGAGAAGTTGCTGGCTGACACCTTCGACCAATGGCAACACAGCTTTGTAAAACTCTGGCTGGCAAACGACGACGTTCCCACGTCGGGAATCCCGACTGTCGAACGTTTCCGAGCAGCTGGCGCCCTGATCTGCGGCTCACCCGAGACCGTGCGGAAGGGGCTGGCCCAGGCCATCGAAGAAGGGGGCCTGAACTATCTGGCCATTACCTTTGCCTGGGGCTCGATCGGTCGTGACGATGCCGCCCGCTCGATGCGGCTTTTTGCCGATGAAGTGATGCCCCACCTCTAACCATCGAACCGCTGAGTTCGACCGGTCTACCGGTGCTCGCCCGACAGGAGTAGCGTCCGCTGGTGCCAGACGCCGAGGCCGATGCCAATACAACCACGATGCTGGGCCCGGTCGTCGCCATCTTTGCCATCACCATGCTGTCGGCGATGCCACCGCTGACCAAACACATCGGCGTCAAGGGGCTGGCGTTGGCCGGCCATCGATTCTTCTGGCTGGCCATCGGGCTCAGCGTGATCTTCCGCCTTCGCGGCGGACGGCTGTCAGTTCGATCGATCAAACTCGCCTGGCCTGCCGGGCTGCTGTTCGCCGCCAACATCGCGTTCTTTTACACCGCGGTGAAGATCACAACGGTGGCGAATGCAACCGTGATTGGTGCCATCCAGCCTGTCCTGTCGCTGCTCCTCGTTGGTCCACTCTTCGGAGAACGGGTCCATCGGTCTGACGTCGTCATAACCGGCGGGGCCATCGTCGGCGTCTCGATCGTCGTGTATGGCAGTTCGATCACGCCGGTGTGGAGCCCGATGGGCGATCTGTTGGCGGTGTTCGCCGTGCTGCTTTGGACGGCCTACCTGGTTGTCACCAAGCGAGCACGAGCCGAGCTGGATGCCATCGAACTACAGACCGTGCTGACGATTGTGGCGACCGTCGTTATTCTTCCGATCGCTCTCATCAGCGGCCAGAGCTTCGCCGTGCCTCGAGCCGATATCGGATGGCTGATCTTGTTGGTTCTCGTGCCCGGAGTTGGACACACGTTGGTGAACTGGGTCCACAACCACACGTCGTTGGTGATGGTCTCGGTGTTGTTTCTCCTCAATCCGGTCGTTGCCACATCACTGGCCGCGCTGTTCCTGGACGAGCCTCTCAACGGCTACCAGATCACCGGCATGGTCCTGGTGGTCGCGTCGCTTGCGGTCCTGGTGGCCCGCCTGCAGCGGCGCGCCTCGCTCGCCAGCTAGGCCAAGGTACGAAGACAAACAACAAGGCAGGGATCGACGGTCGGCTGCAGCAAGCATCACGACCGGACGCGGCATAGATCCACGGCAACGCAGCCCGAGCAAACTCGGAAGGATCAAGGCCGCGTGAATGCCCGCCAGAGCGTTACCTTTCCGAACATGATCGATTTCTCTCTCACGCCTGAACTGCAAGATTTCAAAGAACGAACCGCGGCGTTCATAGCTGACGAGATCATTCCGATGGAGCGCGACCCTCGGCTGATGAGCCACGACGAGCACGGTCCCAGCGAGGAGCTGCGGCTCGAGGTAGTGGCCAAGGCCCGAGCCGCCGGGCTCATCGCTCCTCATCTGGGCACCGAGTACGGCGGTCTGGGCCTAAGCCATGTTGGCAAGGCGGTGGTGTTCGAAGAAGCCGGGTACTCCCCTGTTCTCGGGCCATTGGCCTTGGCCATCGCCGCGCCCGACGAAGGCAATGGCCATCTGCTCGAGCAGGTCGGCAGCGACGATCAGAAGGAGCAGTTCCTTCGTCCTCTGTGCGCCGGCGAAGTCCGTTCGATGTTCACCATGACCGAGCCCGATGGTGGTGCCGGTTCGGACCCTTCGATGATGAAGACCGTCGCCGTCGAGACCGGCGACAACTATGTGATCAACGGCACCAAGTGGCTCATCACCGGTGCTCTCGGTGCGGCCTTTGCCATCGTGATGGCTCGCACCATCGATGCTGAAGGCAACGACGTCGGCGCCACAATGTTTCTGTGCGATGCCAAAACCCCGGGCATCGAAATCGTCGAGACCCTCGACACCATGGATTCCAACTCCGTTGGCGGCCACTCGGTGATGCAGTTCAACAATCTCGAAGTGCACAAGTCGCAGGTGCTGGGCGAGGTGGGCAAAGGCTTCCGCTATGCCCAGGTCCGCCTCGGCCCGGCCCGCCTCACTCACTGCATGCGTTGGCTTGGTGCCGCCCGGCGGGCCCACGACATCGCCACCGACTACGCCCGCACTCGCGAAGCCTTCGGCAAGACGTTGGGGGAACATGAAGGTGTCGGTTTTCAGCTGGCTGACAATCTCGTTGACATGCACGCCTGCCGTCTCATGATCTGGCAATGCGGCTGGGTGCTCGACCAGGGTGACCAAGCCCGACTCGAATCGTCGATGGCCAAGCTCTACTGCTCGGAGTCGTTGAGCAAAGTGGTCGACCGTTGTGTTCAGGTTCTTGGTGGCACCGGCATCACCGGTCGAACGGTCGTCCGCGGGATCTATGAGGACATTCGCGCCTTCCGCATCTACGACGGTCCGAGCGAAGTTCACCGCTGGTCAATCGCCCGCCAGGCACTGAAGGCCTAGCGCACTTGGCCGGCTAGGCCGATGCCAGGACACCGCTGATCGTCGTACGGTGCAGCAGACGGTCATGCCCGTCATAGCCACTCGTGGCCCGATGGAGAACCGATCGGTTGTCCCACATCGTCAACATCTCAGATTCCCACCTGTGGGTGTAGACGAACTCGTCGCGGGTCTGCCAGGCGAAGAGCTCCTCGATAAGAGCCCGAGCATCGGCGCCCTCCATGCCGTCGATACCAATGATGTAACCGAGGCAACTGAAGAGGCCGAGCCGTCCGGTTTCGGGGTGGGCGCGAATGATCGGATGCAGCTGGGTTGCCATGGCTGTATCCGAGGGCCGAATGTCCATACTGCGATCGGTGGCCTTGTCGTCGAAGCCATAGGTGCCGTCGGGGGCATAGCCACCGCGGGCTGAATGGATGGCCATCTTGCCTTCGAGACGACGTCGGAGATCGGCGGGCATCGCATCGAGCGCTGCATGCTGGTTGGCGTAAAGCGTGTCGCCGCCAACAGGTGGAATGGCTATTCCCAGTAGACAGGTGCCTGACGGCGGCATGGCCTGAAAGCTCCAGTCGCTGTGCCAATTCTCGGCAAAAAGAGGAGCCTGCTCATCGGCCCCTCGAGCGACAGCGATCACGTTCTGCCGACCGTCGATGGGGGCGATGTAGGGGTCGTCGCCAAAGTCACCAAATGAGAGCGTAAATCGTTCGAGATCGTCATCGTCCATGGACTGACCGGGGAAGGTAACCACATGATGTTCGAGCCATGCAGCCCTAATCTCGGCGACGGTTTCGGCGTCAAGCGGCTTGCTCAGATCGACGCCCCGCACCGTGGCACCGCACGCTTGGCCGGAGGGTTCGATTTCAATCGTTGGCAAAGACTGGCCCATGACCAAACCCTAACGCGACCCTCCGAGCTGACCGACCTGATCGCCCCCCGTGGAAGCGTCTCTTGTGATGACGGGAGAAGCTTGTCGGAGCCAGCGGGTGTGACTAGCCGGCTTTGCCGGAGCCGAGTGGCGTCGCCGATACGTCAAGCCTCGACCCGCGAAGCCCCTGAGGGCCGGCGTTCACCGACGGCCCCAGTGGATCGACCATTCCGGTGGCGCTTCCCTCGTCGACGGTGGGCTGCGAGGCAACACAGTCCTTGAAGTCAAGAGCGACCTCGCACCCAGCCGATGGTGCTCGGTCCGAGGTGGCAGGAATCGGAACCGAGAAGCCGACACAATGGTCGATGGCTTTGACGATGGAGCGCCGATTGACTGACCGTCTCGTCGACAACTGGGCACCGTCGGCAACAACGTCCTCGAATACGGCCTGCCCGCCAAGCCTGGCAACGATGGCCGACAGAGAGTTCGTCGCCTCGTCAGGAGCCTGCTCGGCAGTCGCGATCGATGCGACGTCAGCAACCTCACGGGTCAACTGAACAGTAGCTATCTTGCCGCACGCTACGTTTGTCGAAGCAGCTAGGCCGCCGGACGGGACCAGCGAGACGACGGAAACAGCGAGTGCTGCACCAAACATTGTGGCAGCGCGGCTCTTCCAGGAACGGGACACGGGAATCTCCAGTCAGGGACAGCGGGCTGCTGCACTCCTCCCAACCCCTGTCGACCCCTCGAAGGCTCGATGGTGACGACCTGAGCTCAACTGTCCATTTTGAGAGGGGGTCCCGCTAGAGGCGCCTTGCTAGAGAGGGGCGATGACCGTCACGTTGGTCCCGGTCACCGGCGAGGACTCGATCGTCAGCGTCCCGTTTAAGCTCGTCGCCCGACGGCGCATGTTCTGCAGCCCCAGATGCGTCGGAAGGTCGACGGGGCCCGAGAACCCGCTGCCGTTGTCGTGAACAACCATCTGCGCGAACTCCGAAGTCTGCGTCAGAGTTACCGAGGCTTCCGAGGCTTCAGCATGAGCCGCGATGTTCAACACAGCCTCTCTGCCGATCCTGTAGAACTCACTCGCAATGGGCCCGACAACTCGTCCCTCGGTTTCGTCGATGACCACGAGCCTCGTGCGACGAGGCTCGGTGAAGATCGAGTCCCCGAGCAGCCGAATCGCGGCGGCCGCGTCGCCATCTTCTATGTCTGGGTGTGCACTACGGGCCGAGAGCTCCCTAAGCGCTGCGAGTGCTTCGACGACTGCGTCATGCGCCTTGTCAATAGCCGGCACACGCCGACCAGTCTGAGATTCCCTTAGTGAGTCCAACAACAATCGAGCCGAAGCAAGCGACTGCACAGGTCCGTCATGCAAGTCGTCGGCGAACCGCTGACGCTCTCGACCCCGAGCGTCGACGACCTGCTCGCGAACTTCCCGCGACGCGCGCCGTCGCTGAATCTCGTCATCGGTTTCCGTCATGGGTGACCTCCACAAGCATCCCGTCATGGGTGACCTCCACAAGCATCGCCGACTCGCCAGCCTCGATTCTCACCGTGTGATATCACGGACGCTCACGGCGAGCCGATGCTACGCATCCAGCACCGCCCGGGCCATCCCGGACCTTTCATCACTACCAGCCCGTGCCGGTAGCAGACAAGGCGTTGCTGCCAGTACACGACGTCGAGTCTGAGCTGGCGTATTGCGTGCTGCCGTCGGAACGTAGGTGGATGAAGAAGCATGTTCCAGAATCGGACATTGCGGCTGCACCCCATTCGTCGCCACCGAGAGGGTTCGAGATGCTGACGTTGGACTCGCTACGAGATACCCCGTTGGCGCCCCGCCAGGTCACCGATGGTTCAGCAACCCGCAAGTTGGCGACGCTCGCCTGACGGAAGTCTGCATCGTCGGTGTAAATGATCAGCGCCGTGTTCTGCGCAGTGCGAAGGTTTGATTGGGCGGCCCGATCTTGGGCGCGAGTTCTGGCTCCCAGGAAGGTCGGGATGCCGATTGCCAGCAAAATCCCGATGATCAGCACGACAACCATCACCTCGACGAGGGTGAAGCCTGACTCGCTTCCGCGATTTTTGGGAGCGTGTTACAGACACCTCTCAAAGCGGCTAGCAATGTCGTCCGAGACCGAATGACCGCCGGACGAGTCGTCGGCCTGTCATTCGACGGCGGAGAGATCCGCGCCGTGGAGGTCGTCGGCTCGTCGAATGGTCCCTTCAGTGTCGAACGGGCCGGGTCGATTGCCGTCCCCGATGGCAGCATCGAAAACGGCCGTATCGTCAACGCAGAAGCGCTATCGACGGCGTTGATATCGCTCTGGGAACGCATTGGTTTTCGGTCGACCCGGGTTCGATTGTCGATCGACGGTCGGCTTGCCGTACTCCGGCGTTCCGAACTGCCAGCGTTGACGGAAAACGACCTTCGCCAAGCCGCCAGCTACGACATCGCCGACCTCATCAACTACCCAATTGAAGAGGCTGTCTTCGACGTCGCAGTTCTCGATCGATTCGAACGAAATGACCAGGACTGGGTCTCCACCTTGGTTGTCTCCGTCCCTGAGACGGTACTCACCGAGTTTCGCAGCCTTCTGTCTGACGCGGGGCTAGAAACCGTCGATACCGAGTTCATGGCCGACGCCATCGGAAGCGCGCTCCTCGTCGACACACCGCCAACGAAACACACCCAAGAGGTGTCCGACGATGCCGAGGCACAAGCCACTACGGCCTCGTTGTCTGTGATCGTTGACGTCGAAGACACGGTCACATCGGTGTTTGTTCGCGATGCCGGCGGAACTCTCTTCTCTCGGTCGATCAGTGCCGGAGTTGCAACCACCTCACTGTCATTGGCCGAAGAGCTAGAGGCTGAGCTCGCTCTCCTCGTCGACGACGACTCGCACGGCAGTCAGGAAGTTCGGCCGGCGGCCGGGGTGGCAACCGTTGTTGAGGGGATCCGCAGAACCATCTCCTACTTTCGCGACGATCTCGACTCTCGTCGGGTGGAAGCCATCACCCTGACCGGCAGCCGATCGCGAGCGGCGGGGCTGGTCCCCGCGCTCGAGGATGCGACTGGCCTCCGAGTCGAACGGGCCCAGCCCGCCATCGACTGGGACAACGAGGTCATCGGGTTCGCTGGATTCGAGGTAGCTCTCGGCGCTGCCTTGGTGGGCGGACGCCGCTATGCGCCGACACGCCGACTGAGACTCGTTAGCGATAGCACTCGTCGCTCCACGGTCCGTCGGAGAGGACTCGTTGTAGCCACCATTGTCGTCGGATTGTTGTCCCTCGTCGCCGCAGCTGATGGATGGAGCCGGCGATCCGATGCCCACTACCTCGAACAAGAAGCAACCCGTGCGGAAGCAACGACGGACGAGATGTTCCTGAAACTCGAGAACTTCTCCGCCTCAGAGGACGAGCAGTTGCTCCTGGAAGTCGGCGAGCAGCGAATTTCCGATCTCAAGAGCCAACGAGTGCGCTACCTCCACGTTCTTGGCGCCATGGCCGAAGCTATGCCGTTGGCCAGCCAGCTTGTCAGTATCGAAGTGCAGCGTGGCGAGGCCGATGAGCCACTCATTGGTGTCAACAACGGTAGACAGGTGGGCGTGGTGACCTTCATCGGACTCGCCGATGACCTTTCGACCGTCGGCGATTGGATCGACTCGGCCAACGATGGGCCGTTCATCGACAACGTCTGGCTTGAACAATCGGTCTACGGCACCATCGGCGATTCCGAGATCGAGGCATTCTTCTTCGTCATCGACGGCGTGATAACCAACGCGGCATCAACAGAAACGGCCAAGCCATGAAGGGGTCGATTCGACTCTCGGGCCTGATGCTGGCTCTCGCTGTAGTGATGGCATGGGCATGGGCATGGCTTGCCTTCCTTCCTGCCCGGAGCACCACACAGGACGCGATCGACCGCATGGAAACAACCAACGCCGACCGCGAATTCGTCACCGGGGAGCGGATCCGCGTCCAACAATTCGAAGCCGAGCGACCGCTGCACGACGATCGATTCGCTGCGATTGAGCTTGCCATTCCGTCCACGGTCGAGTTCGGCAACTTCGCTCGCCGCGTTCATTCGATGGCTGACGAGTCCTCCTTCGACGTCACGGTTGTCACCCCCGACGTCGTGACCGCCGAGGCAACGTTCGCAACCGATAACGAACCCCCAGTTGGTGTAGCGGCAGTCGCCGTCTCAATCTCGGGCATAGGTTCATACTCCGAGATCAACAACTTTGTGGCCACTCTTGAGACCTCCGATCGACTGGTCGTTGTCGACACCCTGTCAATTGCGGTGATGGAGGAAGACCCCGATGTCTTAAGCCTCGATCTCGTGGCCCGTATCTTCACAACCGAAGAACTGGTCGCCCCCGATCCCGCAGACGACTTCGACGAGGAAGCTGAGGGCGAGGAATGAGTCGTTTCAAGAAGGTGCCACGAGGAAAGTTTCTCCTTGCCGCCGCCTGCCTGGGCCTTGGCGTCTTCGGCTTCAAAGCGGGGGTTCTCGGAACGTCTACGGGGCCAACCGAATCCGGTTTCGATCGACCTGCCTCGATCTCCTTCGTCGACAACGACCAACCTGTGGCGGTCGAATGGTCGCCGCCCTCAGCCCCTCGGAACCCCTTCTTGCCCTACGGTTCCCAGGCTGGGCAGCCTGAAAGCGAACAGACTCAAGAGCCGACCGAAACCGACCCGGTCTCCGAAGCTGACACAGACCTAGACACCGAATCCGACGAGTCGCGGCCGGTCGGATAGCGGTCCAGTCAAGGCCTCCTCGTGTTGAGACGGGCTAGTGACCGAGGCTCGATAGCGACAGCCCGGCTACTGAAGCAGCTGGGCCAGGATCGTCGCTTCGTGTGTAGCGGTAGCCACCAACGACGCGAGCTCATCGGTCGAGAGGTCCATAACCTCGGCCCCGATTTCTATTACTTCCTCGTCACCGGCTGTGTCCGCCTCGCGCAGCGGAGAGACGATCTGAGCCGGCAGCAGCGCACCGACGAGCTCAGCTCCATGGTGACCAGCCATGAAGTCAACGAACTCTGAGGGGAAACACCAGTTGGTCCCCATCCAGCTCGCGACCGTGCCGTGATGCCAGCCGTAGTTGTCGGTCTCCAGCGCAGCGAGATCCTCGGTCGAGTTGTGCCAATGGACGAGTAGATCGCCATAGCGCTCGTCGTGGCTGGCAAGAACCGGGACCGCCATGTCCTGAAGCAGCGCAGCGG